>DEQO01000001.1:17096-36033 GCA_002360495.1 Flavobacteriales bacterium UBA3364
CTATGTGCGTGTGAAGACCTTCAACCCGTACACGCACGAGCCGCAGACCGTTGTGCTGGCCAAGACGCGGCTCAACGCCTATTTCAAGGAAGAGACGAAAGACGCCGACTTCGACGCCTACAAGAAGGATGGGAAGAACATCCCTTGGAAGCTGGATGGTGAGTTCTACGGCCACCAATTGGAAGGCGTGCGCTACGAGCAACTGTTGCCTTACGCGCAACCTGAAGGCGGCGGCGATGCATTCAAGGTGATCGGCGGCGATTTCGTGACCACGGAGGATGGCACCGGCGTGGTGCACACGGCGCCCAGCTTCGGCGCGGATGACCAACGCGTGGCGCGACAGCACAACATCGGCTCGCTCACGCTGGTGGATCTGCGCGGTCGTTTCAAGCCTGAAGTGACGGACTTCGCGGGCGAGTACGTGAAGGCCGAGTACTACACCGATGATGAGCGCGCCGCTGAAGCGAAGAAGCAGGGACGCGACAAGTACCTCAGCGTGGATGAGCGCATCGCCATCAAGCTGAAGACGGAAGGCCGCGCCTTCAAGGTGGAGAAGTACGAGCACAACTACCCGCATTGCTGGCGCACCGACAAGCCCGTGCTCTACTACCCGCTCGACAGCTGGTTCGTGCGTGTGACCGCGAAGAAGGACCGGCTCATCGCGCTGAACAAGACCATCAACTGGAAGCCCGAGAGCACCGGCACCGGCCGCTTCGGCAACTGGCTGGAGAACCTGCAGGATTGGAACCTCTCGCGGTCACGCTATTGGGGCATCCCGCTCCCGATCTGGCGCACGGCCGATGGTGATGAAGAATTGTGCATCGGTTCGCTGAAGCAGCTGAAGGAGGAGATCGCGCGTGCCGTGAAGGCTGGTGCGATGAAGACGGATCCGTATGCATCGTTCAAGGCCGATGACATGAGCGATGCCAACTACGACAGCATCGACATCCACCGTCCTTACGTGGACAACATCGTGCTCGTGTCGCCCAGCGGCAAGCCGATGCACCGCGAGACCGACCTTATCGACGTGTGGTTCGACAGCGGCGCGATGCCTTACGCGCAGTGGCATTATCCATTCGAGAACGAAGCGACGTTCAAGGAGAAATTCCCGGCAGCCTTCATTGCCGAGGGCGTTGATCAAACGCGCGGTTGGTTCTACACGCTGCACGCCATCGCCACGCTCACGCAGGATTCCGTGGCCTACAGGACCGTAGTGAGCAATGGCCTCGTGCTCGACAAGGTGGGCCAGAAGATGAGCAAGCGCCTGGGCAACGCCGTTGATCCCTTCAAGACGCTGGACCAGTATGGCGCCGATGCCGTGCGCTGGTACATGATCAGCAACGCGTCACCGTGGGACAACCTGAAGTTCGACGCCGAGGGCATTACGGAGGTGCAGCGCAAGTTCTTCCGCGCGCTCTTCAACAGCTACAACTTCTTCGCGCTGTACGCGAACATCGATGGCTTCGACGGATCGGGCGACGCCGTGCTGACGGAGAGCGACCGCTGGATCCTCTCGCGCCTGAACAGCGTGATCAAGCTCGCCGACGCGAACTACGCCGACTATGAGCCCACCATCGCCGCGCGCGCCATCCAGGACTTCGTGGTGGAGGACCTGAGCAACTGGTACGTGCGCCTCAACCGACGCCGCTTCTGGAAAGGCGAGCTCGGCGCCGACAAGAACGCGGCGTTCCAGACGCTGCATCGTTGCCTGGAAGTCATCGCGATGCTCAGCGCGCCCATCGCGCCCTTCTTCAGCGACCGCCTGTACCGCGACCTGAAAGGCACGAGCGTTCACCTGAGCGATTGGCCCAAGCACGAAGAGAAACTGATCGATACTGAGCTGGAGCAGCGCACGGCGCTCGCGCAGAAGCTCACCTCGTTGGTGTTGAGCATCCGCAAGAAGGAAGGGCATCGCGTGCGCCAGCCCTTGCAGAAGTTGCTGGTGCCCGTCACGGACAATGCGATGCGCGCTCGTCTAGATGCGATCCGCGACCTCGTGCTCAGTGAAGTGAACGTGAAGGAGCTCGTGGTCCTCGATGCAAGCGAGAGCAAGCTCACCAAGAAGATCAAGCCCATCTTCCCCAAGCTGGGCGCGCGTATGGGAAAGTTGATGAAGAGCGTGGCCGCCGCCGTGACCGCCTTCGATCAATCGCAGATCACAGAGCTCGAGGCCAATGGCCGCATGAAGCTCATGGTCGAGGGCCAGGAGCTGGAACTGCTCCGCGACGATGTGGAGATCACGGCCGAGAACGTGCCGGGACTGAGCGTGGCAAGCGATGGCGCATTGACCGTGGCGTTGGACATCACCATGAACGAAGCCTTGCTCCAGGAAGGCATCGCCCGCGAACTGGTCAGCCGGATCCAAACGCTGCGCAAGGAGTCGGGATTCGAGATCACCGACCGGATCGATCTACGGATCCAGCGGAACGGGGATGCACGGTTCGAGGAAGCGGTCAAGACCCATGCCCCGCACATTCTGTCGGAAACGCTCGCCCTGACCCCTCAGGACCAGTTGCTTGTGGACCTCCTGCCCGGCGGTGGTGAAGGTTCCCATGAAGTCGAACTGGACGAGGCTACGCGATGTGCGCTATCCCTTGTCCGGTCGGCCAACTGAGGCGTTGAACCGACTATATTTGCGGATCATTTTCAAAACCCGGGACCGCCATGGCCAAGAAACCCGCCGCCAAGAAGGCAGCCAAGCCCGTGAAGAAGGCTGCAAAGCCTGCTCCGAAGAAAGCCGCCAAAGCCGCTCCTAAGAAAGCGGCCAAGCCTGCGCCGAAGAAGGCCGTGAAGGCTCCCGCGAAAAAGAAGATCGCTGCCAGGCCCGCACCGAAGAAGGTCGTGAAGAAGGCCGCTCCTGCCAAGGCGGTGAAAGCTCCGGCCAAAAAGGTCGTTGCCAAAGTGCCTGCGAAGAAGGTGGCACCCGCCAAGGCACAGACCAAACCTGCTCCGAAGCCCGTTGCAAAGGCGGTGGCACCAGCGAAGCCTGCTGTAAAAGCGGCACCTGCGCCCAAACCGACCGAAGCAAAGTCCACTCCCTCACCAAAGAACGAAAAGCCTGTCAGCGCCCCAGCCAAACCCGTGAAGAAGGAAACGAAGAAGGAAGAGAAGGCCGCCTTGAAGGAGCTCGCACGTGCCGCCGCCGCCAAGCCCTTGGTGACGCAGGTCGTCGCACCGAACCGCCCGATGGCCGCACCAGTGGTGAAGAAACAGGTGTCGACATTGGAGCACGCGTCCAAACTGCGCTATTCCGATGAAGAGCTCGCCGAATTCAAGGAGCTCATCATGAAAAAGCTCGATGAGGCGCGCAAGGATTACGACCTGCTGAAGCAGACACTCGCCAACAACGACAACAACGGTACGGACGACACGAGCCCCTCCTTCAAGATGATCGAGGACGGAAGTGAGACCCTGAGCCGTGAGGAGACCGCCCAATTGGCCAGCCGCCAGGAGAAATTCATCAAGCACCTGGAGGATGCCCTGTTGCGCATCCGGAACAAGACGTATGGCATCTGCCGCGTCACAGGCCGCTTGATCAGCAAGGAACGCTTGCGCCTGGTACCACATGCCACGTTGAGCATCGAGGCCAAGCAGCAGATGGGCAACTAAGCGTAGTGGTCCGTTGCTCGATGTCCACTCAGCGTTCGACGCTTTCCAAGTAGCCTTGCGTCGCTCACGATGAAGCGCGCCCTTGCCATCATCCTGCTGGTCCTGTTAGCGGACCAGGCGTTGAAGGTTTGGGTGAAGTTGAACTTCTTCTACGACAGCGCGATACCCATCCTTGGTGACAAGGGCTACCTGCACTTCATAGAGAACCGGGGCATGGCCTTCGGTATGGAGTTCGGTGGCGAGTGGGGGAAATTGCTCCTCACCCTTTTCCGCATCGTCGCCGTCAGCGGCATCGGTTACAGCTTGTACCGGATGATCCAACGCGGTGCGAGCACAGGTCTGATCGTGAGCGTGTCCTTGATCCTGGCGGGAGCATTGGGCAATATCATCGACAGCACGTTCTACGGCATGATCTTCAGCACGAGCACGCCGTTCGAGAAGGCGGTGCTCTTCCCTCCTGATGGTGGTTACGCCCCGCTCCTGCACGGTGCGGTGGTCGACATGTTCTACTTCCCTTTATGGCAGGGCCGACTACCGGAGTGGCTGCCGTTCTGGGGTGGCGATCACTTCGTGTTCTTCCGGCCGGTGTTCAATGTGGCGGATGCCGCGATCACGATTGGGGTGGCGATGTTCATCCTCGTGCAGCGCACGAGGAGTACGCATGCCGGCGACCATCTTGCACCGGCTGGGGTGGACCCGACGTCCGACCCTTCGATGTCCAAGGACCCGGGCACCGTGCTCGGCGCAGGAGTGGACAACCCGATCCCGCCGGAAGGTTCACCGACCTGATCGAGACCATCAACGGTCCGATCCACGTCCTGAGTTTGCACGGCTCAGATCTTCAGCCGGGCACCGAACAATGACTGGATACCGAAGTCGGTGTAGGTACCCAGTTCCGGAGAGTTCTGTACGAGAAGCTGCGGGCGTACTTCGTAGTACAGGTGCAGGCGGTTCCAGAACGCATTGTAACGAGCGATCTGGAAGTCGAGACCGATCGGCGTGTACATGGACAACCACCAACCCGTTCCATTGCGGAAGAACTCCGTCCCGTTCGTGTATGCCGAGTACCCTTGGGAGTATTGACCACCCTCGTAGTTGGCGCCCGGACCATCGATCCGGTCCACCAAAGTGTGCCGGACATAGGTCCCGGCGTTCATGGCAGGACCGCCGGCCAGGCCGCAGCCCCCGAAAAAGCTCCAACGCGCTTGGGTGCGCCAGATCAGTGACGCGTTCAAACCGAACCGTTCCGCAGAGTGCTCGATCCAATAGCTGCTCTGGTGCATGGAGTCGACGAAGAACTGTTCCCCGGTCTGGCTCGAGGTGAGGGTATCATAAGGGGTGCGGGTCGTTCGTTGAAGGAGCGCGTTCTGCGGGATACTACCAGCGTAGATCACACCGAGCCGCAGTTCAGGACCTGGCTTCCCTTCCCTTTGCCAAGGGAGGAAGCCAAGTGATATCTCGAAAGACCCTGTGCCCGAGTAGTACCGGTCGTTGGAGAAGTTGTGATCGCTGAGGTCCTGCGCGAGCAGAACGGATCCCGGTGCAAGCTTCTCCAGGTCGCCCCGGAACAAGGGTTGGCCAGCAACGAAGTAGGTACCACCAGCTACGTAGACCGAACCCCACCGGGACGGGTCGGGTGCCTGGGACATGGCCACCATGCTGCCCACAAGGAGACCGAGGAGGGAGGCTGCTGCGCGGGTCGGGTAGGCGCTCATGGTCAGTGGGGAACGTATTGGGATGTGGATCGTTGCATCGTGGCCATGGACGCCCCTCGCGTTGATCAGTGCATGACACGCTCGCGGCGTAGCAGGCCTTTCGACACCAGTACTTCTGCGATCTGCACCGCATTGGTCGCGGCACCTTTCCTCAGATTGTCCGCCACGATCCACAGGTTCAACGTGCGCGGTTGTGTTTCGTCGCGACGCAACCGGCCGACGAACACTTCATCGCGGCCATTCGCTATCGATGGCATGGGGTATTCGTCCTTCGTCGGTTCATCCAGCAGCACGATGCCGGGTGCATTCCTCAGTAGTTCACGCACCTGTCCGAGCTCGAACTCCGTCGCGAACTCCACGTTCACCGCTTCACTGTGGCCACCGGTAACCGGGACCCGGACCGCCGTTGCGGTGACACGGATCGCAGGGTCCAGGATCTTCTTGGTCTCCAACACCAACTTCATCTCCTCCTTCGTGTAGCCATTGTCGGTGAACACATCGCAGCGTGGGATCACATTGCGATCGATCACGAACGGATAGGCCATCTCACCAGCGACCCCGTCGCGCTCGTTCTGCATCTGCGCCACGGCTTTCATGCCGGTACCCGTAACGCTCTGGTAAGTGGAAACGATGACCCGCTCCACGGTGAAAGCCTTGTGCAAAGGGGCGAGCGCCAGCACCATCTGGATCGTGCTACAATTCGGGTTCGCAATGATCTTGTCGTCCGCCGCAAGAAGATGTCCGTTGATCTCCGGAACCACGAGCTTCTTCGTCGGGTCCATTCGCCACGCACTGCTGTTGTCGATCACCGTACAACCCACTTCGGCGAAGCGCGGCGCCCACTCCAACGACGTGCTTCCGCCAGCGGAGAACAGGGCGATATCCGGTTTCGCAGCGATAGCGGCCTCCATGCCGATCACTTGGACATCCTTTCCGCGAAAGCGCACCGCCTTCCCCGCACTTCGGTCGCTGGCCACGGCCAACAACCCATCAACGGGGAAGTTACGCTCCTCCAGAACCTTGAGCATGATCCCACCGACCAGTCCGGTGGCACCGACAACAGCGACTTTCATCATATTCCGTTGATGTTCTACGGTGGTCGAAAGTACTACCTTGTCCGCTGTACCGAAACGGTGGTCGAATGCCCTCCAAAGTCCTTTCCGTCGCACTTCTCGCCCTTTGCAGCGGCCCATCATGGGCCCAGTTCTCCGATGACTTCGCCGACCTGGACATCAACACGGGCGTTGTCTGGAGCGGCAGCACGGGCTTATTCACGGCGGCAACCGGCCAGTTGCAGTCCCAAAGTCCGGGCGCGGCCAACTACCACCTGAGCACACCGAGCACCATCGTGAACGATGCGCAGTGGGAGTTCTTCATCGACCTGCGCTTCAGCACCAGCGGGGCGAATTATGTGGATGTCTACCTGATGAGCGATGCGGCCGATCTGACCGGTGGTGTGAATGGTTACCTGCTTCGCGCAGGAGGTACGGCGGATCGTTTCGAACTTTTCAGTAGCGAGGCCGGCAGTGCTTTCACCACTGGATTGCAAAGTCCGGACAATGTGATCAACAGCAGCACGAGCAATCCGTTCCGGATCAAAGTGACGCGCACCGCTGCCGGTGAATGGACGCTGTTCTACGATGACGGCGCCACCGGCACTTACCTGACCGCAGGCACCATCACGGACAATACCACGACCTCTGCAACCCACTTCGGCATCCGGATCGAACAAAGTTCTGCGGCCTCCGCTGCGAACAACCACTTCTTCGACGACATCTCCGCGTCCTCCATCCCGGTGGATCTGACGCCGCCGCAGATCGTCTCGGTCACAGCTGTTTCAGCGACCAGCGTCGATGTGCTCTTCAACGAAGCGCTGGACCCGACTACCGCGCAGGACATCAACAACTACGACATCCTGCCCTTCAACAATGCCACTGCCGCCTTTCTTGATGGCGGGGACCCGGCGTTGGTGCACTTGACCTTGGCGCAGGTGTTGGTCAACGGAAACACGTACACGTTGGGTGTTAGCGCTGTGGAGGACTTGGCGGGGAACGTATTCGTACCGGCTACACCGATCGAGTTCAGCTGGGTCGTGCCGGATGTAGCCGAGTTCAGGGATGTCGTGATCAACGAGATCATGTCGGACCCATCGCCAGTTGTAGGCCTGCCGGAAGTGGAATTCGTGGAACTGTACAACGCCACATCGGACAAGACCTTCGACCTGGAGGGATGGACCTTCAGCGACGGCGGCACGCCGGTAGCGATGCCCTCCTACGTTCTCGGACCGGGGGAATTCGTAGTGATCATGGCCGCGGCAAGTCTTCCGCTGTTCCCTGATGTCCCCAACAAGCTCGGCCTGGCCAGCCTGCCCGCACTGAACAACGATGGGGATGCGCTGGACCTGCGCGATGACAACAACATCCAGATCGACGCGGTGAACTACGCTCTTGGCTGGTACCAGGACGGGATCAAGGACGATGGTGGTTGGACCCTGGAACAGATCGATCCAACGTCGCCATGCAGCGGCGCTACGAACTGGCGCGCCAGTGTGGCCAGTGCAGGTGGAACACCTGGGGCCCAGAACAGCATCTTCGCGATCGTCCCGGACACGCAGGCACCTTCACTTCTTTCTGTTCAGGTGCCGAACGACCTGTCCGTTGGTCTGGTCTTCAATGAACCCATGGACGTCTCCAGCTTGATCGGAGGCACGTACGTGATCACACCGCCGGTCGTTGTCACAAGCGCCTTGCCGAACGGAAGCGATGGTGTTACCCTGAACCTGCAGGACCCCTTGGTCATCGGGACCATCTACACGATCACCGTTACGAACGTGACCGATTGTCCCGGCAACGCGATCGGCACAGGGAACACGGCCACGTTCGCGCTACCCGAAGCGGTCGCTGCAGGCGATGTGGTGATCAATGAAGTGCTGTACGATCCGATCGGGACCGGCAGCGACTTCGTGGAATTGTACAATCGCAGCGATAAGGTGCTGAGCCTTGCCGGATGGCGTCTTGCGACCGTGAGCGACGGCGCTGTTACCGCAGGTCTGGTGATCACACCCAACTCGACCCTCCTGCTGCCCGGGGCCTATGCCCTGATCTGCGAGGACGTGTTCAATATCGTGGCGACCTACCCCCAGAGCCATATCGACCGTTTCGTGGAGACCGACATGCCGAGCTTCAACAATGGTGAAGGTTCCGTAGTGCTGCAGAACTTCGTCGGCGAGCAACTGGACCGTTTTGATTATACGGACGACCTTCACTTCACGTTGGTGAACAGCACCGAGGGTTACAGCCTTGAACGCGTGGACCCCGATCGACCAACGGAGGACAACACCAACTGGCAGACCGCAGCCGATGTCGCCGGGAAAGCAACGCCGGGGTTCCGGAATTCGCAATACACCGAGGCTCCTTCCGCCAGTGGCGACATGACGATCGAACCATCCATCTTTTCGCCGGACAATGACGGATACCAGGACCTGCTCACGATCGCTTACCGCTTCGACCAGGCCGGTTTCGTCGGGAACATGAGCGTGTACGACATCGCCGGGCGCGAATCAAGGAAGCTCATGCAGAACCAGCTCCTCGGGACGGAAGGGGCCATTTCGTGGAACGGTATTCTGGACAGCGGAAGCCTCGGTCGCATGGGTCCTTACATCGTTGTGCTTGAGGTGTACGATCTGGCCGGGAACGTCGAGAAATTCAAGAAGACGGTCACGCTCGCCCACAAGTTGGACTGATCAGGCTGAGCCTCAGGGGCTTCCATGTGTTCGCATTCTCCGTGAACGCTGTGCCTCCGTGGTGAACGCATTGCTGAACTTTGACCCCGCATTCCGCTACCATGACCGACCAACTGACCAAGAGCCAGGAGCTCATCGCCCGTCGCAAGGCAGCCGTGCCGAACGGCGTAGGCATGTTCAACTATGCCACGGCCACGAAGGCCAGTGGAGCCACCATCATCGATTCGGACGAACGTGAGCTGATCGACTTCGCCGGAGGCATCGGCGTAGTGAACGCAGGCCACTGCCCGCCTCCTGTCGTAAAAGCGATCCAGGAACAGGCCGCCAAATTCCTGCACGTGAGCTTCAACGTGGCAAGCTACGAGCCCTACATCGCGTTGTGCGAAAAGCTGAACGCGCTTCTGCCGCATGGCGGACCCACGAAGACCTTGCTGGTCAGCACCGGTGCGGAAGCGGTTGAGAACGCGGTGAAGATCGCGCGTCAGGCAACAAAGCGCCAGGGTGTGCTGTGCTTCACCGATGCCTTCCATGGTCGCACCATGATGGCGATGACGCTCACCAGCAAAGTGGGCTACAAACCGGATTGCGGTCCCTTCGCTCCTGAAGTGTACCGCACGCAATACCCCAACTTCTACCGGTACGGCGCAGGCCGTAGCGAGGCGGAGTTCGTGAAGGCCGAGCTCCTACGCTTGGAAGAACTCGCCCACAACACCGTGGCACCGGAGCACCTCGCCGCTGTGATCATCGAAACCGTACAAGGCGAAGGCGGCTTCAACGTGGTGCCCGCTGCCTACCTGAAAGGACTGCGCGCATGGTGCGACAAGCACGGCATCCTGCTCATTTGCGATGAGATCCAGAGCGGCTTCGGTCGTACGGGTGCATGGAGCGCCTACGAGCAGTTCGACGTGGTGCCCGACATCAGCACGTGGGCGAAGAGCCTGGGCAGCGGCATGCCGATCGCTGCCGTGATGGGCAAGGCCGCCATCATGGACAAGGCCGGGCCGAGCAGCATCGGCGGTACGTACATCGGCAACCCTGTGAGCTGTGCGGCTGCGTTGGCGACCATCACGTACATGGAAGAGATCGACATCAACGCGAAGGGGAGGCACGTTGGCAACGTGATCCGCAAGCGCTTCGAGCAGATGAGGACGAAACACGCGTGCATCGGCGATGTGCGCGGCCTCGGCGCCATGATGGCGATCGAGTTCGTGAAGCACGGAGACCCGCTGCAACCCGATGCCGACACGTGCAACGCACTGATGAACGCCTGCGCCAAGCGCGACCTGGTGGTGATCAACGCAGGCACCGAGAAGAACATCATCCGCGTGTTGAGCCCGCTCGTGATCAGCGATGAACTGCTGGACAAGGGGCTGGACATCATGGAAGAGGAGTTGGACAAGATCCGTGGGTAGTCCACCACAGTGACACGGAGGCATAGAGAAACCCGAATTTTGGTCCGCATGCTTGGAAGCTCCAGAATGAATGCACAATGCATTTCCGCTGTGTCTCCGTGCCTCTGTGGTGAAGAACCATGAAACCATTCTCGATAGCCGGCATCCAGATGCGCACCACCACAGCGCACGCGAACGTGGAGGCCATGAAGACCAAGCTGGACCTGCTCATGGCCATCTATCCATGGGTGGACATGGTGATGTTCAGCGAACTGTGCGCCTACGGTCCCCATATCACCCACGCACAAGCGGTGCCCGGCGAGTTCGAGCAGGAGATGTGTGCCATGGCGGCCAAGCACGGTATCTGGTTGCTGCCCGGCAGCATCTTCGAGCGCGCGAAGAACGAAGCGGGCGATACGATCATCTACAACACCGCTTCGGTGATCGACCCTGAAGGCAGTGTGGTGACACGCTACCGCAAGATGTTCCCCTTCTACCCGTATGAAGTCGGTGTAGCGGGCGGCACCGAGTTCTGTGTATTCGACATCCCCGACGTGGGGCGGTTCGGGGTGAGCATCTGCTACGACATGTGGATCCCGGAGACCACACGCACGCTGGCCGTGATGGGCGCCGAAGTGATCCTGCATCCCACGCTGACCGGCACGATCGATCGGGATATCGAGTTGAGCATCGCCCGCGCGAGCGCTGCCACCAACCAGTGTTACTTCTTCGATATCAACGGTCTCGATGCGGGCGGCAGCGGACGCAGCATCGTATGCGGACCGGAAGGACGTGTGGTCTACCAGGCCGACGTGAACGAAGAGTTCATCCCCATCGAGATCAATCTGGAAAAGGTGCGCCGTAGTCGGGAACTCGGTGTACTGCGCCTGGGCCAGCCGATGAAGAGCTTCCGGGACCGCCCTGTGGACTTCGACGTGTACGCGCCCGGATCGAGGCATCCGTATCTTGATGGTCTTGGACCGTTGATCAAGCCCACACGCGTGCAGGAACTGAGCGATCTTGAAGTGAAGGACGCCACGCGCCAGGCCAGCGAGATCAAAACACCCATCGTCACCTCCTTCCGTCCTCCAAGCGATCCGTATACCATCTGATCTCCAAACGCGCCACCACGCAGTTCGGGACCGCTAAACCACACTCCCCCATGGGCAGCACCGCAGGCAGCAGCAAACACCACGCACGACCGAAGAACTACATCAGCTGGTTCGAGATCCCCGTATACGACATCAACCGCGCCGCCGCCTTCTACAACGCCATCTACGGCATCGAGATGGAGATCAGCGTGAACGGCGATTTCGCCATGGCCTATTTCCCTGCGGACGAAGGCGTGGGGGGCGCCCTCATCGCCGGTCCGGGTTGTTACCCGAGCGATACCGGGTCGCTCATCTACCTCAATGCCGGCAACGATCTGGACGGCGTGCTCGGCCGGGTCGAACTGGCCGGCGGCCGTGTGATCATGGCCCGGACGCACATCAACGATGCTTCCGGGAATTTCGCGTTGTTCCTGGACAGCGAGGGGAACCGGTTGGCGTTGCACGAAGGGCCTGCGCGGACAGGTCCGGCCGTCAAGCCCGTCAAAGCCACGACGAAGCAGGGGAAGAAGGCAGCACGCCCGGCCTCCGCCAAGTCCCGGGCGGTCATCGGAAAGAAGGTCGCGAAGAAGACGACGAAGAAGAAGCGCTGATCTCCTCATCGGGGCCCTTCCACGATCACGAACCACGGGCCGGGTCCACCCCTATCTTTCCAACGGCTTACCCCGCATGGCAGATAGCAATTCACCGACCCGCTCCCACTTCAACGCCGCGCGCCTGCGCTCCCACACGTGGGACCAGCTGAAGCTCGCTGCCTCGTCGCTCAATGAAGGCCGCGGCGATGCTGCGGAAGTGGAGGCCTTGCTGAAGGACCTCCGGACGATCGAGCTATACTGGGCTTATCCCGGCAAGGACACCGTGAAGCGCCTGCAGCAGATGCTGAAGGGGCGCGAGTACCACACGCTCACGCAGAGCGCCAACCACGTGGTGCGCAACCTCAGTAGCGGAGCGTTCCGCAGCGATCCGGTCGCATTGGCCGATCCCTTCGCTCCGCCACACGAGCTGCTGGAAGGCGAAAAGGAAGCGCCGCGCCTCAACTACTTCGAGACGCTCTTCGTGGATGACCTCAGTGACAGCGAAGAGCACGCGCTGAAGCAGAAGCTGCACAACTGCCGCGATCGCAGCGACCCCTTCATCTACGACCTCGTGGTGGTGCGCACGGTGCAGGATGCGCTGGTGGCCCTGCTCTTCAACCACAACATCCAGGCGGTGGTCGTGCGTTATGGCGTGCCGTACAGGAGCACTCATCACAAAGGGATCCTCCAGGAATTCACACGCGCCATCGACGACCTCGACCTCAGCGATCGCGGGCAGGCGAACATGGGGCCCGTGCTCGCGCGCATCATGCGCTGGTTCCGTCCGGAAGTGGACCGTTACTACGTGACCGACACACCGGTGACGGACCTGAAGGACAGCACGCTCAAGAACTTCCGCCGCATCTTCTACCGCACGGAGGACCTGAACGAGCTGCACATGACCATCATGCGCGGCATACAGGAGAAGTACGACACGCCCTTCTTCACCGCGCTGAAGGAGTACAGCAAGCGGCCCATGGGCGTCTTCCACGCCATGCCCATCAGCCGTGGCAACAGCGTGTTCAAGAGCCGGTGGATCCAGGATTTCGGCGAGTTCTACGGGCGCAACCTCTTCCTCGCGGAGACCAGTGCCACCACCGGCGGTTTGGATTCGTTGTTGCAGCCGACCGGTCCGCTGAAGAAGGCGCAGGAACTCGCCGCGCGTGCCTTCGGTTCGCAGCACACCTTCTTCGCGACGAACGGAACGAGCACCACGAACAAGATCGTCGTGCAAGCACTTGTCGAGCCCGGTGATATCGTCCTCATCGATCGCGATTGCCACAAGAGCCACCACTACGGCATGGTGCTGAGCGGCGCCTACCCGGTGTACCTGCACAGCTACCCGTTGCCCAAGTACAGCATGTACGGTGCGGTGCCTCTGGAGCACATCCGCGAGCAGATGTCGCGCTTGAAGAAGGCCAACAAACTGGACCGCGTGAAGATGCTGCTGCTCACCAACAGCACCTTCGACGGAGTGGTGTACAATGTGGAGCGCGTGATGGAACAGGTGCTCGCCATCAAGCCCGACATCGTCTTCTTGTGGGACGAAGCTTGGTGGGCCTTCGCGGGCTTCTCCTACATCCTGCGCCAGCGAACGGCGATGCACGTTGCAGCGAAACTCGCGCGCAAGTACAGGACCGACGAGTACAAGGCCGAGTACGCCGCGCACATCAAGTCGCTGAAGAAAGGCGAAGAGCCGCGCTTGCCGGATCCCGCCAAGGTGCGCATCCGCACCTACGCCACGCAGAGCACGCACAAAACGCTCACCTCCTTCCGCCAAGGCAGCATGATCCACGTTTGGGACGAGGATTTCAAGCGTAAGAGCGAAGCCGCGTTCCATGAGGCGTACATGACGCACACCAGCACCAGCGCCAACTACCAGATCCTGGCGAGCATGGATGTCGGTCGTAGGCAAGTGGAGTTCGAAGGCTACGAGTTGGTGGAGAAGGCGATGGAGCTCGGCCTGCTCCTGCGTCGCACCATCCGCGAGAACGAACGCTTGAAGAAGTGGTTCGACATCATCACCATCGCCGACCTCATTCCTGCCCAGCACCGCCAGAGCGGGCTGGAGCACTACTACCGCAAGGACAAGGGCTGGAACGACATCGAGAAGGCCTGGGCAGAGGATGAATTCGCCGTGGACCCCACCAAGATCAACCTCTACACCGGAAAGACGGGCATCGATGGCGACACGTTCAAGAACGTGTACCTCATGGACAAGCACGCCATCCAGATCAACAAGACGAGCCGCAACAGCGTGCTCTTCATGACGAACATCGGGACCACGCGTGGTTCGTTGGCCTACCTCACCAAGGTGCTCTTGCAGATCGCCGATGAGCTGGAGGAGCGCAACGCCGGCATGGAGCACGAGGACAAGCTCATGCACATCGGCAAGTTGCGCGACCTCAAAGACCTCGAGAAGTATCCACCCCTCCCCGACTTCAGCAGCTTCCACACCAGTTTCCAAGGACAACCCGGTGTGCCCGGTGGCGATATCCGTTCAGCCTATTTCCTTGCGTACAAGGAGGAGCGTTGCCGCTACGTGAAGCTGGGGCCTGCCTTGGAAGAGCTGCGCAAGGGCCAGCCGCTCGTCTCGGCATCCTTCGTCATCCCCTACCCGCCGGGCTTCCCGGTGCTGGTACCGGGACAGGTGATCAACAAGGAGATCATCGACTTCCTCATCGCCATCGATGTGAAGGAGATCCACGGCTACCGGCCCGAGCTCGGCCTGCGCGTGTTCACGGATGCGGCCATGGGACGGCAGAAGACAGGGACGGCGATGGGTGGGATGCGACCGATCGCGAAGAAGACCTCAAGGAAGTAGCCGGGGCCGCGTGTTGTGGCAATACGGACAGCCCCTGCAACGGTTCCAGCTGGTCCGGTGATGAGAGCGACGATCACACCGCACACGTCGTGGAGGATGTCAGCACCGGCGGCGACTATGCACTGGCCAAGAACGAAGCGATGCGCAACCACTTCCTGGGCACACCGAACACGGCGTTCAACTCGGTGGTACTGGGCGTCACGTTGGAACTCGGTGACTTCTACGGCCGGATCCAGCATTACAACTTCGGCGAAAAGGAACAGATCGATGGTTTCATTGGCTACCAAACCTTGATCACCCTGGGGCTGAACGTGGAGTTCAATGTGAAGGCCAATACAGTAGGCCCGCGTGCAGCAGCACGTAACACACCGGACGGCGGCGCGGACTGAGGCAAGAGCGCGGAGGCTCGAACAGGAGATGGACCAGGACCGAAGGGTGGAGCGTGGGTCCATGCACAGGTGCAAAAGGCAAGACGAGAGCCCCGCCAACGATTGTCGATCGGCGGACTGCCGGTCATTCCTCCGGATCCAAACCGACCCTGCTCCAAGCGTTACGTCCGATCCTCTTCGTTCCAAAGACGAAGAAGATCGGACGCCCCCGGCGCATCGGCAATGATGCCCGACCAAGTACTACGGTTGCACCACCACCCGCTGCACTTGCATGCCACCAGCCGTGTGTAAGGTGAGCGCATAAAGACCGGGTGCCTGGCCGCGCAGGTCCAGGGAGTGCGAGCTCCCGTTGATGACATCCTGGTATGCAATACGGCCCTGCGCATCGGTGACCATGAGCGTTGCGTTGCGCACCGGGCTGGCGAAGCGCAGGCGCAACACGCCCTGCGCAGGATTGGGATATACCGTGAACGATCCTGGTGCGGCTTCGGCGATCCCGTTGATGATGGCCGCCCCCAGACGCAAGAGGACCACATCGGTATGCTGGCCCAGGTTCTCGTAGCCGTGGGAACTGGTGCCAACGACGATGGCCTTGTGGTCGGGTTGCAACAGCACGTCGTGCGAGAGATCGTTCATACCGCCCAGATCGATCAGGAAAGTGCTATTCGTTGCAAAGGAGAAGTCCAGCGCACCATTCGCCTTGTAGGCCTTCACCATGATGTCCTCGCCGGTCGTGACCAAGCTGGTCTCTTCAAAGCCGGCAGCGATGTAATCACCATCGGGCCACAGCGCGACCGCTTCCACGGACTCTCCTGTTGTCGGTATCGTGGACCATCCATCGCCGCTGAAACCGGCATCCAGGGTGCCATCCGGCAGGTATTGCGCGAAGGTGAATCCGTTGAGCGCACCACCAGCAACTAGTATCCGGCCATCGGGTCGGATCACTGCATCATATCCCCGTTCGAAACTGTCGTAGTCGGTGGTCTCCAAACCATCCCCGCTGAAACTGGGGTCGAGGCTGCCATCAGGAAGTAGTTTCAACAGAGCGAAGTCGAAGTACGACGGTCCCATATCCGCTTCGCCGACCACCACGATACCGCCATCCGGGGCCACCTGCACTGCACGCGCCGGGTCTTGGTTATTGGTGAAGCCATGGACGAAGCGTCCGTTATTGCCGAAGGATGCATCCACACTGCCGTCGGGCATCAAACAGGCCACGGCGAAATTGGTCAGCTGGCCGGTCACGCCCACGTACCCTACCGCCACCACCCGACCATCGGGCAGCACGGCGAGGTCGTTGATGGACGATCCCCCTTCGGGGAATGCGATCCTGACCGTCCCTCCCGTTCCGAAAGACGCGTCGATCGTTCCGTTCGAAAGGAATTGGGCCACCGCGAAGTCAACACCTGCGGTTACGCCGTCGTTCGCATAACCACCAACGAGTATGCGTCCGTCAGGCCGCAGCGCCATGGCATGGGCGCGGTCCTGCGCGGTACCGATGAGCACCCGTGCCACGCCGCCCGCACCGAAAGCCAGGTCGCGGCTGCCATCGGCATTGAAACGGGCCACATACATCACCTGCCTTCCCCCTTCATAAGTCCATCCGGCAACGAGGATGTCGCCATCGGGCAGGAGCGCGGCGGCCTGCCCTTCGTCATCGCTGGCGAGCATGTCCGATACGATGGTGCCATCCCCGGCGAACGTCGCATCCATCGACCCATCGGCATTGCAACGCACCACATTGAACTCCGATAGGGTGCCATCCACCGTGGTGCCGGCCACCACGATGCGACCATCGCCTTGCAAGGCCACCGCGTTGCCGATGTGGGTGCCGCTCTGCGGATCGATCGTTCGAACACCGCCGATGCCGAAGGAGGGATCGGGAGCGCCGCCGGGCAGGAACCGCGCGATGATGATCTGCTGATCGGGCGCGGTGCCGGTGACGCCCGTAAGCACGATGCCACCGTCTGGTTGCACGGCCATGCCGTTGAAGACTTCATTGCTGCTGCCGATCGCGCTCACCTGGATCCCGTCCGTGCTGAAATCGGTATCGAGCGTTCCGTCGGGGAGGTACATGGCCAGCCCTGCTTCGCCGTTGGATGCGGTGCTCACGGTACCGCCCACCAGGATCCGGTCATCGGGCAGGATCGCCACCGCGCTGGCCTTGTCATAAGCGGTGCCCATGTTGGTGTACACCTTGCCGGTGCCACCGAACGAAGCATCCAAGGTGCCGTCGGGCAGATAGCGCGCCACCGCGAAGTCCTGGTTCGATGAGAGGTAGCGGTAGCCTGCGACAACAATGCGCCCATCGGCGTCGATGGTCACATCGTAGACCGCATTGCTGCCGCCGCCGAAATCGTCCAGCACGATACCATCGCCTCCGAAGCTCGGATCCAAGCTGCCATCCGTGAGGTACCTCACCACCGTGTAGTTACTGCCCCGCAGGCAAGCCGCCACCAGCTTCCCATCATCTTGCAGCGCGATCGCGGTGATGTCATCGGTAGTGGTGCTCACGTCGGTCACCGCCTGCCCTTCATCGCCCCAGCTGGTATCCATGGTGCCATCGGGCATGATGCCCATGATGGCGATGCGCGTGTTGGGTGGTCCCGATGAGCGGCCCGCAGCCAGGATGCGCCCGTCGGGCCGCAGGGCCAACGCCTGCCCGAAGGACCACCAGCCTACGCCGTAGAATCCGCAGACCAAGCGGCCCGTTCCATTGAAGGTGGGGTCCAACGCTCCTGTGGCCGTATAGCGTTGCAAGGCCAGCGAGCCACTGCCCGATCCTGGTATGCATGTGCCCAGCACAAGGATCTTCCCATCGGGTTGCACGATCACATCGCGTGCATCATCCAGACTGTTGCCGATGTTGGCGAATACGATCCCGTCCGTGCCGAACGAGGGATCGAGTTCGCCGGGGCCTTGCGCATGCGCTAGTAGTGCACACGCCACACCGAACAAGCTGCAGAGCGATCGAATGGTATCCATGGGTGA
This sequence comes from Flavobacteriales bacterium UBA3364, assembly GCA_002360495.1. Lineage (GTDB taxonomy): Bacteria > Bacteroidota > Bacteroidia > Flavobacteriales_F > PHOS-HE28 > PHOS-HE28. The sequence goes on from DEQO01000001.1 coordinate 35,442, forward strand.
AGAATGTTCGAGAAACGGGCTGGTCGTCCAAACACACCCTCTCCATCCAACCTCATGGCCAACCCTTATCGGGTTGCACTATCCGCTCCTGCTTCGGACCCGCGAGGTGCAATGTACGTCGTTGGGCTCTACCGGCAAGCCAGCACATGCGGTGCGGGCAGGGCACACGGCATGGCGCGCCCCAACGCCGGGTCGCTCTGGGCTCCTTCACCCGCCGCGCCGATCGCGCTCACACAGAAGAAGTACGCCTTGTAGCTCTCCAGGTCCGTGACCAGGTGCCGCACACGCGTGGTGTACCCGATGGCCTCCCAGGCAGCGCCTTGCGCGGGGTCCTTGTCGGTCATCCACACCTGATAGCCGCGGGCGCCATGCACGCTGTCCCACTTCAACTCCACCTGCCCACGCAGATCGGTGAAGCGGGCGGTCATGCGCTGTGGGGCGCCGACGATCCCCACTGGAACGCGCGGCTTCATCAGCTGGAAACCGCTGCCCACCAGGATCACCGCATCGCCATCGGCCACCGACCGCACGTAGTCGGCCTGCTTGCGCATCGCGCTGCGCACATCGTGTACCACGGCATTGCGCACCAACT
>DEQO01000189.1 GCA_002360495.1 Flavobacteriales bacterium UBA3364
CCCCCGAAGGCGCTGCGCGCCGTTCCCCCCGAAGGGGGGCAGCGCCTTGGGGCGGCCCGGCGGCGCTCGTCGTCCCCCCCGAAGGCGCTGCGCGCCGTTCCCCCCGAAGGGGGGCGGCGCCTTGGGGCCGCTGTGCTCGCTCTAACGGGCCCCAACGCCATTGTGGATTGGGTGGTGGTGGAGCTCCGCGATGCCTTGGAACCGAGCACTGTGCTCGCCAGCCGCAGCGCTTTGCTTCAGCGCGATGGCGATGTGGTGGCCCTTGACGGCACATCCGCGCTGTCCTTCACCCTGCCCTCCGGCCCCTACCGCATTGCCATCCGCCACCGCAACCACCTCGGCTGCATGACCTTCTCTCCAGTGACCTTATCAGCAACACCCACCACCATCGACTTCACCAATTCGGCCACGGCCACCTACGGGAATGAGGCGCGCAAGAACAACAATGGCATACTAACGCTCTGGCCAGGTGATGCCAATTTCAATGGGATCGTGAAGTACACCGGACAGAACAACGATCGCGATGTGGTGCTGCAGGCCGTGGGTGGGATAACCCCCACTAACACAGCAACCGGTTACCTCGGTGCGGACATCAACATGGACGGCAATGTGCGCTACACCGGTGCCAACAACGACCGCGATATCATCCTGCAGACCATCGGGGGAGTGGTGCCGACGGCAGTGCGTATCCAACAAGTACCATGAGACCAACGCTCATCCTTTTGGCCTGTTGGGCCATGCCCGTCGCGCTCCGGGCACAATGCCAGATCGGATCGTTCACGCTCTCTGCCACTTGCTTTCAGCAAGGTCCATTGGCGAACATCGTCCTGTCAGGCGGCACACCTCCGTACCAGCTCCAGTTCACGGGCATGAACGGGGCTTCGTGGTCCACACAGAGCTTCCAGAACGGGCCCTTCAGCACGGTGTTGCCCACCACGCCGACCGTACTGGAACCACCAGTGGAGCTACAGGTAACGGATGCCCAAGGCTGTGTGGCCTTTTCCAGTGCGTTCTATTTCATCCATGTGGCCATGTGGCCCGAGGTATGGTTCGAGAACGCTTGCGGTGGCAATGCCGTGGAACTTTATTGGAACGGTTTGTTCACCATTGCAGGCGCACCGGGCAACACGTCCCCTTGCGGGTACAATACCTACATGATCACGGGCCTTCAAGGCTTCGAAGTGACCGGCAGTCTAGCAGCAGACTGGTCCCAACCAGCGCCGGGGGTGTGGCGCTTCAACACGCCGCTTCCTTTCGGCACTACCTATGCGGTGCGGATCTGGAACTCCGGGGCACCCAACGGTTGTTACGGTGCTGGCGATGTGTTCCATTGTACCGACCCGGGAACTATAACAGTGCCGGAGAGCCCCACGAACTGTGGCATTTACTTCCGGATGCAAGCAGCGCTGACCGGTGCACTGCCCAGTGGCACATTGATGACCGATGGGCTGCGTGCCGCCAACCTGATCCCGCTCACGGAACCGTACACGGCGCTCGGGTACCAATACGTCGGCATGCCATTGAACCCTGCCATCCCCCCCACCACGCTGGCCGTTACAGGCAACAATGCCATAGTGGACTGGGTGGTGGTGGAGCTGCGCGCACAGAACGCTCCGGGCACGGTGGTCTATTCAAAGGCAGCCGTGATCCAGCGGGATGGTGATGTGGTGGAGGCGAACGGCACGTCGAACTGGTTGTTTGCTGCTGTGCCGGCCGGCGTTTACCATGTCGCCATCCGGCATCGCAACCACCTTGGCATCATGACCGAGCAACCCTACTTCATCCATAACGATCAGTCCTATCTGGGTAGACCACTGTTCAACTTCCGCCACACCTTGCTGCCCATGTTTGGTGTTGATGCACGCAAGAACGTGGGAACGGTATATGGCCTGTGGCCCGGCGATGCCAACTTCGATGGCGTGGTGAAGTACACCGGCCAGAACAACGACCGCGATGCGGTGCTGCAGGCCGTTGGTGGGATAACCCCCACTAACAGCGTAACAGGCTACCTCGGCGCGGACATCAACCTGGACGGCATTGTACGCTACACCGGTGCCAACAACGACCGCGACATCATCCTGCAGACCATCGGAGGTGTAGTGCCTACGGCGACCAGGCTGCAGCAATTGCCCTGAACCGGTTCACCACGTGGTGCCCGGCAAGGGCACTGGATCGTGCTCGCCCGCGATCATCGGGAGAGCGCGAACGTGTTACGGATACGCTACCGTCCCGCGGGATGCATGCGCCTGCCAACAACTGTTAATGGTCCGGCCCGCGTTCGAACCCTGGCCCGTTATCCGTGTCAGATGAATAAAACCAGGAACCATGAAGAAGGTGATGATCATTGCGGCCCTGTTGCTGGCCGGTACCACGTTCGCACAAGGCCCTGAGGGCCGCGACCCCAAGGAGATCGCCACCAAGCGCGCCGAGCGCATGGCCACAGAACTGGGGCTGAATGCCGAACAGCGCACCAGACTGGAGGCGATCTTCCTGTACGAGGCCGAGCAGATGAAGGCCATCCGTGAGAAGCACGAGGCCGAGATGCGTTCGGTGCTCACGCCCGAACAGTACGCCGCCTGGGAGCAGAAGCGTGCGGAGAAGAAGGCGAAGATGATGGAACGCCGGAAGGCGCAGGGTGGGAGGCCCTGACCCCTCGCGTAAGGGAAGCTTCTTCGTGCCTTCGCATGCAGGACTCACGAGGAGTGGTGCTTGCGGTACCATTCCCCGTTTTCATGAACGCACTGCTACGCCGTGTCCATCCCGAGCTCTTCATCGTGCTGGGCTGCATCGCGTTGATGCTCATCGCCGTGATCGGGTCCATGCTGACCGACCAAGTGCACGGCATTGTGCCGCGCCCGCCGGATCTCGTCCCAATATCGGTGGTGCATGCGTCTCGCCAGACCCAGGAGGTCATCGTGGCCGATCCGTTCGGTATGCAGTTGGATAGGCCTTCTTTCCTCGAACACCCGTCCCTGTTCATCCACGGTGTACACCCCTGCATAGCGCGGGATGACGATGCGCGGTTCGGTGCGGTATACCCGACAAGGCATCGCAAAGCAGAAGTAGTTGGGCCGCCGGATCCGCTCGGCGCCGGCCTTGCGTCGGGCCGCTTCATAGGCCTCGCCCGTGGTCAGGCCCTTACCGGTGGACTTCACCGGGAAGCTGCCGTTCATCAGCAACCCTTGGCTGTGCTTCGGTTTCAGCAGGTCGTGCTTCAGGTCCTGCCGGCTGATCTTGATCTCCACCTCGCACACATGTCCCTCGGGGCTCACGGTGAGCAGGTCGCTCTCCCAGGCATAGAGCAAAGCGTTCGGCGTGATCCACTCGTGGCGCAACCCCGCGGCATAAAGACGCATGTGCCAGGCGATATCCGATGCGGTCATGGTGTGTGACGGCGATCCCGTCGATCGCTTCTGCACAAGATAATAGCGTCGGCACCTTGGCACCATGCCATCGAACTAGGAGCGCCTGCTGGCCCTTACCAATGAGGTCATTTCTCGATCAACGGAGGAGGGCCATCCTTGCCGTAACGAATGACTGGAGGGTTCCTCATGTCGAACTTGACCCGTCGCAGTTCGATCGTTCGCAGGCGGCCCTTGTTCGAGCGAGGCACCCGATAGCGCATCGGTTGATAGCCAACGTATGTGATCGTCAGATAGCACTGCTCGCCTGTGTTATTGACAGGTATATCAAGGCTGACCACCCCGTTCTCATCGGTCAGGGCCGATATCGTTGAGCCCTCAAGCTGAACCTTAACGAATGGAAGTAGTTCGTCGTTCGTGCGATCGATCACACGCGCAGAGAACGAGCGCACACCTTCCTCCTGTGCCCGGAGACCGGTGACCGGACCGAGTATAAGCGCGATGGCGAGCATGTGGAACTTCATCACTTGATAGGATGCAAGTGGTCCACGCGTTGCACAGATCGGAACTACTTCAACACCGCCAACCGCTCCTCCAGCGCCTTGATCTTGGCTTCGGCATCGGCCTTCTTCTTGCGCTCGTTCTCCAGCACTTGCGCTGGCGCACCGCTCACGAAACGCTCGTTGCTGAGCTTCTTGTCCACGCTGTTGAGGAAACCACGCAGGTAGTTCAGCTCCTCCTCGGCTTTCTTCGCTTCGGCGGCGGGATCCACGTTGCTGCCCAGGTCGATGGCGTACTCGGTGGTGCCCACCAGGAAGGTGATGCTGCCTTCGCTGGCTTTCTCCACCGCATTGAGCGTGCCCACGTTGGCCAGCTTGTTCACCAATGAAGCCACGGCGGCACGCATTGGGGCGGCGCCTTTCACCTGCACGTCCAGCGCTTCCTTCGGGCTCATGCCACGCTCGTTGCGCGTGTTGCGCACCGCGGTCACCAGATCGAAGGCATGCTGCACCTCGGCCTCCAGCTTCGCATCGCCTTCACCACCTATCGGCCACGCGGCCACAATGATATCCTCTCCTGCCTTGCGTTCACGCAGGTGGTGCCACAACTCCTCGGTGAGGAACGGCATGTACGGATGCAGCAGCTTCAGCACATCCTCGAACAGCGCTACGGTGGCCTCGTAGGTGGCGGCATCGATGGGTTGCGACGCACCGTCCACAAAGGCGGGCTTGATGCTCTCCAGGTACCAGCTGCATAGGTCGTCCCAGATCAGCTTGTACGTGGTCATCAAGGCCTCACTGATGCGGAACTGATCGTACAGCCCGTTGAGCTCCGTGGTGGTGCGTTCCACACGGCTGCGCATCCAGGCCACGGCCGCCGCGTTCGCCGCGGGTTGTTCCAGCTGCGCAACGCTCCAGCCTTTCACCAGGCGGAACGCGTTCCAGATCTTGTTGCTGAAGTTGCGGCCCTGTTCGCAGAGCGAATCGTCGTAGGGCAGGTCGTTGCCGGCGGGACTGGTGAGCAGCATGCCCACGCGCACGCCATCGGCGCCGAACTTCTCGATCAGCTCCAGCGGGTCGGGACTGTTGCCCAGGCTCTTGCTCATCTTCCGACCCTGCTTGTCGCGCACGATGCCCGTGAGGTACACGTTCTTGAAGGGCACTTCCTGCTTGTACTCCATGCCCGCCATGATCATGCGCGCCACCCAGAA
>DEQO01000043.1 GCA_002360495.1 Flavobacteriales bacterium UBA3364
TGAACGAGTTGAAGGCTGGTGACGTGCTGAAGAAGCTGCCCACGCTGGAAGAAACGCTCGCAGGTACCCACAAGTAGGTACGGCGAGTTGTTCACAGCATGGTAATTGCGGTGATCCTGCTACGTTATTTCACACCATGAGAACGATGTACTTCGCCATGCTGGCCGCCATGCTGGTGACCGGGTGCAAGAAGGAGGATGATCCACCAGCTCCCACGCCTACCCCTACGCCCACGGCCCATGCCGTCCGCATCGAGGCGATGTGTTCGGGCACCTACTACCTGCACGTGAGCACCCACCAACAGGTGTTCGACGGCTGGGTGAACGGCGACACCACGATCACTACGACCGCAGTTGCCGGCAACACCATCGGTGCCCAACTCTCGAACAACACCGGCGCGAGCACCCTAAAGATATTCGTGGACAACGCGCAGGTGGCCACGCATGGCGCCGGAGCGGGGGTGTTCAATCCGGTGGAGTATGTGATGCCGTGAAGCCATGAGCGGTGAAAGACGTCTCCTTCTCGCGATCGGTGGTGTTCTGGTCGTGCTCTTCGTCATCATGATCTGGCCCAAGGATGGCAAGGTCAACTACTACATGCCGCCGCCCAAGGGCCCGGTTTCACCCGCCGAGCAGGCTACGCTGGACTCCATGAAGGCCGCGAACCGTGCGCAAGTCGACGCCATGGTGGACGAAGCGATGGCCAAAGAGAAGTGCGATGGCGTGGACCTGGCCATCGCCGCTGAGCAATATGTGAAGGCCCAGCTCAAGAGCCCCGCCACGGCCGAGTTCTCCGGCTACCAGGACAACATGGTCCAGTTCGAGAACGACGAGTACTCCTACCTCGGGTACGTCGATTCACAGAATGGCTTCGGCGCCCTGCTCCGCATGCACTTCAAGGTCTGGATGAGCTGCGACGGTGAGAAGATCACGGTGCTAAGGCACGTGTTCGAGTGATCAGAACCGGGTCGCCTTGGTGATCACCGGTCGCACGCCTTCCTTATAGGCCCTTTTCACATACGTACTGGTTTCGCTCAGGTCGTGGTGCCGGAAATGGTTCATCAGATCGACCCCTCCCACCCCGTCGCGTGATAGCTGTTCGCCGCCGGCGTGCTTGAGCTGGTACATCGTGACGTCCGTGCTCAGCCCCGTGGCCTCGCGCATCCTGCTCCATGCCTTCCCACTATAGCGACTGTCCCTCAATACCGAGCCTGGCTCGAAATCCGTACTGAAGACATAGTGCGATGGATTCTGCGAAGCGATATCCAACGCTCGCAGTTGCGGCATCATTACATCCGGTATCGCCACGCCCATCGTTCGCTTGTTCTTTGCGATGTCCCGCGGGATCAATATGGTCTGGATGTCAAGGTTGATGTGCTGCGGCATCAGCATGAACGCTTCCTTGGGCCGGATGGCCATGTGGAAGCACAGCAAGCAGAACGTGAAGAACCGTGGCGTGTGCTCCTCCATGTACTTCCGGATGATCGCCCGTTCCAGGCCTTCGGGTGGTCGCTTGTTCGATTCCTCCGGATCCAGCTCCTTCTTCTTGACCACACTGAACGGGTTGTCCTTGACGTAGCCCTTTTCTGCGAACCAATTCCACAGGGTGATGCAGAACGTATGGTTGTTGTTGAAGCTCTTCGGAGACAGTTCACACTCTTCGAACCGCCACTGCATGTATGCGCGAGCCATATCGGCATTGAAAGCTTCCACCGGCAGGTCGGGCGTTGGTGTCGCGCGCAACCAGGTCAGCAATATGTCGATGTTGCTGCGGTAACTGCGCATCGTGTCCTTCCTGCGTTTCAGGCGGACCTTGGACCGGAGGAATTCCTCAGCTGCGGTTTGGACCGACTTCCCGACATGCGCCAACGCCGTGTCGGTATCAGGATTCCATCCCAGGGCCAGTAGCCCGTTGATCTCCTGTATCCGCTGTTTCGCGTACTCCCTCCGCGTTTTCACGTCGGGGATGTGATTGAGCTTCTCTCGGTGCCGCTTGCGTTTCCCGGTCTGGGGGTCAACACAATAGAATTTGATGACCCACTCCTTGCCGGTACACAGCCGCGCCGGCGTGTAGCCTTTCGCCAAGCGGTTCACGTTCCTCAGCATCGCCAATAACTCAGCGGAGACGTGCCCCGCGTCCTGAAACTGCCCCGGAATTGCCCCGGTTCTACCCCCGTTTTTCCCGGAACCCGCGCCATTCGCGGGTTCCCGGGATTTTCGCGGAGAGGGGGGGATTCGAACCCCCGGTACAGAATAACCCGTACGGCAGTTTAGCAAACTACTGGTTTAAGCCACTCACCCACCTCTCCTCAGGTGCTCCACCACGGTCGGCGGGGCGGCAAATATAGACGATCGCTCTATTCGAGCTTGCTACCTTTGCGCCCGTTCAAACCAACCTTAACGCTTTTCCTCATGGCCCGCGAAGTCGTCATCGTTTCCGCAGTACGCACACCCATCGGAAGTTTCGGCGGAAGCCTTGCCGAGGTCCCTGCTACACAGCTCGGTGCTGCCGCTGTGAAGGGGGCCATTGAAAAAGCCGGTATCGACCCGAAAGCCGTCACCGAGGTGATCATGGGCAGCGTTCTCCAAGCCAATCTGGGACAGGCTCCTGCCCGTCAAGCATCCAAATTCGCCGGTTTGCCGGATAGTGTGCAAGCCACGACCGTGAACAAGGTGTGCGCCAGCGGGATGAAGGCGACGATCATGGCCACCCAGGACATCCTCTTGGGCGATAGTGAAGTGGTCGTGGCAGGTGGAATGGAGAACATGAGCCGCACCCCGTTCTACATGGAGCAGGCCCGATACGGATACCGATTCGGGAATGGCCAGCTGATCGATGGTATCGGGAAGGACGGCCTCACCGATGTGTACCACCAGACCGCCATGGGCGTCAGCGCGGACAACACCGCCAAGGAGCACGGGTTCACGCGCCAACAACAGGATGCGTTCGCCATCGAGAGCTATACCCGTGCGGCCAATGCCTGGAAGGCAGGGAAATTCAAGGACGAAGTGGTCCCGGTGACCGTGAAGACGCGCAAGGGCGATGTGGTATTCGCCGAAGACGAGCAATTCAAGGCCGCGAACTTCGAGAAGATGCCGACCCTGAAACCCGTGTTCACCAAGGAGGGCACCGTTACCGCTGCCAATGCGAGCGCGATCAACGACGGTGCCGCAGCCTTGGTATTGATGAGCGCGGACAAGGCGAAGGAACTTGGCCTCAAGCCGCTGGCCAAGGTCATCGGTTATGCCGATGCCGAGCAAGCGCCGGAGTGGTTCACGACAGCGCCGGCCATCGCCGTGCCCCGCGCTGTCGCCAAGGCCGGCTTGAAGATGAGCGACATCCAATACTTCGAGTTGAACGAGGCCTTTTCCGTGGTGGGCCTGGCGAACATGAAGTTGATGGACCTCGACCCGGCCAAGGTGAACGTGAACGGCGGCGCTGTTGCCCTTGGCCACCCGCTCGGGTGCAGCGGTGCACGCATCATCGTTACGCTCATCAACGTGTTGAAGCAGAACGGAGCCAGATACGGGGCTGCCGGTATCTGCAACGGCGGCGGCGGGGCGAGCGCCATTGTGATCGAGAACATCTGACCATTCCATCCACCGTCCATGCCCTCCGTCATCTGCCCCCTCTCCATCGTGCCGGTCCGCAAGGAGGCCGACCATCGTTCCGAAATGGTCAGCCAGTGGCTCTTCGGCGAAACGGCCGAAGTGATCGAACGCAATGAGAAGTGGAGCCGACTTCGCTTCGATCATGACGGGTACGAAGGCTGGGTGGACAACAAACAGATGGTGCCCTGCCTAACGCCGAACTACGACCCCGATCTGCGTGTGATCGACTTGAACACGTTGGTGGACCTGGGCGAACGGCAGGTCCTTGTACCCTACGGTGGCGTAGTGCCCTTCTACCAGGACGGCACCATCCTCTGGGAAGACAGCCGTGTGCCCGTAAGCGCTGTGACCAACCACAAGCCGGATCTGGAACGCGCGGACCTGCTGGAACTCTACCTGCACACATTCCTGGGTGCACCGTACCTGTGGGGCGGTCGCACGCCTTCCGGTGTCGATTGCAGCGGACTAACGCAGATGGTGTTCATCCTGATGGGCATCTACCTGCCCAGGGATGCGAAGCAACAAGCGGAAGAAGGAGATCCAGTGGAACTGCTGGACCTCTGCGAACCGGGTGACCTTGTCTTCTTCGATAATGCCGATGGGAAGATCGTCCATGTCGGCATGGTGCTGACCCGGAATGATGAGGGGGACCTTCGTGTAGCGCACGCCAGTGGTCGCGTTCGTATCGACAAACTGGACCAGCAAGGGATCTACAACGCGGAGGACGGCGCCTACACACATCGGTTGCGGACCATTCGCCGGATCCTCTGAAGCAGCTTCCGATGGTGTGGCCAAGGTGGCTCGCGTAGTACGCCACTACCCGACCTGGTACGGTCCACCCCATGATCGTTATTTTCACGTCCATCGCCATGTGTGTGAATAGGACCGGCCGAAATGCTTGAACGGATCAAACGCAGGCTCATCTCCATGGGTGCATGGAAGACCCGCCCAATAGGCGGCAAGTCGTGCATCATCATGTACCATGGCATCGACCAGCGCGAGCGGATGGACCTCAATCTCCGGTTCTTCAGCCAGTCCAATTTCGAACGGCAGGTGGCCTTTTTCAAGCGCGAATACAACGTTCTGCACCTGAGCGACCTCTGCGACGGGCGCGGCTTACGGAGGGACCGCCTCAACGTCGCCATCACCTTCGACGATGGTTACCGCAATAACCTGACCTACGCCTTGCCGGTCCTGGAGAAGCACGAATGCCCGGCTACGTTCTTCATCACGGGGCTCAACACGATCGGCGAGGACATACTCTGGGCCGACCTCCTCGACATCTGCGGTCCGAGGATCCAAGCGCCATCCATCGTTTTCAACGGACTGGAATTCGAGCGCGGTACCCAAGGCCGATTTCCCGAGTTGCGATCCCACATCAGGAACAGCTGCTTCATGGGCACGGACACCGCCATTGAACTCAAGGACACGCTTCTTCGCCTCAGCGGTGTCGATCTCTCCGATCCCGACCTACAGGACTATTTTCGTTTGATGACGGATGACGAGATCCGTGAGGTCTCGCATTCCCACTGGGTGCGCGTTGGTTCCCACGGGATGTTCCACAACAACCTGGGGCGGATGTCCCTTGCGGCGGGCATGGACGAGTTGGAACGATCGAAGGACTATCTCGAACGGGTGACCGGTAGGACGATCGATTCCGTCGGCTATCCGGACGGCAGCTATGCACCGGAACTGGCCAGGGCTGCTTTCGATCTCGGCTATCGGTACCAGTGCGCGGTCGACTACCAGCAACCCACCGACAGCGCAAGCGGCTATTTGCATGATCGCATCGGGCTCTATCCCACGATCTCGTTGCCCACCATGCACCACCAGATCGCTTCATTCAGCAAATGAGGATCCTGATCTATACAGCGGAACCGCGCGGTGCTGTGGACGAGTACACGATCCGGCGCTTGATCAGCGAAGGCCCGCAGCATGACTACTTTCTGCTGTCGGTCCACCGGCCGCGACCGAAGGTCACTTTCCTGGTGCGCTGCAAAAGACGGTTGGTGGAACTGCGCGATGGGCCGAACCATTGGCTCCGCGCGATCGAAAGGTTGGATCGGTCGATCCGCAGTGAACTCCCTGCTGTCGATCCGCGATCACTACCGGGAGCTTCCGTGAACGCGGTGAACGATGGGCCGAGCCGAAGGTGGATCGAAGAATTCCAGCCGGACATCATCGTGCAAGCAGGCGCTGGGATCCTGAAACCCGAGGTCTTCACCTTGGCGAAGCTGGGCACCTTGAACGTTCACCATGGCGTAGCGCCGGAGATCCGCGGAATGCGCTCCACGTTCTGGTGCCTCTACTATGGCCTCACCGATCTCATCGGTGTGACCTGTCACAAGATCGACGCGACGTTGGATACCGGGGAGATCATCCTGCAGCAGCGGTATGAACCCAAGGCCGGTGAGGGCTACGTGGACATCCAACTCACCCTATGCCGCATGGGGGCTGACCTGCTCCTAAGATCCATCGATCAGCTTGAACGTCATGATCAGGCTCCATCCGTTCGGTCCGAGGTGGATTCATTCTATTTCAGCGAACTCGCTCCTGAGCAGTTCAACGCACTGCACCGGAATGGGTACCGCCGGGTCGCCGATCCATCCACATTGCCCCGCAAACGCAAGGTCAAGCAGCAGCCGGCGGTCACTTGATCCACCGCCCGACCGACGATCCCCTGCCCCGTCGACCCGATCAGAACCTAAGCGTGTACTGCAGGACCGGCAACAGCGCCAGTTGCGGAACCTCCTTGATCGTATTCGTCCGTCTGTCGTAGTAGGTGTACACCGCTGTGTTCGAATTGAGCACGTTCTGGACATCCACCTTGAACTCGTGGCCCACTTTCGGCCTGCCGACACGGTAACTGACGACCAGATCCAGTTTGTGGATCGCTGCGCCCTTCACGCTCCAGACCGGTGTGCTTTCCACCTGCGAGTCCGTCGCAATGCTGGCCTCCAGGTCGATCGGCGTGCTGTACTGCCCGCCTTGGACGGAGTAGCGGAAACCGGTCAGGAGCGTGCGGTCCTTGCTCTTCCCAACCCCCAACTTCCATTCCTTTCCGGCCAGGACGTTCCCTACCGTGCGGATGTTGAACCGCGAGTTGTGCCACACATCGTCCAGCGCCTTGTACTTCGACTCGCTCAACGAACCGGTGGCCATGAAATGGTAGCCGTGCGTGAAGAACTTCTCGATGCTCAATTCCACACCACGGTTGTACCCGATGCCTTCGTTCACGAGCGGTTTGTTGGTGAACCAGGCTTCGGAATTGTTGGATGTGAACGAACTCGTGGGATCGTTCTCCACAGGAAGATCGTACAGGTGCTGGTAGTAGGCTTCCGCCTTCAGTTGGATGTCCTCGGCCAGCAGTTGCTCATAGCCCACGACCGCATGTGCCGCGCGGGTGAGACCAAGGCCGGTATTCGGCATGAAGATGTTGCCCTGCGCATCCACATCCTGCGCCATGTAGGTCATCAACGCCTCGGTCTTGGCGTGCAGGCCGGTGCCGAACGTGAACGCCCGGTCCGGTCGTACCTGGTAACGCACCGCGACACGCGGTTCAACGCTCACAGCCTTGTTCAGGTCATAATAGAGCATATGCACACCACTGGTCAGGGACCATTGCTCGTTCCACCGCCATTTCCAGTTCGTGAACGCTTGAACGGTCGTTGCCTCTCCCGTGCGATCGAGCTCGGTCTCCATGCTTTCGGTATCGGTGTCCCAGCTTCGCGAAAGCATGCGGAACCTCTCCATGGAAACGATGAGGCCACTACGCAGCTTGTGGTTCGCGTTCAACCGGGTGTTCAAGGTCGTGTTGGCGCGCACCGTCCACTTCGCGAGGTCATCCACATGACGCAACTCCAGTGGGGCTTCGCCGGGAGATGGCGATTCTTGATAATCGGTGCTGCTACCGTTGCCGCTGAGGGAGACCACGCTGTACAGGAAGCTGTTCTCACCCAATGGTTTCGTGTGGGTGAGGCCCACTACACCCATACGCGACCCGAAATCAGCACGGGAGAAAAGGGTATCCTCCGCAACTCCCCTATCCTCTTCCAGAATGCTGCTCCGGCCGCCGATCCCGAATACCGAGAAGTTGCCCAGTTCCTTGCTCGGGAGGTTCACCTTGAACGCCGCGTCGGTGTACTTCGGAACGCCGTTGTAATCAACGATACCGGCTTGATCCAGCAAAGCGAGCGTGCTGTACCGGTAGTTCGCGAGGTAAGATCCACCGTTGATCCCCGGTAGTGGGCCTTCGGCGGTGAGGTCCGTACCCAGCACACCCGCCTTCAACGTGTACTCCCGTTTGCGATCGTTACCATTTCGGAGGCGCATGTCGAATACCGCGCTGTACACATTACCGTATTCCGCCGCGAAGGCTCCGGTATAGAATTCCGAATCGTCGATCATGTCGCTGTTCAGCACGCTGATCGGCCCTCCGGTGCTGCCGTCATCAGCAAAGTGGTTCGGGTTGGGGATCTCCACTCCTTCCAACCTCCATTGCACTCCTTTTGGGGAATTGCCGCGAACGACGACCGTGTTGTTCCCGCTCGGATCACCTGCGACACCGGGGAATGTTCCCACCATACGCGCTGGATCATTGATCCCGCCTGCGATACGCGAAGTCTCCTCGACGCTGATGCGTCGTGCGCTCACCGTGGCCATGTCGTTGCGCACCTGGTCCTTGCGCTCGTTGGCCTTGATGGTTACCTCCTGCAGTTGCTGCATGGACTCCGTCATCCGGACTTCGACCACCAGTTCCTTGGCGCTGGTAAGGAGCAGGTTCGTAAGCCGCTGATCCTCGAAACCGAGCATCTTCACCACCAGGTCCAGGCGACCGGTCGGTACACCGGCGATCGCGAAACGGCCGTCGAGGTCGGCGGTGGACCCAAGCTGCGGATCGGATCCGACCACCACGATCGTTGCCCCGATCAACGGTTGGCGCGTGTCGGTATCCAGGACGGTTCCGCGCACGGTCTGGAGATTCACCTGGGCCAGAAGATGGCCGGACAAGGTGATGAAAAGAAGCAGCAACGCGGTTCGTAAGAGGCGGTATTCCATGGTCGTGGTGGTCTGTTGTGGGTAGGACAACCGGACCTTTGAATACCCCTACTCCAGGCGAAGAAATTCCTGCCGGGCTGATGGACATGTACGGACAGGATGACCGGCAGGGACCGTTCCCGGCCGGGTATGTCCATCCACTTGCTGCCAGGAAAAGCAACTAGAACCGCACCCCCACCCCAAGGCGGTAGCCGACCCAGCTTTGCAGGCGGACATCGCCATGCGTCCGGTCATAGAACGTCTCCTTGGGCGGGATCCCGCTCAGGTAATTCCCTTCGCTATCGGTCCAGTCTGAAGCCAACGTATTCAAACTGGGACCGGCGAAGACGGTGATACGGTCGGCGAGCGTGTAGGCGAAGCGCACCCCGAAACGTCCGACGATGTTCACGGCATCCACCCACGCACGTTGCTCCACGACCTGCTCACCGGAAACTTCGATCTCCAACGAACTGTTCTTACCCAGCTGCGGCGCGCTGCCAAAGCCGTAGCCGAAACCCCATGCGCCATCGGCACCCACACCTGGCGACCAGAACAGCATGTTGTGGAAGACCCGCACACCGGTGCGGATAGTGAAGGTCATCGGAAGGACTTCCGTGGTCGAGATATCGAACTGATGATAGCCATTGCGCGATACGCTGAGGAAGCCTATCGGAACGCCGGTGATCGAATCGCTCAGGTTGATGATCCCGAATTGCCCACCCTCGCAATGCCGGGCGAAATTCACGGTGCCCACTTGTCCACCCTCTGCCCTACCGCTTACCACGTTCATTCCGAAGGTGAACTGACCTCCTGCCAGCGAACCAGCATAGTTCAACCCGAAACCGACCTGACCGCCCGTGACCTCGTCAGGAACGACGTTGACACCGAAGGAAACCTGCCCCCCACTGACATAACGCGCGTAGTTGGCAGCGAAACCGATCTGACCGCCGCCTACCGAATCGCGCGCCACGTTCACCCCGCAGGCGAACTGTGCACCGGACACGCTCCGCGCGTAGTTCGCGGCACCGGCGATCTGGGTCTTCCGCACATCCATCGGTGTCACGTTGACGCCACCGGCTATCTGGACCCCATCGACATTCTGCGTGGCCACATTACATGCCCCGCAGATCTGCGTACCGCGCAGGCCACCTTTCACAACATTGGCACCGCCGGCGATCTGCACGCCGGAGAGCGTATCCCACACCGTGTTGCCGAGCCCGGCGATCTGCACCCCTTCCAGCGTGCGCATGGTGTGGTTGATGGCACCAGCGATCTGTACACCGTTCGTATTGCGACCGACCAGGTTCGTGAGACCGGCGATCTGCATGCCCTTCACATCCCGGCTTTCGATGTTCGCCACGCCGCCGACCTCGAAGCCTTCAAGGCCGCGCGAGTAGCCCGCGAGGACGTTCAGCGAGAAATTGTTCACGACGGCTCCTGCTATATCACCGTTGGTGCTCACATTGGGTATCAACGCGACCTGCCACTTGCGGTGTTCCTCGATGGCAAGGTTCGCGGAACCCGCCAATTGTTCGTTTGAGACCAGCAGGCGTGCAACACCAAGGTCCTCCACACCACAGCGTTCGTGCAGACAAATGGGATCGACATGCTCCACGACCGAGCGCTTCTTCAGCCCAAGACGATCGAACTTCCCATCGCGGCCCACATAGACCACGGTGTCGTGGTATTCCTTGCGCATGACCAGGACGGCGGTGCGATCACGTTCGCCGGAAACCTCCAAACGGAACGTTCCCAATGCATCGGTGGAAGTGACGTTCTTGCCATCCACCTCGTGGACCGATGCATTGGCCACAGGCCCGCCGGAGCCAGCGTCGAAGACACTGCCTGCGATCTCGAACTTCCGACGCGCCCCGCCTTTGTCCAACAGGATGATGTGGTTGCCCGTTTCCTTCAGCAGGAAGCGCTGTCCGACCAACGCATGCAATGCATTCTCGACCGTGCCATCAACAGCCACCGTGACAAGGCTGTCGCCATTGATCACCGCTGCATTGTAGCTCAGCTTGAAACCGCCTTCCCGCGCGACCAGGGATAGGGCATCCGAGAGCCGGAGCCGCGTGGCATCGACCCGCACGGACCGTTTCAGGATGGGCTGACCGAACAGTACGCAGGGCAACAGCAAAAGCGCTGCGAGCACCACGCGATGATCAACAACCCGCGCCATCGAGGACATAGGAACCGGGTGTTTCCTCCGTCAAGGTCAACTCATACGTATCCGCAATAACACGCAGGATGTAGTCGATCGGTTCATCCTCGAACGTCGCGCTGAGTTGACACTTCGCCAGACCTTCATTGCCCAACCGGACCTTGACCGGGAACAAACGTTGCAACTGCTCGATCACTTCCGGCATGGGAGCATCCTGGAATTGGATGATGCGGTCGCCCCAAACCTCCGCCGGGGGCGCTGCAAGCCGCTCCAGTATATGCGCCGCCTTGTTGTAACGGGCATAACCACCGGCCACCAGAACAACGCTATCGGAGCCTGCCAGCACACGGACCTTGCCATGACGTACGCGCACAAGCACACTGCTTGCCGTGTCGAACGCGCTCACCTCGAACGCTGTTCCTAAAACAGTCACGGTCACATCGTCCGTTTCAACCACGAACGGTCGTTTGGTATCACGTTTCACATCGAAGTAGGCCTCACCATCCAAGTCGATATGCCGCTCGCCGGACATACGCGCGCTCAACCGTGAACCGGGTGAAAGTGTCACTACGCTGCTATCGGCCAATGTGGATCGAAGGTGCTCGGTACTCGCCATGAGATCTTGGTGTTGGTCGTCCATCAGAAAACGAACACCAACGAAAAGACCCGTGACCACCGCAGCGGCTGCCAGCCAGCGCAATGCCTTGGTGCGGCCACCCAAGTGGATCACGCGCCCACGGCCTTCGGCTTCGGCGATGCGGGCGCTTGCCTTGTTCCAGGCCGCGTCAACATCCACCACAGGAGCAGCAACGCCTTCCGCCGTCCTCCAAACCGTGCGCAGGAACTCGAGTTCGCGCGCGTTCGCGGGATCGGAAGCGGCCCATTGCTCCACGCCAAGTCGTTCAGCAGCATCCGCCTCTCCGGAGAGGTAGCGGGCCAGCCGTTCGCTATCGGTATGTGGTCCTTCGTTCAATCGTGTTCAACCCTGTGACAACCGTTCCTTCATTTACCCCTATCCCCCATTGTTCAGCCAATACAGCAACCAGCCGATAACGATCGTTGGCATCAGATCCGAAAGGTCCTCCCGCAGTGTTTTCAACGCCTTGCCCATCTGGTTCTCCACGGTCTTGATGGAGATGCCCAAACGTTCGGCGATCTCGTGGTACTTCAATCCTTCGTGTCGGCTCAGTTTGAAGACCTTCCTTCGTTCCTTGGGCAGCAATTCGATCGCGGCATTCACCCGGGCCGACCGCTCTGCATGTTCATCCTCCGTGCGTTCATCATCGTCCACCCGATCGTCCACCTCTTCAACCAAGCTGCGGACGCGACCTTGGATCTTCACCGCGTTCAAACAGCGATTGCGCACGGCCTGGAACAGGTAGGACTTGAGCGAGGTGGTCACCTTCGTCCGCTCCCGATCCATCCAAAGGCGGAAGAAAAGGTCCTGCACAAGATCCTCGGCCTTATCACCATCCTTCAGATACTGCACAGCAAATGCGCACAGCGGCCGATAATGTGCCCGGAACACCTCCTCAAAGGCCCGGCGGTCACCGGCGGCGATGGGGGCGAATTCCATGTGGCAGAAGAGAGCCCGAAATTAGGTGGCTTGACCCAAGCTCCACTGCGCTGGTGCGCCATAAATTCAGGTCCGCATACGTTCAACTGGACGTTCCGTCAGCACAACGGCTCTCGACCTGCCACTCCTACCGAAAGTGGAACGTGGTGCGTGCCTTGTTCAGAGTGGGCGCATTCCATTGGAACGCATAACCAAGAACATGGACCTGAACAAATTCACCATCCGATCGCAGCAAGCCATCCAACAGGCGCAGACCATCGCCACTGGGTACGGCCAACAAATGCTCGAGAACGGCCACCTGCTCAAGGGTATCCTGGAGGTGGATCCTGACGTGACGCCGTTCCTGTTGAAGAAGCTGAACGTGAACGTGCCTGTTATGACGCAGGCACTGGACCGCATCGTACAGGGCTATCCGAAGGTGAGCGGCGGGCAGATCAGCCTCTCACGCTACAGCAGTGATGCACTTACCAAGGCCCTCGCCGCACTGAAGGAATTCGGCGATGAGTTCGCCAGCGTGGAGCACATGCTCATCGGCATCCTCGACAGCGGCGACACGGTGAGCCAATTGCTGAAGGACAACGGCGTCACCAAGAAAGACCTAATAGCCGCCATCAAGGACCTGCGCAAGGGCAGCAAGGTCACCAGCCAGAGCCAGGAGGAGACCTACAACGCGCTGAACAAGTACGCCAAGAACCTCAACCAGCTCGCGAAGGACAACAAGCTCGATCCGGTCATCGGCCGCGACGAGGAGATCCGCCGCGTGCTGCAGATCCTCAGCCGCCGCACCAAGAATAACCCGATCCTGATCGGTGAGCCCGGCGTGGGTAAGACCGCCATCGCCGAGGGCATCGCGCAGCGTATCGTGAGCGGCGACATCCCCGAGGACCTGAAAGGCAAGCAGGTCTTCAGCCTCGACATCGCCGCGCTGATCGCCGGCGCCAAGTACAAAGGCGAGTTCGAGGAGCGCCTGAAGGCCGTAGTGAAGGAGGTGATCGCCTCGGAAGGGAACATCATCCTCTTCATTGACGAGATCCACACCCTGGTGGGCGCAGGCGGTGGCGAAGGCGCCATGGACGCCGCCAACATCCTGAAGCCTGCACTTGCTCGTGGTGAACTCCGCAGCATCGGCGCAACCACGCTCAACGAGTACCAGAAGTACTTCGAGAAGGACAAGGCCCTGGAGCGCCGCTTCCAGAAGGTGATGGTGGATGAGCCCTCACGCGAGGACGCGATCTCCATCCTGCGCGGCCTGAAGGAGAAGTACGAGAGCCACCACAAGGTGCTGATCAAGGACGCCGCGATCATCGCCGCTGTGGAACTGAGCACGCGCTACATCGCCGACCGCTTCCTGCCGGACAAGGCCATCGACCTGATCGACGAGGCCGCCAGCAAACTGCGCATGGAGATCAACTCCAAGCCTGAGGAGCTCGACGAGATCGACCGCCGCATCATGCAGCTGGAGATCGAGCGCGAGGCCATCAAGCGCGAGAATGATGAAGCCAAGCTCGCCGAGCTGAACAAGGAGCTCGCGGAGCTCAGCGGCCAACGTGACGGCTTCAAGGCCCGCTGGGAGAGCGAGCGCCAGCTGGTGGAACGCATCAACAGCGCCAAGGACCAGATCGAGGAGCTGAAGCACCAGGCGCAGCAGGCCGAGCGCGAAGGGGACTTCGCCAAGGTGGCGGAGATCCGCTATGGACGCGTGCAGGAGACGGAGAAGGAATTGGCCGCCTCCAAGGACGAACTGCTGAAGCTGCAGGCCGAGAGCAAGATGATCAAAGAGGAGGTGGACGTGGAGGAGATCGCCGCCGTGGTGAGCCGCTGGACGGGCGTGCCGGTGACGCGCATGCTGGAAGCCGAGCGCGCCAAGTTGCTCCACCTCGAAGACGAGTTGCACAAGCGCGTGATCGGTCAGGACGAGGCCGTGCATGCCGTGGCCGACGCTGTGCGCCGCAGCCGCGCAGGCATGGGCGATGAGAAACGGCCCATCGGCAGTTTCATTTTCCTAGGCACTACGGGTGTTGGTAAGACCGAACTGGCCAAGGCGCTCAGCGAGATCCTCTTCAACGACGAGCACGCCATGACGCGCATCGACATGAGCGAGTACCAGGAGCGCCACAGCGTGTCGCGACTGGTCGGCGCGCCTCCGGGCTACGTGGGCTACGACGAAGGCGGCCAGCTCACCGAGGCCGTGCGCCGCAAGCCCTACAGCGTGGTGCTGCTGGACGAGATCGAGAAGGCCCACCCCGACGTGTGGAACATCCTGCTGCAAGTGCTCGACGATGGCCGTCTCACCGACAACAAGGGCCGGGTGGTCAACTTCAAGAACACCATCATCATCATGACGAGCAACATCGGCTCGCACATCATCCAGGAGAATTTCGAGAACCTCGAACGCAAGGATGTGGATGCCGTGGTGGAGAAGACCCAGCGCGAGGTGATGGACCTGCTGCGCAAGACCGTGCGCCCCGAGTTCCTCAACCGCGTGGACGAGATCATCATGTTCCGTCCGCTGAGCCACATCGATGTGCGGGAGATCGTGAAGCTGCAGTTGCACCAGTTGCTCGCCAAGCTCGAAGAGAAAGGCTACCAGCTGATCCCGAGCGAAGAGCTCATCGAGCACATCGGCTCAGCCGGCTTCGACCCGCAGTTCGGCGCACGACCGGTGAAGCGCTTGATCCAGAAAGAGCTGCTCAACGAGATGAGCCGTCAGATCATCGCGGGCACACTAGAACCCGGCGTGGAGCAGGTGATCGATGTGTTCGACGGGAAGATCGTGGTGCGGAAACCGATCGCGGAGAAGGAGAAGAATGGGAAGGGGAAGAAGGCGAAGGCCAGCGCGTGAGATGTTGTGGACCTTGAAATGAAAGAGGCCCTGATCAGGGCCTCTTTCATTTCACAGATCTTGATATCGTGCCGCGCTTCCATCTCTGCTTTAGCATCACGCACGATCGCCGAACGGCGCCATCCTTCAATCCATCAGGCAACGGACCGAATGGCCGGTACGATCTGAATTGAAGCCTCGGTCTATCCCACTTTGGCCATAGAACAATTCGCGGATCCAGCCCCCGGACCCTCCCGCTGTGCTGCTCCACCAACTGGTCTCCAAGGTGATCATGGCAAATCCACCGGTATAGCTCCGGTACCCGGCAGGCAAGCCGGAGAATCCACTTGCGTTCGTGCCGAGATCGGAATCGACCCAATGGAGCGGGCCCGCGCTCTTGAGATTGTTCCCGACATTCTCTGCGGCACCCCGGTTCTGGACAAGGTCCAGATCTTCGACCGGCACGCCCAATTCCAGTTCAAACGCCTGCCATTCCAGATCAGTGGGAGCATGCCAACCATTCGGGCACACTTTGCGGGGGTCCATTACCGCGAACCAATTGTAGAGCTTCCCGTAGGGATCGGCCAGGGTGGCGTTGTTGCCATAGTCGCACCATGCACCAGAACTGAGGGTGCTCCATTGCCCGGCATCCGTAACGTTTGGAATGGGGTCTCCATTGGCATAGGTTGTCGCACGCAGGTTCTCGGCCATCCATACTTGCGACCCGATGGTGACCGTCGCATACGTATTACCATCCTGATCTGACATCGAGCCATAGATGATGTCCGCATTCAAATGGTCTCCGGAAAGTGTTGTGAAACTGATCTGGTTGCCATAAGACGTCCCTTGTGCGTTGGTGACAAAAGCCCGGGCATAATAGCTGGTGCCGGGAGCCAGACCCACCACTTGTGCATTGAACGCACCGGTGCTACCTGACACGGTAACGAACGCAGTTCCAAGATCAGGAAGCGGTGATGTGCCATAGCATATGCCGCGCGCAGTGACCGGAGAACCGCCGATATCTCCAACATATCCTCGGCAGTTGGCCACCATGGCCAACACCGATTGGGTCGTCATTGTTGCGACCAAACCTGCGCCCTCCGGCCCAGCGGGGCTATAGGTCACGCTATCGATGATCGAAAAAGGAAAGGCCTGAACACTGCCATCCGTGCGATGCACACGCAACTGTGCAGGCGGCGGTTCCAACTGGTTCACCACACTGTCGATCTCTGCCATGTTCACCTGCACCACCGGTGGTGAACCGGTCCTGTGGATATTCAGGCTGCCCTGCGCCAGGGCGAACACCGGAGCGCAGAGCACATAGCAGCCAAGGACCGACCGGATCTTGAAGTTCAGCTTCATGAGGTCACTGTTGAAGGATCAGTTGATGCGTCGCGATGCGTGGGCCATGGATCACCCGAATGAGGTAAGTACCATCGGCCACGCGGTCGCCATGGGCATTTCGACTGTCCCATAGAAGCCGATGGTCACCTTTCGTCAGCGCCCCATCCAACAGTGTGCGCACAATGCCACCGCGGAGGTCAAGGACCTCCACTACTGTACGACCTGTTCCATTCGTGATCATAGTGACCCACACCTCATCACTTGCAGGATTGGGATAGACCAGCACCGGCACCAGGTTCTCGCCTTGCTCAGGGGCTGCTGTGGAGATGTCCGTGAACCGGTAATTGGCCAGGCTGGTGAGGCTCCATTCGTACATGGTACCGTCCCACAGGAAGACCCGCATATTCCCGCCATCGAAGTCGGTGCTGCGGATATCTGTGACCTGGTGGATGATCACGGAGCCGTCAGTGAAACGGTAGGTGACGAACTGGGCTTGGGCAGCCAGGGCTCCGAGGAAAAAGGCCGCGATGAATGCCAACGGCTTTGTCATGGTGTTGGATATACGTTCAACAACGAAGCGAATGTAGGTCGCTAACTGAGAAGCAGTGGATTTCCTCCAGAAACTCTAGCCGAAAGGCATCAGCAACGCCGGCCGCTCCCATATCATCACTCGAGTTCGCCAGCACCACATATGATGACCATGCGCACTTCAAGCACCGGATTCGACCCGCAGATCCTGTCCCGCCTCAGCAGGATCGGTGCGCGTCCGGTGAAACGCCTGATCCGCAAGGAACTGCTGAACCCCGACTTTCACCGGGGCAGGCTAGGATGAGCCGTCAGATCATCGCAGGCACGCTGGAACCCGGCGTAGAGCAAGTGATCGATGTGTTCGATGGCAAGATCGTGGTGCGGAAGCCGATCGCGGAGAAGGAGAAAAACGGAAAGGGTAAGAAGGCGAAGGCTGAGGCGTGACCCCAATGTCACAACAACAACAAAGGCTCCTGTTGGGAGCCTTTGTTGCTAGGCATCATGCCGATCCTTCAATCCCTGACGCAGCGCAGACAGAAACCATTCCACTTGAGGTTGTTGTTCCTGTAGATGCCTACAAGGTCGTAGGTCAGGTTGCGGAACCAAGCGGTCTCTGCGCCACTCTCCGAGGCACTCCACCAGTAACCGCTGTAGCCAAGGCTGGAGAAGGCACCATCGCTGAAGAAGCGGATGCCGCCCGGAAGGCCTGAGAAACCGCTCTCGTTGGTGGCACCCGTATTGGGGGCGTTCCACAAGGTGGTGGTCTTCATCTTGCCCCCAACGTTCTGGGCACCACCTCGGAGACCTGTTTGGCCCAACTCGCCAGCCGGCATTCCCAAAGCGCTCTCCAATTGCTGCCACTCGGCATCGGTGGGCACATGCCAGCCTTGCGGGCAGATGTTGGGATTGGAGGCGGCGTACCAGTTGTAGAGCTTGCCGTAAATGGCGTCGTTGGCAGGGCTGTTGTTGTAGTTGCACCAGGCGCCGCTGTTCAGTTGGGCCCAGGCCGTATTGCCGGTCACGTTGGGTATATCACTCCCATCACGATAGGTCGCGGTTCGCAAATTCTCCGCCATCCAACACTGGCCACCGATCTGCACAGTGCGATACACGTTGCCATCGATGTCCGTCACCGTGGGTGACTCGGGACAAACCCGGCCCGCCTGCAATGCGAACGTACGTGTGGCTGTGACCACGGGCACCTCATCGATGGCCGCGCTCTGCACGATGTCGGCATCCGTCGCATAGCCGATGTAGCGCAACGCATCGCCCGGTGTCCAAGTGAACAAGGAGCGGTCCGACTTGGCCATACCCTCGGCACGGTCACCTCCTGCATAGGTAAGAGCAGCACTCGATGGCTCACTGGCCATGGCCAATAGGCGGTGCGCAGTGCGCGCACCCTGGTGCACTATCGTAAGCACGTGCACCCCGGGAGTCGCCGCGGTGTATCGAAAGCGGTGCTGCCCCGCAGCAAGGCTGCCTGCGTACACCGCCACCTCGCGCCCGGTGGCATCATGCACCGTCAGCAGGGCCGGTCCCGCATTCCTTGTGCTCACCAGAATGTCCGTGCCACCAGCAAAGGGATTGGGCTGGTTGCGCAACCCGGGGGCTTGGGCTTCAACAGCGTTCAGGCCCGAGGAGCCCAGCACCAGCACGTTGTCCGGGAAGTAGATCATCGTATCCCCACCGGCCGTCAGGTTCATCACCAGAATGCTGTCCAAGGGTATCGGTTCAGCGTTCAGCGTGCTTTCGAACGTGATGGTGATGGTCTGGGACCTTATGCTGCTGAGGAGGAGAAGGAAGACGATCGCAAGGCTGGAAAGACGCTGCATAGCGGAGGGGTTGGTGAGGCGAAGCTAGAAGAAGCCGATATTCTACGTCTCCTGAACCTCGGCTTTCACCGGGGCAGGCCGGGATGAGCCGCGCGCAGTCGCCAAAGCGCTCTGTCGGCGAACGATCGCATCATGCGACCTGCAGCTGTCGTCGGCTGAAGAGCACCAGCAGCAGCAACACCAGCCCGGCCGCGATCGCGATCATCAAGGGCGCTCCCGGTCCGCCGGGGTCCTTGACGGGCATGCCGAGCGGCCCTTCCATCTTTCTCAGCTGCTCCGGGCTCATCTTGCCCTTCACCTCATTGGCGTAGTCGCGGTGCTTCTCCACGTTCCAACCCGTGAGCGCGTTGAGCTCCTCCAGTTCGCGGTGGCGACGGTAGTACAACTCCTCCAAATAGTCCTGGCCTTCGGAACAGGTGAGTTCCCCTTGTGCGGGATGTGTGAGCACGTAACGCGCCTGGAAGTGCTCCGTGTTCGGGGTCACTTGGAAAACAAGGTCCTGCGGGAACCGATCGCGGGCATAGCGCACGTGCAAGCGCGTGTAGAAGGTGGGGGCGCCTTGCTGGCTCCAATCGGCGCCGGCTTGCGCGAACTCAAGCGGCATGGGCGGCGGACCCACGCAGGGGTCGCACTTCATGCCACTGAAGCTGGGCGTCACGTTCCACGCGTACTCGAGGAAGACCGTGTTGCGGCCTTCACGGCGATGCGCGCGTGCGAACAGGTCCTTGTAGAAGGGGCCGAAGCGCTCCTTCACGAAGAGCGGGATGTTGCGGTCGGTGGGCACTTTCACGGTGCGGTAATTCACGCACTCCACCCGGCCCGTGCGCGTAAAGGCATGCACGATCATGTCCTGCGATCCGCTGCTGTTGGCCATTCCCAGGCGGATGGGCAGCATGAACTTGTGGCTCTCGAAGCGGATCTGGATGGGTCGCAAAGTGTTGAAGCCCGATGCGCTCAACTGCTGCAGGTTCACCTTCACCACGAAGAACTTCAGGTTGCTCTTGATGTAGGGGTCGAGCACTTCGCGCGCGGTCTGCGGGATGCGGTAGCCGTTCTCGATCAGCCACTCCTTCAGGCCCGTGCTCTCCGTGGCGCTCAGGATCAGGATATCATACTCCCCCACCGTGTAGCGCGCTTCGATCGTGACGCCTTTGTCCTTCGCCGCCTTCGCTTCGCGGTTCATCCTGGACGTGGCGCTGGGAGCCTCGCTCGCATCACTATCAAGCATATCAGCGTATCGCCACTTCTGGCAGGGGTTCTCGTCGTAGTACTCCACCAATCGCGGGGCGCTGTAAGCATCGAGCGCATCGAACACGCGGCGCTCCACCACCTTGATATCGTCGCGTTGCAAGATGGTGGGCACGGGCACCACCAGGGCGAAGTCCTTCACGTCGCCCTTGAAGTCGTTGCTCATGGTGAGGATGGTGCGCTGGCCGTCGCGAACGAGGATGATCTCGCTGCGGTCGTTGAAGAGCGTGGCATCGGCCTTGGCGATGTAGAAGCCGCAGAAAGCGGAGGCCTGTTGCGCAAGCAGTACGAAGGCGGGGATGAAGAAGTGACGCATGGTTCAGAGGTTTTTCGGTAATGCGGTCGTATTGGCGGGCACCAGCCATCGGAACGACTGGCCTTTCCAGATCCGGTCGAGCAAAGGCGTGATCGCGCTGACGATGAGCAGCGCCCAGATCGGCGTGGCATTCACCCAGTACTTCCAGCCGAGCACGAAGGCCAGCACGGCGATGGCGATGCTCCAGCCGATGCGTGCGCCTTGCGCCTTGGGTGTGGTCATGGGATCGGTGATCATGAAGAAGGTGAAGAGCAGCAAGGAGCCGTTGCTCATGCGGTGCAGCCAGACCTCAGGCTCCCAGCCCAGGTAGAGCACCTGCCGCGCGAAGTCGAGCGCGGCGAAGGCGCCGAGGAAGGCCAGACTGGTATCGATACGGCCCACGCGCAGCACCACCATGCAGCCGGCCGCGCCCACCAGGAACACCAGTGCGGCGCCACTCCCCCATTGCCCAGGGCTCACCCAAGCCTGGCCGGTGAGCAGCACCGCGGCGGCAATGCCCAGGTTGCCGGGATTGAACACGTGCTTGCCATCGATGCGGATGAGGAATTTGCTCGCGATGGCGACCGCCGCGCCGAGCACAAGCACCCACAAGGGATCGGCCTTCAGGAGCAAACTCATGCCCAGGCCGGTGACCATGGCGCTCTTGATCGAGTGCCAGGGCAGCTTCTTCCACCGGATGAAGAACGCTTGCACCGCGAGGCAGGTGCCGAAGAGGATCAGGTAGCGCTGCCATTCAGCGTCCCATTGCAGCACCGCGATACCATACGCGAGGAAGCCCGCGAGGAAGAGGATCTGGAAGTGGCGCGCGTCGCGCCGGAGGAATGCGAAGACGGAGTGCATGTCCGGGTGATCTGAACAAGCAGTACCCGTGGCGATCAAGTTGGTTCAACCGGGGATGGCAGAGCACCTCCTGCGCAGGGAGGGCATGCGTAGGGTGATGAACAGGTTGCGGGCATGAGCGAGCTTGCCCAAAACAAAGCGGGGCGCCTTGGCGCCCCGCTCCGTACCGCTGGATCGGCACTCAATCGATCTTGATCTCCTTGGCCTTGTTCTCCAGCAACGCCTTGGTCTTATTCAGGGTCAGCTTCAGCACGCCATCAGCGAAGTTCGCCTTCAGGCTGTCCGCATCGGTGTTCTCCGGCAGCACGAATGAACGGCTGAAGGAGGCGAAGCTGAACTCCTTGCGGGTGTAGCCCTTCTTCTCTTCCTCGCTCTCGCGCGTCTTCTCGCTGGCGATGGTGAGCAGGCCATCCTTCACGGTCACCTTCAGGTCGTCCTTCTTGTAGCCGGGCGCGGCCAGCTCGATGGCGAAGTGATCGGTGTTGTCCTTGATGTTCACGGCGGGCATCTTCATCTCCTTGAAGAAGGGGCGATCGAGCAGGCGGGAAGGCATCATGCCTGCATCCTCTAAAAATCCCTCCGGCCAGCCGAAGGCATCGTCGTCGAAGAACCGGGAGAGAAGGGTACGGCGGTTGGGAGCGAGGGTTGACATGGTTTGATCGTTTTGGTCACTACGAAGGTCCGCACTGTGACCACCCACATCCATGATCATTGTCAAGCGAGGATCCTGACTTTCATCAATCGCCCCCTGCCCAGGTTGCTCGTTCGCCGCTGAACCGCGTGTCGCCGATCATTCGCAGAAGCGCGCCACCATGTGCAGGTTACCCGACCCCTTCTTCACCAACCATGAAGTGCAGGCCGCGTGGGACGAGAGGCAAGCCATGGTGCTCCGCGGACGGCATCGTCGGGGTGCTCCATGAAGAGGACCACCAGCCCCGGACAAGGACCACCAGCGTCGGCTGAAGCGCACGCTCAAGATGGTGCAAGAGCAGTTCTTGCGTGTCGCTCACAGACCGAGATCGAACCAAACTGTAGTGAAGGAAGGAGAGCCGTGGGATGCGCGCGTTAGGGATCGACCACTCACATTACTGCGAAGCGGAGTGAGCGGGCGCGA
>DEQO01000126.1 GCA_002360495.1 Flavobacteriales bacterium UBA3364
GCGCCTTGTCGAGGTTGCCGTTATCGGGCCAGCTGTTCACCGGCGCGAAACGCTGGTTGCCCGTGCCCGCGCCACCGCGACCATCGGCCGTGCGGTAGGTGCCTGCCACGTGCCAGGCCATGCGGATCATAAGGCCACCGTAGTGTCCCCAGTCAGCCGGCCACCAGTCCTTCGAGTCGGTCATCACCTTGGTGAGGTCCGCCTTCACCGCTTTCAGGTCGAGCTTCTTGAACGCCTCGGCATAGTTGAAGCCGGGGTCCATCGGGTTGCTCACTGCCTGGTGCTGGTGCAGGACGCCGAGGTTGAGGTTGTTGGGCCACCACTCGCGGTTGCCCGTGCCGCGGCCGGCTACCGGGAAGCGCATGGCGCCATGCATGACGGGGCATTTGCCCTCGGTGGGATGGCCGCCCTCGAGGGTGGCGTGGGGATGATCGTGTGACATGATGGATCTTCTGTCTTTGGTTATGTGTGTTGTTCAGGAACCACACGGCTGTTGGAGAGGGCCAATGCCCTTCCTCAATATGGTCCGTCCCCGGTCAAAGGTTTCCTACTCGTTCCCTTTCATACATGATCAAGGTCAGTCGAGCGGAGCGACCATGTCCTGATCGGTCGAAATTACCTGTACCCGTACCATGGACCAAATTGTGTCGGCGAACCGGGTAGTGTGATGCCTTCCGCCTCCAGGACCCTCCATTCCCAAGCGTGCTCTCCAAGCTCCTTGCCGAGGAGCTCCCATGTGCTGAAGGCATGAACGCCCTGTTCTACTCGTCTTCGACAGGGGTCCCTGGTTCGGGAAGGTTCGGTGTCTCCGGCGGCTCAGGGATGTTGGTAGCGAAGAAAGCAGCTGGCATGGCCTTGTCCATTTCCACACTGGTGATGGTGCGTTCGACCTTTCCCGATGGCCCACCCCGTTCAGTGATGGTGAACGGGAAGAGCACTCCCTTGATCGGGCGCAGGTCACTGTATTCCGTGGTGATATCGAAGGTCCGTTCGTCGTGCAGCTCGGTCCGTGTACGTTGCACTTTCAGACCGGTCTCCGCATCGAAATAATCGGCGAACGAGGTGCCGGACAGCGTCATCAGGACCACCTTGTAGGTCGTTCTACCGCGTACAGGGGTGGATCCGACCAGGAGCATCTTGTCCAGCAACTCGCCATAGGCCACCTCGGGGACCGGAAGGGCTTCGAGGCGCGTGAGCTCGTACGCGGCGTCCGTTAGCTCGCCAACGACCTCCGGTGTGGTGAACTGGACGCGTTGACCATCGAAAATGGTCTCCTCCTCCAATGCACCATCGTTCTTCACCACCGAACGATACTGGTCTCCTGAGGACCACCGTGTGTTGGTCAGGCTTCCTCCCGACATGGCGATGTTGTGCTCGACCTTGAGGTGTTTGATGCGGGCAATGGCATCCCGTCCTCCAATGGCTGTGATATATGCATCGATCACCTGCTGCGCGGTCCGGTCCCGTACCGGGGTGATCTGTTCCTGCCATGGCTCGCCTTCCTCGTCCAATCGGACCACCGGCGAGTTCGCCCCCATGGTGAATTGGACCAGTCCTTCCGCCACGCGGTCCATATCGCCGACCACCAGGATGGTGGCTTGGTCGGGATATAGGAACGCCGCCCCCGCGTCCTGCACTTGTTGCGCGGTGATGCTTTCCAACCTGGTCAAATACGTGCGATAGTGGTCCGGTGCCAGCTCGTTCAACTCGGTGTTCAGGGCGAAGCGGGCCACGGTGCGCGAATTCTCGAGGCTGCGACCAAAACTTCCCATCATGGACTTCTTCGCAAGCTCCAGCTCTTCGCGGGTGACCGGTTCGCTGCGCATACGTTCAAGTTCCTTCATGATCTCCGCCACTGCGCTATCCGTGACTTCGGTGCGCACGCTCACAGAGGCCGTGAAACTGCTGTTGAAGCGGTCCACGTCCAGAGACGAATAGGCGCCGTACGTGAAGCCCCGCTTCTCGCGAAGGTTCTGCATCAGGCGTGCATTGAAGATCCCGCCGCCGAGAATGGTGTTCATCACCTGGGATCCTTGGGCGCGAAGATCCTTGGGCAACAGGCTCAACGGAAATGATACCCGGATGACCGATTGCGCTGCACCGGGACGATCGACCATGAACACACGACGCGATCCTCCGGCAGTGACCGGTCGTTGGAGCGGTCGGATCACCCCGAGCCCTTCGACATCGACGTTACCATGCTCGTCCGTGGTCATTAGTGCAGGCGCCGGACGCCACTTGCCGAAGTGTTTCTTGGCCAGGTCCCGGGCTTCCTTCTCGGTGATATCGCCCACGAAGACCAGATAGGCCTTCTCCGGCCGGAAGAAATACCGGTGGTAGGCCGCTATCGCAGCCCGATCGATGGCCGCGATCGTCCGCAGCGTCATCATTTCCCCGTAAGGATGCATACGGCCGAAGGTCACCTTGCGACCGATCACCTCGGCCAGGGATTCCGGGTCCTCGTTCCGCTGTTGCACACTTGAACGAAAGCGTGTGCGCGTCTTCTCCAATTCTTCCGCTGGGAACGTGGGGTTCTGCACCACGTCCTGCACCAAGTCCATCAACGGACCGAGGTTCCGCTTCAAAGCGCTTCCATAGACCCCGTCGTTCGTCGCGGAGAGATCAGCTCCCAACGCGTCGATGGCCTTGTCGATATCGGCTTTCGCGCGTGTGATCGTGCCGGCCATGATGAGTTCACCGACCATGTCGATGTAGCCGGCCCGGACGTGCTGCACGATGGGTGGGACATCGAAGCGGACCTGCACGCTGACCAAGGGCAACTTGTGGTCCTCGACCACGATCAGGTGCATACCATTGGGCAGTTCCGTGGTGACGTGGTCACCGAGATGGACCTCGGGGGCGGGTCCTGCGACAGGTGGCTTGGTGCGATCGAGTTGTGCGTTCATGAATGCCGGAAGTAGCGAGCACCCGATGGCAGCCACGGCTCTGACGGCCCGGGGCAGTAGACAAAGGGTGTTGCGCTTCATGGATTGTTGGTGGGTAAGGGCAGGTAGTGCAGGACCACGCGGTTCATCGACACATAGTAGGTGCGGGCGGCGCGCTGCAGGTCCTCCGCCGTTAATTTGAGATAGCGGTCGATCTCCGTGTTCACCAGTTCCGTGTTGCCGAGCAACATGTGGGCGTTGGCCAGGTTGCTCGCGACACCGGCAACACGGCTGTTGTCGGCGATGGCCTCGGTCTCCAGTTGGATCTTGAGCTTGGCGAGTTCCTCGGCGGAGATCGGTGTCGTGGCCAGCGCGGCGATCTCCTTCTCCATGGCGTCCTCCAATCGGGCCGCGGACACCCCATCGTTGGCGATGGCGAACATCATGGCGATGCCCGGCTGTTCGAAGGGGAAATTGAAAGCTCCTACATGCACGGCCAGTTGCTGTTCGTCCTTCAGGGAGATGTTCATCCGCGCCGAATTCCCGCTGGTCAGCAGTCGGTTCAACAACTCCACCGCATAGAAATCAGGTGTGCCGTTCGCGGGGATCCGATAGCCCATTACAACCGCCGGTAATTGGATCCGGTCGTGGATCGTATCGCGCACCTCTCCGTACAAAGGAGGCTCCACGAACGTGGGCTGCACCACCGGGGCACCTCGTGGAATATCAGCGAAATACCGGCCCACAAGGTCCTTGGCCTTTACCGGATCGATGTCCCCGGCCACCACCAACGTGGCGTTGTTGGGGATGTAGAACTTCTTGTAGAACGCCTGGTAGTCCGCTTCATTGGCCGCGTTCAGGTCCTCCATGTAACCGATCGTGGGCCATTGGTAGGGATGCTGTCGGAAGGCGCGCTTTAGCACTTCCATCGTCATGGTGCCGTATGGCTGGTTCTCGTAGCGCTGGCGGCGCTCCTCCTTCACCACTTCGCGCTGGGTATCCACACCCACCTGGTCCACCTTGGCGTGGAGCATGCGCTCGCTCTCGAGCCAGAGCCCCAATTCCAATTCGTTGCTCGGGAGCACTTCGTAATAGTAGGTCCGATCGCCACTGGTATTGGCGTTCAGCACACCGCCAGCGTTCTCCACCAATTTGCTGAACTCGCCGCGCTGGATGTTCTTGGATCCCTCGAACAAGAGGTGTTCGAAGAAATGTGCGAAGCCCCGGCGGTTCGGTTCCTCGTTCTTGCTGCCCACATGGTACATCACGCTCACGGCCACGATCGGCGTGCCGTGGTCCTCGTGCAGGATCACATGCAGCCCGTTGGGCAGGTCGAACTCGGTGTAGGCGATGGCGCGTTTCTGCGCGGCAACTGGGGCTGCGAGCATGGCAACGGATAGGATGAACGGGGTTCTCATGCGCGGGTCGGGTCCGGCGGAAGGGCTGGCAAAAGTAGAGGATCCAATGGGCCTACGTCTGAAATGGAAAGGCCTGCCGACCGATCGGACATGCGACCTACTTTCGGTGGACCACAATCCATGACCGCGACCATGGGCCACCTCCCCTACGGCTATCTGCTCGTTCCTGCATTGCTCCTTCTCGCCACCTCATGCAAGAAGGATGATGAACCACCCGCTGCTGTCTCCGGTAACAGCGTTCCAAGCTATCCGTCGACGGTCGTAGACATCGATGGCAACGTGTACTTCGTGGTCTCCATCGGCGACCAACGCTGGATGGCGGAGAACCTCCGCACAACCCACTACGCGGACGGCACGGAGATCCCGCTTGGGGTTGACCCCATTTCATGGACAGCCGCCGGGACCTCCAGTACACCCGCACGATGTGCCTATCAACACAATGCAACCAACGCAGCGACCTACGGCTATCTCTACAATTGGTACGCCGTAACAAACCCACATGGCATCTGCCCCCAAGGTTGGCACGTTCCCACGGATGCCGAATGGCAATACTTGATAGTCTCCTTGGGTGCCGATGCGTCCACGATGGATGGCGTAGCCCAGAACGTCGGGGGGCGATTGAAGTCAACCTCCACCCTATGGCAACAGCCGAATTTCGGCGCTACCAACACGAGCGGTTTTTCCGGCCTTCCTGGCGGTTACCGCAACGGGGGTTCCGGCGATTTCAGCGCTTTGGGATATTTTGGTATTTGGTGGAGCATAGATCCAGGGAATAACCCTGACATTGCGTGGTACATGAGGCTCAATCACGACTACGTCGGTGTGTCGCGGAGCAGCCTATCCAAGTCGTATGGATATTGCGTGCGCTGCTTACAGGATTGAACATCCATCCATGCGAACATAGAAATGCGCTGGGCCCGAAGCGTGGTTCTCTACCGTATGAATCGAACGCCTCTTATCCCAAGTACCCCTCCAACGCCCGCTGGATCCGCGCATTCATATCCTCCGTCGGTGCAGGCACGAGGCGGTGCCCGGTGATCCGTTCGTACAACTCCGTGTAGCGGTCGGTCACGCTGCGCACGAAGGCATCATCCATCTCAGGAACGCGTTGGCCCTCCTTCCCCATGAAATCGTGCGCGATCAACCATTCGCGGACGAACTCCTTGCTCAGCTGTTTTTGAGGCTCTCCCCGCTTCTGTCGTTCCTCATAACCTTCAGCGTAGAAGTAGCGCGAACTGTCCGGCGTGTGGATCTCGTCGATCAGGAGGATCTCGCCCGTGGTGGTCCGACCGAACTCATACTTCGTATCCACGAGGATGAGCCCGCGTTCCTTGGCCAGGCGTGTGCCTTCTGCGAAAAGTGCAAGGGCGTAGCGGCACATGGTCTCCCACTCCTCTTTCGTGCAGATCCCGCGCGCGAGGATCTCGGCCGGCGTGATGTCCTCGTCGTGGCCTTCTTCGGCTTTTGTGCTCGGCGTGATCAACGGTGTTGGAAAACGGTCGTTCTCCTTCAACCCTTCTGCCATGGTGGCTCCACACAACACGCGGTGACCGGCTTTGTACTGCCGCCATGCATGGCCAGCGAGGTAGCCACGCACCACCATTTCCACCGGCACGGTCTTCGCCGTTCGACCGATCACGACGTTGGGATCCGGCGAAGCGATCGCCCAGTTCGGAGCCACGTGAGCGGTGGCCTGGAGCATGTGCCAACTCAGTTGGGTAAGTACCTGCCCTTTGTGGGGGATCCCGCGCGGCAACACCACATCGAACGCGCTGATGCGGTCGCTGGCGACGAGTATCGTGCGGCCATCGGACAGGTGGTACACGTCGCGGACCTTGCCGCGATAGACCTTCTCCACGCCGGGGAGTTCCAGGTCCGACCGCATAAGGGTGCCAGGCAGCGAGGCGATCATTGCTTGGTCGGTTTCTCCAGTTCGCGGAAGGCCTTCAACACTTTCGTCACCAGTTCGTGGCGGATCACGTCCTTCTCGTCGAGTTCCACCACGGTGATGCCTTCCACGTCGCGCAGCATGGCCACGGTGGGCATCAGTCCGCTCGGTTGGCGATCCGGAAGGTCCACCTGGGTGACGTCGCCGGTGATGACGAATTTGGCGCTGCGCCCCATCCGCGTGAGGAACATCTTCAACTGCGGCAAGGTGGCGTTCTGTGCTTCGTCCAGGATCACGAAAGCGTGGTCCAAGGTGCGGCCGCGCATAAAGGCCAGCGGTGCGATCTGGATCACGCCTTCATCCAGGTGGTCGGCCAGTTTGGAGGCCGGGATCATTTCCCGCAGCGCGTCATAGAGGGGCTGCAGGTAGGGATCGAGCTTTTCCCGGAGATCACCTGGCAGAAAGCCGAGGTTCTCCCCTGCTTCCACGGCCGGACGCGTGAGCACGATGCGGCGCACCTTGCGTTCCTTCAACGCCCTCACCGCGAGGGCCACGGCCGTGTAGGTCTTGCCGGTTCCCGCCGGTCCGATGGCGAAGACCATGTCGCTGGCCTCCGTGGCTTCGACGAGTTTCTGCTGGTTCCGCGTACGGGCCTTCACACGAAGGCCTGCGTTGCCGAAGACCAGCACATCCGAATCCTCGCCCCCATTCTCGCGATCCGCAGGGCTGCTGGTCCCCATGATGTCGTCCAAGACCTTGCGCGGCAGTTCGTTGTAGCGGGCCATATGCTCCACCAATTGGGTGAAGCGTTCCTCGAACACGGTGATGTCCTCGTCGGTGCCGCTCACCTTCAAGGTATCGCCCCGTGCAATGATGCTGAGCTTGGGGAAGATGCCACGGATGATGCGCAGGTTGGCGTCGTTGGCGCCCAGGACCTCGACGGGATCGGCTCCCGTGATGGTGATCAGCTTCTCGATCAAAGTAACTTTCGATTGTTGATTTCTTCGGCCCGCGACCGTCTCCCGGCCACGATAGTTTTGAGCGCCGAAGGTAGCGCCGTGCTTCGCTCCTTCGATCTCCATGGCCATCATCACCCTGACCACCGACATGGGCCTGCGCGACCACTACGTGGCCACGGTGAAGGGTGCGATCTGGACCCAGTTCCCCGATGCGCGCATCGTTGATGTGAGCCATTCGATCAAGCCGTTCGATAACGGGCAGGCCGCCTTCGTTCTTCGGCAGGCCTATCCGGAATTCCCCCGCGGCACCATCCACATCATCGGTGTGAACCCTGAAGCCGATGGCCAGACACCG
>DEQO01000192.1 GCA_002360495.1 Flavobacteriales bacterium UBA3364
CGTCGGGCTCATAACCCGAAGGCCGTAGGTTCGAGTCCTACCCCCGCTACAAAGCGAACCCCCGAGAGATCGGGGGTTCGTCATTTAGGAACGGTCATGGGCCACAAGGCAGGATACGTCAACATCATCGGTGAGCCGAACACGGGTAAGAGCACCCTGCTCAATGCCCTGCTCGGCGAGGAATTGGTGATCGTGAACCCGAAGGCACAGACCACCCGTCATCGGATCCTGGGCCTGTTGAACGGCGATGACTACCAGATCGTCCTGAGCGATACACCCGGCATCCTGGATCCGCAGTATCCCATGCAGGAGCGAATGATGGATGCCGTGAACGAATCGCTGAGCGATGCGGACATCCTGATCGTGATGGTGGAGCTGGGCCAGCGCCCTGCTCGTTCGGCGGAGCTGCTGAAGCGGGCCAATTGGTACGAGGGACCCACCGTGGTGCTGGTGAACAAGGTGGATACCGGCGACGAGGACGCGATCCTCGCGGCACTGGAGACCTGGCAGAAGGAGTTCCCGCGGGCCAAGGTGGTGCCCATTTCCGCCTTGCACGGGCTGAATGTGGCCGAACTCCGGCGCTACCTCATCGAGAACCTCCCGGAGCACCCGGCGTATTTCCCGAAGGATGAATTGAGCGATCGCAACATGCGCTTCTTCGTCAGCGAGCTGATCCGCGAGAAGGTGCTCACGATCTACAAACAGGAGATCCCCTACAGCACCCAAGTGGTGGTGAATAGCTACGAGGAGGCACCGGAAATTGTTCGCATCCAGGCCGACGTGATCGTGATGCGCGATAGCCAGAAGGGCATCATCATCGGAAAAGGTGGTGATTCACTGCGCCGCTTGGGTACCTACTCACGCATCGCCATTTCCAAGTACATCGATCGCAAGGTCTACCTGGACCTGAAGGTGAAAGTGGACCCGGATTGGCGGGGTGATGCGGACAAGTTGAAGAAATACGGGTATTGACATGGGGAATATCGTCGCGATAGTCGGTCGACCCAACGTTGGGAAGAGCACCTTCTTCAACCGTTTGATCGAAAGGAAGGAGGCCATAACCGACGACACTGCGGGCACCACCCGCGATCGTCACTACGGCAAGTGCGAGTGGAACGGTGTGGTCTTCAGCACCATCGATACCGGCGGTTACGTGAGCGGGAGTGATGACGTGTTCGAAGCGGAGATCAGGAAACAGGTGGGCCTCGCGATCGAGGAAGCCGATTCGATCCTTTTCCTGGTCGACGTCCATCATGGATTGACCGCCATGGACGAGAGCATCGCGAAGATGTTGCGCCGCGCGAAGAAGCCGGTCCTTCTGGTCGCCAACAAGGTGGATGACAATGCCCGTCAGTACGATGCTGCGGTGTTCTATGGACTGGGTCTGGGGGAGGTCCATTGCATCTCGGCACAAAGCGGCGCCGGCACGGGTGAAGTGTTGGATGAACTGGTCAAGGGCTTCACCAAGCCGAGCGAGGTGGAGGAAGCCGAGATCCCCAAGTTCGCCATCGTTGGCAAGCCGAATGTGGGCAAATCCTCTTTCGTGAACGCGTTATTGGGTCGGGAACAGAACATCGTAACGCCCATCGCGGGTACCACGCGTGATCCGATCAACACCCGTTGGCATGTCTTCGGCTTCGATGTGATCCTGCTCGATACGGCCGGCATCCGGAAGAAGGCCAAGGTGGACGAGGATATCGAGTTCTACAGCGTGATCCGCTCCATCCGGGCCATCGA
Source organism: Flavobacteriales bacterium UBA3364 (assembly GCA_002360495.1). Classification (GTDB taxonomy): domain Bacteria; phylum Bacteroidota; class Bacteroidia; order Flavobacteriales_F; family PHOS-HE28; genus PHOS-HE28. The sequence continues at coordinate 1,738 of DEQO01000192.1, forward strand.
GGACAGTGATGTGTGTTTCCTGATGCTCGATGCGCAGGAAGGCGTGCAGCAGCAGGACCTGCATATCCTGTCCATCATCCAGAAGAACGGCAAAGGCGTGGTCGTGCTGGTGAACAAGTGGGACCTGGTGGAGAAGGGGACCAACACGATGAAAGCATTCGAAGCGGATGTGAAGCACCGCATGGAGCCCTTCACGGATGTACCCGTGATCTTCATTTCCGTACACGAGAAGCAGCGGATCCTGAAGGCCATGGAACGCGGCATGCAGGTCTACGAGGACCGCAAACGGCGGATCCCGACCCGGAAATTGAACGATCTGCTCCTGCCCATCATCGAACGGCAGCCTCCTCCGATGTACAAAGCGAAGCAGGTCAGCATTAAATTCATCGGACAATTGCCGGTGCACGTGCCCACGTTCGTCTTCTATTGCAACCTCCCACAGTACATACGGCCCGCTTACGAACGGTTCCTCGAGAACCGCCTGCGCGAGTTGTTCAGCTTCACCGGAGTGCCCATTCGGCTGTTCTTCCGCAAGAAGTAGCTCGACCGCTCCTTTGCCTCTTTGCGCTTTTCGCGCTGTCCTCCTCCCAAGGACAGGATGTCAAGGCGATCCACAAGGACCATGTCTGGGGCAAGGATGCTGTTTGGAATTCGGATTGGGACCGGCCGTCGACGGGAACGGAAGTCCTCGAGGATGTGCTTTCCATCCATTTGCGGAACAACAAGCCGCAGTTCATGGCGCTGTTCTTCGCACGCCGAAAGGTGATACGCTTCACCAGCGAAGAGGACATCCTCGAGTACGGCCGGTTCGTGCTGCCGGAAAGCCTCGATCCATCGTACGATCAGCGGTCCACGCCTTTGGCGAAGCGGAACGAGCCGACGCGACCACTCTGGTTCAACGTGCGGTTGGACGAATTCGCAGCCCGCATCGTCCGGCCCGATGGCACGTGGGGCGAGGTGGGTGCGTTTGCTTCGGTCGATCGGAACCAGGTGGCGACCCTGCGCAATTACGCGACGGCGTGGACCTACGTGCTCGATCTACAGGCCATCGCTCCTGGCGATGTCGTTGAAGTCGTCTGGAAATACATGGTACCCTACGATGTCAACGCAGAACATACTGCCGGTTGGCGCGGTTGGGAATGGATGGACAATTGGGCGCGTCTGACGAGCTGGCGAGTGTTCTTCCACGGCGAACTCCCGATCAGGCATCAGCGCATGTCCGTCCGGTACAGGCTTCAACACGGTCTGGCCATTGGAGGTGGTTCCTTCTATTCGATCGAAGAGAACGGCGATGAACGCACCGCGATCTGGGACCAGCGCGATCTGCCCGCGTGCATGGATGAGGTCAACGCCCGGCCCGGTGTCGATCTGCCGCACATCCGGTTGACCTTGCAGATCGACGACCTGCGTTACTGGATGCGGGACCGGCTCAGTGGGATGCCGATCCATCAGTCGTACTGGCTCAATGTGTTGCGCACGCGGGAAGCACGCGCCCAATGGTGGCAACGCGTGGCCCGAAAGGGCGTTCCCGATCGTCAGAACGCCCTTCTTCAGGAGTTCATGGACCGTACGTTGTTGGGCATACCGGAAGTTGCCACGGCTCGGCGAATAGAGGCTTTGCACGAGTACATCGCTGAACGATTCACGTACAAGAACGACACGCTCTGGTTCCAGAACGTTGACAAGGGAACAGCCAGGATCGGAGATCAGGTGAGCCACGAGCGGATCCGGGAGATCAGTCGGTTCGATCTGTATGCGAAGATGATCTACGCCCTTGGTGCGGACTTCAGTACGGCATACCTCCTGGACAAGCGGATCGGCCGCATGGACGATCAGTGGATGACCCACTTGTGGGACAACGACCTGCTGTTCGGGGTGAAGGATATGGACCGCACGTTGTGGATGCATCCGAAGCGGGGTCCGACCGGTCTTTGGGCGGGAGAATTGCCCTTCTTCTGGCAAGGCTCCAACGCAGTGGTCATGAAAACCGCGTTCCAGGATGCCGACCGGCCGCTGTCGCCCTTGTTCATCGACCTGCCGAGCGACGATGCCGCAGCCAATGTTCGGGTGGTGGAAACAAGGATCGACGTCGCGGCGAACAGCTCCGGCATTTCGGGGACATCACAGGTCCTGCTCTGCGGCCAGTTCAGCACGTTGGGACGTGGCGCATACCAAGGTCTTCCCATGGATGCGACCGTACATCCGTTCTACGGCGATGTGTTGCAGCGTTCGGAACTGAACGGAGGGGAGTGGCAGATCCGCACGAATTCCAGCGATCTTCCCTTCCGGTTCCAAGCGGAACGCTCATTCGTCATGGATGAACTTCTTGTGCAAGGGGAAAAGGGTGCGTGGGCGATCGATCTTTCCCGCATGATCGGCCATGCGGTCCCTGCGGACTTCGTGGCGCAAGGCCGGGATCTGCCTTTCCATTGGGATTTCGCGCAGAACGATCGCTCCATCATCGACCTGCATTTCGATCGGCCGATGGAGTTCGAGGCCGTGTCAGGTTTGGAAGCCGTTGCTGTAACACCGAACGCGCGCGTGGAACGTAGTGTGTCCATCGAGGACCGCACACACGTCCGTATCGAGAGCCGATTGGTCGTGACGGGCGAGCGTGAGGCGGTGAAGGATGCCGTCGCCCTGGAACACCTGCTCCGCGTGGCCGGTGCTTCGGACCTTGTGTTACGTGGTCGGCCGGTGAACGGTCAGCCTTGACCAGCGGCGTCGATCGGACGGACAGCTGGGTGCAGGATCAGATCCTGTCCAATGCCTGTCGTAGATCGGCAATGAGCGTCTCGGGATCTTCCAAGCCGACGTACAACCGCACCATCGTGAAGGGCAGGTCCGTGTAATACCCACTGGGTCCTTTCAAGGCGCACACCGGCCATTGCAGGCTTTCGTAGCCTCCCCAGCTCACAGCGATCAGGAAGGTCTTGAGGTTATCGCAGAATCTCTCCACGCCGGCTTCGTCCGGTGCATCCAGTTCAATGGTCATCAGGCCCGCCATGCGTTTCATCTGCTTCCTGGCGAGTTGATGTTGCGGATGGCTCTCCAACCCCGGCCAATGCACGCGCGCCACCTTCGGATGCCCTTCAAGGAACCGGGCGACCTGCGCAGCGCTGTCCGCACTTCTGTGTAGCCGGAGTTCCAGTGTTCTTAGACCACGCATCAACAGCCAGGCATCGTGTGGCGATGGCGCTGCACCAAGGGTCATGAACTCCTTGGACATGATCTGCCGGATGTGATCGGCACGACCGGCGACCACTCCGGCCACCACATCGCTATGACCGTTCAGGTACTTTGTCGCACTGTGCGCCACGAGGTCGATGCCGAGATCGATCGGGTTCTGGAACAACGGGCTGTTGAAACTGTTGTCGCACAGCGTGGTGATGTTGTGCTCCCTGGCGATCGCAGCCACGGCTGCAAGGTCCTGTAGTTCGAAAGTGAGCGAGTTCGGGCTCTCGGTGATGAAGAACGTTGTGTTCGGCTTGACCGATTTGCGGTAGTTCTCCGCATCCGTACCGTCCACGAAGGTGTGTTCCACCCCGAAGCGGGCCAGCAACTCCACGAGCAGTTTCTTGGTCCAACTATAGGGTTTGTGAACGCATACGATGTGGTCGCCGGCCTTCACGAAGCTCATCACCGCGGCTGCGATCGCTGCGCTGCCGCTGCTGAACACCAAGGCATCCTCCGCGTGTTCCAACGCTGCGATCTTCTTGCGGAGGATGGCCACCGTGGGATTGAAGCCCCGCGTATACAAAGGCCGGTCCATCTCCAGCTGTACCACGGACCGCATGGCAGCCACGGTGGGGTATGTGAAATTGCCACTTTGCACGATCGGCGGTACGACGGCGTCGTAGCCGTGTTGGCGGTCCTCGCCGAGGTGGTTGAGGATGAAGGATGTATCGTCGACCATGGGCCAGGGTCTTTGTGTTCGAAAAAGTCTTGACGGGACAACAAAGAAAAGAGCGCCCGAAGGCGCTCAGTTCTTGAAGGGCGGGTCGTCTCAGCGTTGGATGACGAACCGGACCTTCGTGTCGGATCCATTCCCCTGCAGCCATGCGGCGTAGGTCCCGACCGGCAGGGCGCTCAAGTCCAGCGGATAACCGCTCGCATCCAAGGGACGGCCCAGGCGGCTGGTGTACACCGATCGTCCGAGGGCGTCGAGGACGGTGAGGCGTGCATCGGCGAGTTGACCTTCGAGCCAACGCAGGGTGACCTGGCCATTGCTCGGTGAAGGATCCACGCGCAATGCCCTGGGCGCAGCCGCTTCAGCGAACCCGCTGGACAAAGCGACCTCGGTAACCACGGTATTCGTGAGCACCGGTACGTTGTAGTCGAAATAGATATCTCCACGATTGCTTACCTCGTCTCCGGGTATCAGGTCAGCCTTCGGTGTAACGCGGTAGTGGATCGCCCCTTGACTGCCGGCTTCGTCATTGTCGCTCGTGGGCAGCAGGATGTTGGCGAAGGTCCAGATCGCTTCACCGTTCTGTATCCCGAGCGTATAGGGATGTGTTGCACCTATCATCTCGAACGTTCCGAGGTCGAGGTCCTCATCAAGGATGTCGCGCACGACCACGTTCACCGCCGGTGCTGTACCCATGTTCTGGAAACGGATGGTGTACTCGAGCGGTTTACGCTCCAGGACGTCGCCCGGTGTCAGCGTCAGGTAGTCCACCTGTTTATCGTTGGGATCGAAGGAAGTCGTTGCGATACCGTTCAGGTGGTCCGCGTCGTTCTCCCCGTTCACGTCATCCTCAAGGATGCCGATCACCACCGAGTTCAGTACCGGAGCATTCGGGGCGGCGGTCGAGCTTGTGTGGACCGTTACGCTGATCGAACCTGAAGCGCCTTCTGAAAGTGTGCCGAGGTCCCATGTTATCACCTGACCCGATACGGTCGTTGCCGGGATGCTTGCGCTAACGAACGACAACAATGGATCCAGCGTCAGTGTAACGTTCGCCTCCACGGTCTCGGTCCCTATGTTGGCGTAGGACACGTGGAGTTGGGTGTTGTTACCGATCCAGGGGTTCCAGCCCCAGAGGTTCACCGATGCATCGTGGATGCCAGGGATGCCTTGGAACGCGAAGTCGGCGCCGGTCACTTGCACTCCTTGCGCATAGATGTCGTAGCTACGGGATGTCGGGACCACCGTATGGTACAGCGGAGGGTTGGGTACGGTGATGGTGTGCTCGCCGCCATCGCTGCAGAACGAATAGGGGTCCTGGCCGGCGTACACATAACTCCCTTCAGGCTCCACCAGTAGCATGACGTCGACCTGCGCCTCTCCGTCATCGCGCACGGCATTGTCGTTGTTGTCAGCATAGGTCACACCGGTAACGGTGCCCATGCATTCGTTCAGCTCCCAGTAGAACGCGTCATCATCGAAAACGTCGGTCCAAACGATGAACAAAGGCTCTCCTTCGGTAACGGCGACCTCCAGGAAGGATGCGAATGGATAGTTCGGGCAGCTCGCCCCGTTCATGTCGTCCACGTAGTCAACGCAGGTCAGTGCATCACACCCTCCGGAGAAGACCTTCAAATACGTGTCATCATCAACATTGTTGTTCAGCGGGTGGCAGGATGAGATCGTAATGGTTCCGGTAAAGGTGGGTGTATAGACGTACCAATCACCGTTGGTCCCACCACCGCATCCGGCTGGACCGCTCCATCCTGTAGCTGGACCATCGGCCAGATGGATGCCGGTGACCACTGTCAAGGCAGTGGAGCATGTGTCCCCTTGAGCGCGCAATGTGCTGCTGGGAAATAATAAGGAAGAGCAGGTGCTCAAGGCAACAAAGGCGTATCGTGCGATCATGGGGTGGATGGTCCGGTCCGGAAAACTAGCGCTCATTCCCCTGGTTTCCTAGGGGTCCCGTCGAAAGAATACGAACCCGTTCTTCCGGTGGAGCTCCGTCAGGGTCGGAATGGTGTCCACCTCTCCGACATGGGTGATCTTGCAAACGACGTACACCGGGCGATCGATGTCGCCATGCAACAGCCAGTGCTCTTCGAACGCACGGGGATCGGTGACCGGCTGTTTGCGTGTGTAGAAGAGCTGCGCATAACTGCGGAAGCCCTTCGGGATCACATAGCATTTCTCACCCTGGCGCTCCTCGTAGAAGTCGATGGCCGCGCGTTGCGAATAGCCTTCGATGTTGTTGATGAAGAAGAAAAGCGTCAGGGTCACGAACAAAGCCGTTCCGCCGAAGAGGGCGGTCACGCTTTCACGGAAACGTCCCTTGCTATGCAGCACATGGGCGGCGATCAACAGAGCGAGCAACCAAAGCCCTGCCATCGCTTCTACGCCGGTCCAGCGGACCTCTGCGTCCATGTTCGCTTGTCCGAAGGGATCCGCGATCATGGGTTTGATAAGGTCGATGTTCATCCCAATGAAGGGGATCGCCATGATCACCACGGCCATCATCGTCCCCAAAATTCCGACCGCGAAGCGTGACCAGCCGAAGGCTTCCCGTTCGGACCAGATGCGGTGCAGGCGCACGGCGGCGAGGTAGGTCAACGGGAAATAGCACATGCTACTGTAGTGGACGATCTTGCTCTTCACGATGCTGAAGAGGATGAGCACCACCCAGAAGAGGACCGCCATCCAACGGTGATAGTCGTTCTGCCCAGGGGTGCCACGCGTCGGTTTCGCCAATTCCTGGATCGCGAAGAGCGAGGCCGGGAAGCAGCCGAAAAGCAGCACTACGAAGTGATATCCGAAAAAGCCACCATGCCCGGCATCAGGTGTGCTGAAGAGACGGATCTGGTAAGTGATGAAGGTGTCGAGGAACCATGACCCGTTGACCAACCAGTCCACGCCGAACCAGAGGAACGCAACGGCGAACATCACGAGCATGGAAAGCAGCACTTTGGGAATGCTCACGAACAAGCGGAAGCGTTGCAGGACCCAGTAGATGCCGGCGGTCAGCCCGAAGATCAACGGTGCGACAGGGCCTTTGGTAAGCACTCCGAGCCCGAGGAACAGGCCCATGAGCACAGCGTATTTCATCGTTCCGGCGTCCTGCGGACCTGCGGGCCGGTCCTTCCTTCCCCAGCTCAGTAGGATGAGGGAATGCACCGATAGGAAGATGAACAGGTTGAACCACGGATCGATGATGCCACTGCGGAAATACAGATGCGGAAGGATCGAGCCGACATAGGTCAGCACCCAGAGCATTCCGAAGGCACGATCACGTGATCGCGACCCGATGCGGAAGAGGACAAGGAGCGTGACAATACCGCAGATCGCGTTCGGCAGCCGGGCTGCGAACTCACCGACACCGAACGTCCTCATGCACACCACTTGCATCCACATGAAGAGCGGCGGCTTTTCCCAGAACGGCTGGAAGTTCACTTGTGGGCGGAAGTGATCGCCGGTGGCGATCATCTCTCGGGAGATCTCCGCGAAGTTGATCTCGTCCCAATCGAAAAGGTGCACGGCACCCAAACCGGGAACGAACAACACCAGGGCCGCAAGGACGATCAGCAGTTCGGTGCGGCGATCCTTCAGCACGTGATCAGGAACGCTTGCGGCCAAAGAGGTTCAACACGCGGCTCATGAAGTCGTCGTTGAGACCGAAGGCGCGTTTCACCCGTGTGTAACCGGCGATGGCCTGTTTGTCCAACCAGATCGCCGCGCTCTTGATCCCATCCTTGGGGCGTGCGCGGTAGTTCGTGGTGCGCAGCCGTGGCGCATCCTTCTCTATGGTGAAGTAGTAGAGCGCGATGCTCTTGCGGGTCATTCCCTCTGGGCACATGATCGGGTCGGGCAGGCCGTGATAGCTGTCCTCGTCCGTGTTGAAGATCACGCAACGGTTGAACAACGGTGCGACCTTCTGGCCGCACGCGCTCATGTCGCGTTCCCACAGTTCAAGGTCCCCACCCCAGCCGGGCTGCCATCCTTCGTTGAGGTATACCAGCACGTTCACCCGGCGCTTCCAATTCCGTTTGTGCGGATGTACAGTGAAGTCCGCATGGATGTTCAGGAAGCCGCCGCGCTGGCTCTGGTGCAATCCGCCGCCTTCGAGCATGTCATCGGCATGCAGTCCATCGATGCCCGTGAGCTTCTCCAGCCAGTGTACGAATCGATCGGTGTTCAACTCTTCGATCACCTTGCGCAGGTAAGGAGGAAGCCGGTCCAGCTTGTTGAGGCCGTGCTTCTTCTCGTTCACATGCACATAATGGATCCAACCCTCGTCCTGGACGCGCGGGAAGGCATGCATGGCCTCCGTTGCCGCATCCGCTTCAAGGAAGTCGTCGATGGCGGTAAAAGGGAAGGGATGTGCCGTGCGATAGCCATCCACCAATCCCGGGAGTTGCGCTTCCCAACGGTCGAGGTCGATTATGCGGGTCGGTGTCGACATGCGTCGGATCGTGCTCAAAAGTAGCGGCTAGTCGCCGAGCATCTTCCACTTCAAGAGCCCGATGCGCGCAAAGAAGTAGCGCCAGCTGGTATGCACAACGCCAAGCCCGTAGGTCATGCTGCGGCTGAAGTTGATGCTGCTCGCTTCATCGAAGTATTTCGTGGGGCAGGTGATCTCCGCGATCTCGAACTTGTTCCAGAAGATCTGCGCGATCATCTGGTTGTCGAACACGAAGTCATCGGAGAGCCGGTCGTAGTCCACGGTGCGGAGGACCTTTCCCGAGTAGGCCCGGTATCCGGTATGGTACTCGCTCAACTTCTCGCCCATCAGAAGGTTCTGGGAAAGGGTGAGCATGCGGTTGAAGATGTACTTGTACATCGGCATGCCACCCTTCAAGGCACCACCGCCGAGGATGCGCGAGCCGAAGACCACCGGATAGACACCGTTGCCGATGAGGGCCATCATGCTGGTGAGCAGCTTCGGTGTGTAC
>DEQO01000166.1 GCA_002360495.1 Flavobacteriales bacterium UBA3364
GGCGCGACTCCCCAGTTTCGTCACTTCCTCGCCGTTGATGGACAAGGTGCCGCTGTCTGCTTTTTCCAAGGTGCCGAGGATCTGGAGCAACGTGGTCTTACCCGCACCGCTCGCCCCCACGATGCTCACTACTTCGCTCGCTGCTACATGCAGATCAACGCCTTTCAGGACTTCCAGGTCACCGAAGCGTTTGCGGATGGAGGAGGCACGGATCATCAGGGAGCAAAGAAAGGAGATGGTGGTTAGTTCCTGGTTGTTAGGCGGCAGTTGGCGGTTGGTGGTCAACAGGATACCTGTCCGGGTGTGGCCGGTGGGTGACAACCGTCGTAACTGGATAGTGGTGGTTTTCCTGGCCAACGATCCTTGTCGTACGGTCCGTCGACCAGGAACTGACAGCTACATTCTACTTTCGCCCCATGAACCTGCACGAGTACCAAGGCAAAAGCATCCTCGCCCAATACGGCGTCCGTATTCAACGTGGCTTCGTAGCCTACAACGCCGATGAAGCGGTGGACCAGGCCAAGCGACTTGCTGGCGAGACCGGTACCAAGTTCTTCGTGGTGAAGGCGCAGATCCATGCCGGCGGCCGCGGCAAAGGCGGTGGCGTGAAGGTGGCCAAGAACTACGACGAGGTGCGTGAGAAAAGCGACGCAATCATCGGCATGATGCTGAAGAGCCCGCAAACACCTCCGCAAGGGAAAAAGGTGCACAAGGTGCTCATCGCGGAGGATGTGTACTACCCAGGTCCCAGTGAGACCAAGGAGTACTACATGAGCGTGCTGCTGGACCGCTCCACGGGCAAGAACGTGATCGTGTACAGCACCGAGGGTGGCATGGATATCGAAGAGGTCGCCGAGCATCATCCGGACAAGATCCTGAAGGAGACCATCGATCCGCGTGTGGGACTGCGCCCGTTCCAATGCAACAAGATCGCCACCAGCCTGGGAGTGACCGGGAACGCGAAGAAGGAGATGGTGAGGTTCATTGCGGCGCTGTACAAGGCTTACGAGGGCTGTGATGCCGCCATGTTCGAGATCAACCCGGTATTCAAGACCAGTGACGATAAGGTGATCGCCGTGGATGCCAAGGTGCGCCTCGATGGCAATGCGCTTTACCGTCACCCGGACTACTCCGAGATGCGTGATAAGACGGAGGAGGACCCCATTGAAGTGGAGGCCGGTGAAGCAGGCCTCAACTATGTGAAGCTCGACGGCAACGTGGGGTGCATGGTGAACGGTGCGGGTCTGGCCATGGCCACCATGGATATCATCCAGTTGAGCGGCGGTGAACCCGCGAATTTCCTGGACGTTGGCGGTACAGCGGATGCAGCGCGCGTGGAGAAGGGCTTCCGCATCATCCTGAAGGACCCCAGCGTGAAGGCCATCCTGGTGAACATCTTCGGCGGTATCGTCCGCTGCGACCGTGTGGCGCAAGGCGTGATCGATGCCTACAACAGCATCGGCGACATCAAGGTCCCCATCATCGTGCGCCTGCAAGGCACCAACGCCGTGGAGGCGAAGGAACTCATCGACAAGAGCGGCCTGAAGGTGTTGAGCGCCGTCGCGTTGCAGGAGGCTGCGGATCGGGTGAAGGAGGTGCTGAAGTAGGAGGAGGCCTCGTCCGGGTCATTGTTGTCCCGAAAACAACAGCCGGGCCATCGGGGCGTGCCTCCGTGCCAGCTTCGCACGAAGTCGACCATCGACCTCGTGCCTGGTGAACGCACCTTGGTCCTGCCCGTCACACGGCATCCGTTCGAGGAAGTGGATCTTGATGCGCTCGTTCCCGACCTACGACGCTCTGGAAGGAGGCGGAAGCGATCAGAAACTGAAGCCCACACTTCCAGCGTTGCCCATGACCTGGTAATACCACGCACGGTGTTGGGGAGAGACCTGACGCTTCTCCATCATCAAAACGCCTATCGTTCTCTGCTTCCCCTTGTGGTTGCGTACCGTTCCGCTCACCGTCATGCGCTGGACCGGCGAAACGAAGTCGTCCGGCTCACTGTATCGGCCGATCACCGTGGATCCGCCCGGCTGCAGTACGAACGTGCTGCCCTGCCCTTCCATGGATGGATGTTTCGGTGTCACGGTAATGGTCACGGGCAAGTTCGTGGAGTTCTGGACGATGATCTCATTGAAGAACGGCATCGTTCCGGATTGGCCGCTAAGCGTCGCGCAGGACACAAGAGCCAGTAAAAGAGGAACAAAGCGCAGGCGTGGTCGCATCGGTAGGGTGCGTGGGCAGGGGCGGACCTTGGCGCGGATCCGGGCGACCGCCTGACCGAAGGCAAGTACCAACGTGCGGGAATGGAGAATTCGCATGGCCTGGGAAGCCAAAGATCAGGCCAACCCTTCGCATCTTCGCCGTTCAACCCAGAAGACCTTGGCAACGAAGAACCGCCGCATCCAGAAACTCCTCGTCGCCAACCGCGGGGAGATCGCCCTCCGCGTCATGCGCTCCGCCCGCGAAATGGGCATCAGCACGGTCGCCGTGTATTCCGAGGCCGACCGCAACGCCCCCTTTGTGCGCTTCGCGGACGAAGCCGTTTGTATCGGGCCGGCAGCGAGCAAAGAAAGCTATCTGGTGTTCGACAAGATCATCAAGGTGTGCAAGGACCTGAAGGTGGATGGCGTCCATCCCGGCTACGGTTTCCTGAGCGAGAACGGCGATTTCTGCCGTGCACTGGAGAAGGCGGGCGTGATCTTCGTCGGCCCTTCGCCCCATGCCATGAAAGTGATGGGCGATAAGCTCGCCGCCAAGGAGGCCGTGAAAGGCCATGGTGTACCGCTGGTGCCAGGAACGGAAGGCGCTGTCAAGGGGCTGGAAGAAGCCATCAAGGTGGCCAAGACCATCACCTTCCCGATCTTGATCAAGGCGGCTGCGGGTGGTGGTGGCAAAGGGATGCGGATCGTTGAAAAGGAAAGCGAACTGAAGGACGGCCTCGAACGCGCGATCAGCGAGGCCCAGAACGCTTTCGGCGATGGCAGCGTGTTCATTGAGAAATACGTGGCCGGCCCGCGTCATATCGAGGTACAGATCATGGCCGATTCACATGGCAACACCTGCTATCTCTTCGAACGCGAATGCAGCATCCAACGACGTCACCAGAAAGTGGTGGAGGAGGCTCCGAGCGCGGTATTGACACCGGAATTGCGCAAACGCATGGGCGAAGCTGCCGTGGCCGTCGCCAGGAGCGTGGACTATACCGGTGCCGGCACCGTCGAATTCCTGCTGGATGAAAGCATGGCGTTCTACTTCATGGAGATGAACACCCGCCTTCAGGTGGAGCATCCCGTAACGGAGATGATCACCGGCCTGGACCTCGTGAAACTCCAGATCCGCGTGGCGGAAGGGGAGAAGTTGCCCTTCACGCAGGACGACCTGAGGATCAACGGCCACGCCATAGAGGTGCGTGTGTACGCCGAGGACCCGGCCAACAATTTTCTTCCGGACATCGGTACGCTCACCACCTACAGGCCACCTCAGGGTCCGGGTGTGCGGGTGGATGACGGATTCGAGGAAGGCATGACCATCCCCATCTTCTACGATCCCATGATCGCCA
>DEQO01000119.1 GCA_002360495.1 Flavobacteriales bacterium UBA3364
CACGGACACCCTGGCCGGGATCCTGCGCATCAAGCGCGGCGATGTGTACAACAAGAAGCTGTTGGACAGCCGCCTCTACATGAACCAGAACGGGCGCGATATCAGTTCGCTCTACATGGACGAAGGCTACCTCTCCTTCTATCCCGACCCGGTGGAACTTTTGGTGGAGGGCGACAGTATCGATCTCGACCTCCGCATCCGCGAAGGCAAGCAATACCGGATACGCAACGTGCTCATCAAAGGCAACACGAAGACCAACGAGCACGTGGTCCGTCGGGAGATCCGCACCAAACCGGGTGAACTCTTCGATCGCAGTTTGGTCATCCGCACGCAGCGGGAATTGAGCACGCTGGGCTACTTCAATCCGGAAACCCTGGGTGTGAACCCCATCCAGGACCCACGTACCGGAACGGTCGATCTCGAATACACGGTCGAAGAAAAGCCGAGCGATCGCCTCGAGTTGAGCGGTGGTTGGGGAGGTGGGCGCGCAGTGCTTTCATTGGGCCTTTCGTTCACCAATTTCTCCCTGCGGAACACCTTCAACAAGAACGCATGGACACCCTTGCCAGCGGGCGATGGCCAGACCTTGAACCTGCGCGCGCAGACGAACGGCGCCTTCTTCCAGAGCTACAGCATGTCTTTCACGGAGCCCTGGCTCGGTGGGCGCAAACCAAACGCACTCAGCTTCTCCACCTACTATTCCATCCAGACCAACGGGGTGGACAAGTACATCAAGACCGCTGACGGCAAGATCCCGAACCCGCTGCGGCAGTCCTTGAACATCATCGGCCTGACGCTGGGCCTCGGCAAGCGACTGACCTGGCCGGATGACTACTTCATCCTGCGCCAGACCGTGGGCTACCAGAACTATGAACTGCGCAACTACAGCAGCGGCGCCGTAGTATTCGCCTACACCAATGGCACCAGCAACGTGCTTTCGTACCAGGTGCAGTTCTCGCGCAACTCGGTGGACCAACCCTTCTTCGCACGCTCGGGCTCCAACATCTCGCTCTCGTTGAAAGCCACGCCGCCCTGGTCCCTTATGCATAGCGACCGGGACTACAAGAACATGGAGCCGGAGGAACTGTACAAATGGGTCGAGTTCCACAAGTGGAAGTTCACCATGCAGTGGTTCAACAAGCTCACCAACAGCAAGTCGGGGCACAACCTCGTATTGATGACACGTGCCGGCTTCGGCTTCCTGGGGTTCTACAACAAGGACGTGGGCAACTCCCCCTTCGAGCGCTTCTACATGGGTGGTAGTGCTTTGACGGGATTCCAATTGGATGGTCGGGAGATCGTGGGCTTGCGTGGTTATGATGACTTCTCCCTGTCCCCGAACACCGGGAACTTCATCGTCACCAAATACACCGCCGAAGTGCGATTCCCGATCTCATTGAACCCGTCCGCGACGATCTATTCCACCCTGTTCGCGGAGGCCGGCCGCACCTGGCGCAATTTCGACCAGTTCGATCCGTTCAACCTCTATCGCTCGGCCGGTATCGGCCTCCGCCTTTTCCTGCCCATGTTCGGCCCCATGGGGCTGGACTACGGCTGGCGGCTTGACGATGTACCCTACCTGCCCCGCATGGCCCGCAGTCAGTTCCACTTCACGATCGGCATAGATCTTGGCGAGCTCTAGGCCGGATCGCCTACTTTCGACGGCTTCCGCATGAACCGCAAGATCCTCCCGCTTTTCGCGCTGGCATTCTCCCTGATCACGGCGAGCCCTGCGCATGCACAACGCATCGCGTTCGTGAACACCCGGTACATCCTGGACCAGATGCCCGAATATGCGTCTGCGCAGAAGGAATTGGACCGTTTCTCCAAACAGTGGCAGGAGGAGATCGATGAGCGATACGTCCAGATCAAGCGCATGCGCGATGCGTACAACGCTGAAGCGATCCTGTTGACCGAGGAGATGAAGCGCTCCCGCCTGGACGAGGTGGACCGCCGCGAACGCGAGGCCCGCGACCTGCAGAAGAAGCGCTTCGGTCCGGACGGCGATCTTTTCAAGAAGCGGCAGGAACTGATCCAGCCGGTGCAGGATCGGGTGTACAACGCCGTCAAGGAGGTGGCAGGGACCAGCTACGTGGCTGTTTTCGACCTTGGCGGGCAAGCCAGCAACCTGCTCTTCGCAAGCGAGAAGTACGACAAGAGCGATAGCGTGTTACGCAAGCTGGGCATACGCCCCAAGAAGGACAGCGACAGCGGCAACACCAAGGAAGGCGACGAAGAATTCGGCGAACCACCATCCGATGAAGCCCCCAAGGATGGCGGCGGCAAGGACGGTGGCATGCAGCCCGACCCGAACATGCCCCCCGGCGGTGGCGCACAAGAACCCCAACGAACCAAATGAAGATCCCAACGATGAAGAATTTTGCACTCGCCGCGGCCCTGTTGCTCAGCGCAGCCCCTGCTGCCCTCGCGCAATCGACCAAGCTCGGCCATATCGATCGCCAGAAATTGATGCTCATGCTCCCCGAGCGGAAGGACGCAGAGACCAAGATGCAGGCCTTCGCCAAAACGCTTGACGAGCGTCTGAAGGCCATGGGTGCTGAATACGAAGCGAAAGTGGCCGATGCGCAAGCGCGTGCCGAGGCTATGACCCAGACCGAAAAGGAAGTGGCCGTGCGGGAGATCGGCGAACTGGAGCAGCGCATCCAGGCAGCGCAACAGAAAGCACAGGAGGACCTCGCCAAGCAGGAGGAGGAATTGTTGAAACCGATGGTGGACCGCACCAACGCCGCGATCGCCGAAGTGGCGGCAGCGAACAACTTCTCCTACATCTTCGACGTGAGCACCGGCCTCGTACTGTATTACGACAAAGGCGAGGACATCATGGCCTTGGTGAAGACCAAGCTCGGCGTGCAGTAGACCCCTCGAACAAGCGAACGTGTCCACCGCGCAACGCCCGATCGGCATCTTCGATTCCGGGATCGGTGGGCTCACGGTGACCGCAACGATCAGGCAGGCGCTCCCCAAGGAGCGCCTGCTCTATTTCGGGGACAGCGCACATGTGCCATACGGGCCGCGGACCTTGGAAGAGGTACGTGGCTTCAGTTTCGCGATCACCGAAGCCTTGCTCATGCGCGGTGCGAAAGTGATCGTCATCGCCTGCAACACGGCCTCAGCAGCAGCCCTTCGCCCCTTGCGCGAACACTATCCGGATGTCCCGTTCGTAGGGATGGAGCCCGCCGTGAAACCGGCCGTCGAGCATACGCGCACCGGTGTCGTGGGCGTGATCGCCACGGTAGCCACTTTCCAAAGCGAGCTGTACGCCACTATCGTCGAACGTTTCGCGCAGGGTGTCGAAGTACTGCACCAACCCTGTCCCGGATTGGTGAAACAGATCGAGGCCGGTGAGTTCGATACGCCCAAGACCGAAGCCATGCTCCGCGGTTGGCTGGAGCCGCTGCTCGCCCGGCACATCGACGCCCTGGTTCTTGGCTGCACGCACTACCCCATCGTTCGCCCGCTCATCGAACGCATTGTCGGCCCGGACGTGCGGGTCATCGATCCAGCTCCGGCCATCGCGCGGCAGGTGCAGCGCGTGTTGCACCGCGATGGCATCGAAGCGCCGGCCAATGGATCCGGTGATCTGGTGTGCTACACCAGCGGCGACCCGGATGGGTTCAGTGCCATGATGGAGCGGCTGGGGATGGCGGGGGCGCCGGTGAAGCAGGCCCATTGGCGCGAAGGATCACCATTACTCGGATAGTACACGGACCAGACATCTGCAGGATGCGGGAGTTCCATCGGGGACGCCCTGAGCACAACGCCATGCCCCAGCGACGATGGGTCGTACGGTCGGACATATTTTTGGAACTTGATGGAACAACTCATGATGCGCACCGTTGATAACGTAAGTAGGATAACGTTCGCACTGCTTGCTGGTCAGCTCTTACACTCGCCGCTCTTCGCGCAATTCGGGACCGTTCAACCGATCGGTCATGCGCAAATGGGCACCAGTCCTACCGAATTGGTGGACCTGGACGGGGATGGGGATCGGGACCTGGTCTTTCTCGCGGACAACAGCATCTCCTGGATGCCGAACAGCGGCACGGGTTCCTTCTGGCCGCGCCGCATGGCGGTGGACGATATCCAGTACCTCAAGGTGGTGGACCTGGACCAGGACGGGGACCTGGACTTGATCGGTGTGCGCGATGAGGTGATGGTGTGGGCGGCCAACACGGGGGGCGGACGATTCCCCGCACCCGTTGTGGAGGTCGGTGCATGCCCTTCCTTCAGTGACATAGGGTACGGCGACATGGACGGCGATGAGGACGTCGATCTGTTCTACACGTCGTTCACCACCGGTGTGCTGGCCTGGTTCGCCAACGACGGTTCGCATCATTTCGGCCCCGCACAGGTGATCTCCAACGTTGCTGCAGCCTACACCTGCAGGGCATTCGACCTGGACCTGGATGGTGACCTGGACCCTCTCACCACCATCGCCTCGTACAGCGTTTGGATCCCGAACAACGGCAACGGCACCTTCGCCGCCCCGGTACAGCTGGCCATTTCAAATGCGGCATACCAATTCGAGCATGTGGATATCGACAACGACCAGGATGCGGACATCGTGACGATGTCGCGGTTGAACGGATCCGCGGGTGGCGTGTCGTGGTATGCACAGGAGTCGCCCGGCGTCTATGGCACAAGACAGGAGATCTCCGCCTGGGGCATGAAGCACATGAGCTTTCGCGACTTCGACCTGGACGGCGATCTTGACATGATGGGGCTGCGTGGCGACCTGATGCGCAAGCACACCAATGATGGGAGCGGCGTGTTCACCGTCGGCACCATCATCGAAGGGACGGTGAACTGCTTCATGGCCTTGTGCGAGGACCTGAACAACGACGGTGCGATGGATGTTGTGGGCCTTCACGGCGGAGACGAGCTGCCGGTGCGTGCGCTAACGAAGTTCGGCGACCACTCGGGGAATTTCGGAGCGGGCACGCACATCGGCTGGAAGCAGGATACGGATATCAAGGTCCACATGGGCGACCTGAACGGCGACGGCCACGAAGATGTCCTGGCCTTGCATACGGACAACGAAAAGCTCTCGTGGTACCCTGGTCTTGGCAATGGCGGCTATGGCCTCGAGAAGATCATCACCGTACAAAGCACCACCGGTGCATATACGTACTACATGTACCAGGAGGTCTCCATCGCGGACATGGATGGGGATGGTGACCAGGACATCGTGCTTGCGGTGTACAACGGAACGGAGAACGTAGTGGTCCTAGTGAACAACGGATCCGGAGAGTTCACCGCCGGAATGGACTTGTTGCTGAACGTGTCCAATCCATGGTCCGTGACCACCGTGGACATCGAAGGCGACGGCGACCAGGACGTCCTGTCCCGGTACGACCAATCCGGCATCGGCTTGTCCATCAACAACGGCACGGGGCAGTTCTCAGCGCCGGTGAACGTGACCGATCAGCCCTCGAACGAAGTGGTGCATGGCGACCTGGACGATGACGGCGACGTCGATCTGGCGCTCAACTATGCATCAAGCATTACACTGCTGGAGAACACCGGGTCAGGCTGGATAACGTACGCCACGGTGGCATCCCCGTTCACGGCAGAGCGCATGGTGCTGCACGACCTGAATGCCGACGGCTTCGACGACCTCTTGCATATTACGGGCGCGGTGGTCCGCTGCCACATGAACGACGGCAATGGAGGTGTGGTGCGCATCGACCTGCCCGATAGTGCGGCCATGGAAGTCGCCGTGGGTGACATCGACCTGGACGGCAAGCCGGACCTGGTCTACGGTGCGACCAACGCCCTGCGCTGGTTGCGCAATACCGGCGGGGGCATCTTCGAGCCCGGCATCATCATCAGTGCAACGAACGGTGCCTACGACCGCGTGCGCCTATCCGACGTGGATGCCGACGGCGACCTCGATGTGATCACCAGTTCAGTGGAAAAAGGCCTTATCGCGCTCTACGAGAACTACACGCTCGCTCCCTGCATCATCCACGGAACCATATTCCTGGATACGGACGAGGATGGCGTCCTCGATGTCGGCGAGGATGGCCTGCCGTTGTTGCCGGTACACCTTACACCCGCAGCACCGGCCCTGTACACCGACGGAAGTGGTGCGTACGAAGCGCATGTGGAACCCGGCACCTATTCAGCGGACCTCCTGGGCCTCGCACCCCTTTGGACAGCCACCACGCCCGTTCCGCTCACCACCACCTTGACGGTGCAGGACAACCTCCAGAACGGCTTCGATATCGGTATCGTGGCCACGGTGGACACCACCATCATCGCCACGGAACTGGTACTCGGCAGCGCACCATGCGGCAGCACCAGCAGCCTGTGGCTCACGTTGCGCAACGCAGGTACGCGAGTAGAAGAGGGCAGCGTTATGCTTGCTTTGGACGACCGGTTCGGATTTCTTTCAAGCACCCCTCCACCCACAACGGCGACCGCCGAACTGATCACCTGGGACTTCGCCGATCTGGCACTGTTCCAACAACGCACCATCACCGTGCAGGTGTTGCAACCTGCTGTGGAGTTCATCGATAGCACGTGGACCCACCTGCTCACCGTTAGTACACTGGGCCAATCCACGGGCCTTTTCCTGGACACGCTGCAAGGCGTGGTCACCTGCTCCTACGACCCCAACGACAAACAGGTGCAGCCGGTGGGCTACGGTGCACATGGAGCAGTGCCGACAAGCACCGAAGAACTCCAATACACCATCCGGTTCCAGAACACCGGTTCCGCACCGGCGACGGATGTGGAACTCCGCGATCTGCTGGATGGATGGATCGACCCGTCGAGCGTGCGGCTCACGGCCAGTTCCCACCCCATCAGCACGCTACAGGTGGATGAGGATGGCGAACTCCATGCCCTCTTCGCGGGGATCATGTTGCCGGACAGCGGTGCCGACTTCGCGGCGAGCCAGGGCTTCATCCGGTTCCTGTGCAGCACGCGCATAACGCCCCTCGCGCACCTCACCCGTATCGAGAACGATGCCGCCATCCATTTCGACCTCAACGCACCGGTGATCACCAATACCACAGTGAACACCTGGGTGGATTGCAGCCTTTGGCAACCGGTCATCACCACCACCAGTGCGAACATGCTGGTGGCCACCGACGGCGAGAGCTACCAATGGTACCTGGACGACGAACCACTGGCGGGTGCCACCGCCCGACTGATCACCGCATTGGACGATGGCTCCTACACCGTTGATGTGCGCGACGCATACGGTTGCGAGCGACGATCGGCGGTATACGCCCATATCGCCAGCGGCGTTGGCCATGCCGATCGTTACGCAGCACGCGTGATGCCCAACCCGTTCCTGGGGCAATTCACCATCCGGATGAGCGAGGATCTCCCTGAGCACGTGACCATTCGCCTCATGGATCAGCAAGGCCGCCAGTTGGACCTGCGCACTTCGCGGTACGGGAACGAGCTGATCGTGTACCGCGGCTCCCTGGCCGCCGGTCTCTACACGGTCCTCATCCAGCACGAAGGACAGGTGCTCTCCAGCATGCGCGTTGTGGCGGAGTGACCGTGCGCGGTAGTGCATCGATCGATGCACTACCTGTTCTTGGAGGCGTTCACCCTTCCTTGAACCACCCCGCGTACAGGATGTAGTTCCGGGCGATGCGTTCGATCTCACCCTCGCTCAACTCCTTGCCCACTGCACCGATACGTCGGGCTGGTACCCCGGCCATGAGGCTGCCAGGCTCCACCACCATGTTCTGTGTGACCACGGCACCAGCGGCGATCACGCTTCCCTCGCCGATCACGGCCTGATCCATCACAATGGCGCCCATGCCGATAAGGACCTTGTCGCGGACGGTGCAACCGTGTACAATGGCGTTGTGCCCGATGCTCACATCATTGCCGATCATCAGGCCGCACTTCTGGTAGGTACTGTGCAGAACGGCACCGTCCTGGATGTTCACGCGGTCCCCGATGCGGATCACGTTCACATCACCACGCACTACGGCATTGTACCAGACACTGCATTGGTCGCCCATGATCACATCACCGATCACCACGGCGGTCTCCGCCAGGAATATACCAGGGCCGAATTGCGGGGTGTAACCGCGAACGGAACGGATCAACGCCATTGGACCGGTCAATTACTGTCCCTCATCCCGGATCACGAAGTGGTCGAGCGATCGGGACCGAAGGATCACTTATCGTCGGACACTTTGCCACAACCTTCCTTCTGGCAGCACGCAGGGAGGTTCTTGAAGGCCTTCTCATCACCGGGAGCGCCATCGGCGTAGTAGCCCAGCTTCGTCACGGCGGTGCGCAAGGCGTCCGGTCCGGTCTTGCGGACGTCGTAGTCCACGTGGATCAGGCTTGCCTCAAGGTCCACGTGAACGCTCTTCACGCCTTTCTCGTAGATCATATTGTCTTCGATCGTCTTCTCACACATTTCGCATACCGTGCTGGTGTGGATCTCCAAATGGGCGATGTTCTTGTCCTGTCCAATGGCGATAGTGCTCAAGAGGACGAAGAACAGGGTGCTATGGATCTTCATATCGTGCTATTCGGGTTTGTCGGTCTTCTTTTTCAATGCAAAGCGCAGGCCACCATAGAACATGGCGGTATTGGTGGGTCCCCAGATCAGGGAGGCGTCAAAATACGGGCCGAAGGGGTCTTCGGGGGCGATGATCTGGCGTTGTTGCAGGGTACTGGTCAGGTTCTCCGCACCCAAGTACACCTCCCACGGCCCGAATACACGGGTGATCTGGGCATGCAAGGTCGAGTACGCGGGTGACCGTTCGATCATGCGGTAAGGCTCCGGATTGGACAGGGTACTGGGCACACGGCCCTCTCCGAAGATGTTCATGGTCACATCCATCCGCCACAGTTCCTTGCGGTCCGTGAAGGCGAGGCTGATCATGCCGCGGTGTGCCGGCGTGAACGGACGCTCGAGCAATTCGCCATCGTAGGTCGTACGGGTGTCGTACCAGCGGTAGGACATCTTCAGGTCCACCAGGCGTGTGAGTTCCACCTGCATATCGGTGAGCACACTGTTCGCATAGGATACTCCGTCGAGCATGTAGAAGGCGACCGTGCGTGGATCGCGGTCCAGATCGGTGATCACCTGCGACAAGAACTCGGTGCGGTACACATCCACGCCGAAAGCCCACTTGCGTTCGATCCATTTGAACTTGTGCAGGAAGGAGGCGCCGAAATTCCAGGAACGTTCCATGCCCAATGGACCTTCCACCACTACGCGGCGGGAACTGGCCAGCACACTGGCGCTCTCCACCAAGGGGTTTGCCGTGCGGAAGCCGTGTCCGGCCGAAAGGCGCAAATTCGTCAACGGACCCAGGTCGTACTTCAAGTGGATGCGTGGGCTCACGGCATTCCCATAGTACGAGTTCATGTCCGCGCGCACACCGGTCACCAACGTGAAGTCGGCGCGTTGCATCGTGTACTCGGCGTAGACACCCGGCATACGTTCAATACGCGCGAAGGCACTGTCCTGGAATTTCTCCACGTAGTCGTCGTACTGGAAACTGGCCCCGGCTTTGAGCTGATCGTTGCCTTTGCCCAGCAATTGCTGGTACACGGCACTGGCATACATGCTCTCCTGCGATCCGGTATAGGTGCGCCTGCCGAACAGCGATGACACGTCGTGCCGTCGGCCAGTGAACAGGAAACCGACGCTCTTCGTCGGATCGTTCTTGAACACCACACCCTGCTTGCCGAAGACATCCACCAACTCGTTGCGTATGTCCACCACGTAGGGATCCCCAGCGTGGATGGCGTGTTCGGGATCGCTCATGGACATGGCGGTCTGTCCACCCTTGCGTTCATCGATCACGTAGCGCACGGCCAGTTGTGTCATGCCGCGCTCGGTGCGGCGCATCCAGCGGTCCATGACGTTAAAGCGCCGTGACCGTGGCGAATCCATGAAGCCATCGTTGTTCTGGTCCATGTCCTGTTGGAACAGGTTGCCGTGCAGCAGCAGGATGTTGCCGCTGTTCTTTCCAGTTGATTGCGCGGTATGTACGTTCGCCTCCGTCCGTCCTTGCGAATTGCCATAGAGGTTCACGAAGAGCGGGCCTTCTGCGACCGGGTCCAGAAGGCATAGATCGATCTGGCCGGTCATGGCGTTGGGGCCGTTCACGGCGGTGCCGATACCCTTGCTCAGGTTGATGTCCTTGATCCAGGTCCCTGGCACCAACGTAAGTCCGTACGAGGTCGAGAGCCCGCGGATGAAAGGCTGGTTCTCCAAGCTGATCTGCGCATACTTGCCATCGAGGCCGAGCATGCGGATCGCCTTGGTTCCGCTGATGGCATCGCTGTAGTTCACGTCCACCGTGGCATTGGTCTCGAAGCTCTCGCTGAGGTCGCAACAGGCCGCACGCTTCAATTCCTTCTGGCCGATGATCTCCGTGGAGATCAAGCTGCGCGAATCGAGCCGGGTACCGCTGACGCGGTCCACGACATCGACGGAATTCAGTTCCACGGAGGAGGACAGGCCGATCTTGAGGGCCGTTGTCGGGGCGCTATCCAACACCAACGTGTCGTTGCGATAGCCAACGAATGCGAAAACAAGAGTGGCCGGCCATTCGACAGGCGGGTCGATCGAGAACCACCCATCCGCATCCGCCGTGGCCGACGTAGTGGTACCCGCCCAGCGCACGCTGGCTCCCGGCAGCACATCGGCGTCGCCACCCTCACCGGCAATTCGCCCGGTGATGGATTGCGCACCAGCGGTGTACCATACCGATGCGGCCAGTGCAAGAAGAAAGATCCGTTCATTGAGATACATCCTGGTCCTATCCCTGTTCGTTGTACGAAGACACCGGACCGCAGAGCGGTCCCATCGCCCGTAGGCGGAGAACAGGAAGGATTAGACGCGCAGGACGCTGAACACCGCAAGGCGGTCCTGCGTGGAGATAGGCGGAGGCCGCGAACCGAGCCAGGTGATGGGTCCGGCGGGTTCAGGCAGGGAGACATCGACAACGGTATCCCAAAG
>DEQO01000184.1 GCA_002360495.1 Flavobacteriales bacterium UBA3364
CTCCATCCAGTCCATGGTGGCCGCGCCGTCGTGCACCTCGCCGATTTTGTGGTTCACACCCGTGTAGTACAGGATGCGCTCGGTGGTGGTGGTCTTGCCGGCATCGATGTGGGCCATGATGCCGATGTTCCGCGTATATGTGAGGTCCCTTTTGGCCATTTGCTCTCTTGCTCTACCCTACGGTTATCAGAAGCGGAAGTGGCTGAACGCCTTGTTCGCTTCGGCCATCTTGTGGATCTCCTCCTTCTTTTTGAACGCCCCACCTTCTTCCTTCGAAGCGGCCAGGATCTCGTTCGCCAACTTGTTGGCCATACTGCGCTCATTGCGGCTGCGGGCGTAGCCGATCAACCACTTCATGGCCAGGCTTTTCTTGCGATCCTCACGCACCGCTTGCGGGATCTGGAAGTTCGCGCCACCGACACGACGGCTGCGTACTTCGACCTGCGGGGTCACGTTCGTGAGGGCTTTCCGGAAGATCTCCAGGCCGTCCTCGCCGCTCTTCTCGGCAACGATGTCGATGGCGTCGTAGAAGATGTCCAAGGACTTGCTCTTCTTGCCGTCGTACATCAAGTTGTTCACGAACTTGGTCACTTGCACATCACCGAACTTGGGGTCCGGGAGAATGGTGTGCTTTACTGTCTTCTTGCGCATGGCTGCTTATCCGTGACAGGTTACTTCTTCTTGGCTGGAGCAGCGCCCGGCTTCGGACGCTTGGTGCCGTACTTCGAACGGCGCTGGTTGCGGCCTTCGACACCGGAAGTGTCGAGCACGCCACGGACGATGTGATATTTCACACCCGGCAGGTCCTTCACACGACCACCGCGCACGAGCACGATGCTGTGTTCCTGCAGATTGTGACCTTCACCGCCGATGTAGGCGATGACCTCGTAGCCGTTCACGAGGCGCACCTTGGCCACTTTGCGAAGCGCCGAATTCGGCTTCTTCGGAGTGGTGGTGTACACCTTGGTGCATACGCCACGGCGCTGTGGGCAGGCCTTCAGGGCAATGGACTTGCTCTTGTACACAGGGTTCTCACGACCCTTGCGAATGAGCTGTTGGATGGTTGGCATGAGCTCCTTTCGGTTGGCTTTCAGTGTCTTTAGCTATTCCTCGGCTAAAAACGGGCTGCAAATGTAGCGCTTTCCACTTTCCAACCAATTGGTGTTCATGGAAATTCCAGGGGTAGGCCCACCCTCCTGGATCCTGCGACCGATCCGGGTTTGGGGCCACCTGCATCATAAAACCCTGCGATCCAAGCGGATGAAAGACCGTCGATCCGCACAGATCCTGCATTCGATCAGCCTTTTCTTGTTAGTGTGTGCATCGATGACCAGGTGGCTGAACTATCTTTGTTAGTATCATTTGATACTATAAATGGACGTCGGGAGCATCACCAACTACGCCATCAGCCCACGCATGCTGAACCTGCTGGCCACGATCCATCACCGCCTCGGTGAAGTGCATGCCCGGCACCTGCATCGTCCGGCCGTCGATCTGGAAAAAGCCTACCACATCAGCACGGTACACAGCACCCTCGCCATCGAAGGAAGTACGCTTGACGCGTTGCCGGTGGCCGATATCCTGGACAAACCCAGCGCCGCCTCGGAAGGCACATCCGCGCTCGAAGCGGTGAACACCCACCGGGCCCATGGCTTGATCGAGGAACTCGACCCATTCGTGGAGCATGACCTGCGGCACGCCCATGGTGTGCTGATGCATGGCCTGGCCCTCGATGCCGGTCACTTCCGAACAGGCTCCATGGATGTGCTGTACGGCGAACCCGAACCCTTGCGCACCGCCAATGCACACGACCTGCCGGCCAACGTTCAGGAATTGCTGCGCTACGCGGAAGAGGATGACTTCCCGCCGCTGATCACCAGTTGCGTACTCCACTTCGGCCTGGTCTACCTGCGCCCTTTCACCGCCGGCAATGGGCGATTGGCCCGTCTCTGGCAGAAACGCATGCTGATGCGGTACTGGCCGGTGTTCGCCTACCTACCCGTTGAGGCCTTCATCCAACGCACGCAGCCGGCATACTATGCGGCCCTGGAGTACGCCGACCGCCGGGGCGATTGCGGGGAGTTCATCTCCTATATGCTCGAACGCATCGACGAAGCCCTGGCCGAACTGCTCGCCGCACCCAACCCTATGCTCACCGGCCAGGATCGCGTGGCCATCTTCTTGAAGCAGACCCCGGACCGGCCGTTCCGGAGGAAGGACTACTTGAACATGTTCCCGGAACTGAGCACGGCTACGGCGAGCCGGGACTTGGCGGAGGCGGTTGCACGGGGGATGCTGCTGCTCAGCGGGGCAAAACGGCAAGCGCAATACAGGAAAAACGGACCGTAGAGGCTGTGGTGCACCGCTGTGGATCAGCGTGTTGCAGCGGTCGACATGAACCGGGGGGCGTGCGACGGAGCACCGGAGGTCCCGTGATCATGGAAACCCTATCACACTGATCCCCCGATCAATTGCGTTCTTTCGCCACCACATGCTCGCCGCCCGCATCCGTGAAGTGACCGCCTTGGCGGCTGGTACCGACCTGAGCCTTGCCACGCGGCGGCTAATGGACCTGTGCGATGAGTTCCCGGCGTTCCAAGACCTGCGCGGGGCTGCCATGCAATTGCGGGCCGATTACAACATGGGCCGGGAGTTGGGCGCAGCAGAAATAAGTGGCACTTCCGGCTCAGCGTTGGCCGAGCGATGCCGCCAACTCGCCACGGCGATCGGTCAGCGTTCTGCGGTCGCTGGGGAGGCAGGCCCCGCGCCCACTTCGGAGGTCGTCTTCCGTGCACGTCAACTCACGAAAACCTTTCGTTCCGGTGGGCACCATTTCGAATTGGGGCCGATCGATCTTGAGCTGCGCACCGGCCGCATCGTTGGCGTGGTGGGCGAGAACGGCAACGGAAAGACGACGCTCCTTCGCCAGATCGCCGGGCTCCTGGACCATGATGGTGGCAGCCTGCTGCATCCGCATGTTGGAACCGGTCCGTACCTCATCCGGCGAACGATCGCATGGATCCCACAACGTAGTGTGCGCTGGCAGGGCACCCTGCTGCAGAACCTGCGTTTCCAAGCCGCCGTACATGGCACCTTGGGCGCGGCGAACGAGGATCGCGTTCTCTACACGCTGCACCGGCTCGGCCTCACGCGCTTCAAGGACCTTACCTGGAAGCAACTCAGCAGCGGCTACAAGCTGCGTTTCGAATTGGCCAAGATGTTGGTGTGGCGCCCCAAGTTGTTGGTGCTGGACGAACCCATCGCCAACCTCGACCTGCAAGCTCAGCAACTGTTCCTGCAGGACCTGAAACACCTGGCCGGTTCGCAACGCGATCCCGTGGCGGTGATCCTGAGCTCGCAGCAACTGCACGAGATCGAGGCCGTTGCCGACGATATCATGTTCCTGAAGAACGGCAAGGCGGTGTACAGCGGTGCTGCTGATTCATTCGATCGTGATCGCACCTCCAACGTGTATGAACTGCGCGGTCCGTTCACACGCGCTCAGTTGGAACAAGCATTGGGTGAAGGTGGGATCCTCCATATCGATGACACCGGCCTCATATTCCGCCTGACAACGCCACGCACCCTGGGTGCGCAACACGTGCTCAAAGCGATCGCGAACGCCGATATCGAAGTGAGCTACTTCCGCGACATCAGCACCAGCACGCGCAAACTCTTCCATCAGGATCCATGAGGCTGCTGCGCAAGTTGATACCCGACTTCCTGCGGCAGTGGGACCTGGACCTGCAACGGTCGCATCCGCGGCTATGGAGCACACGGATCCATCATCACCTATGGTTCCTGTTGTTGATCAACGCGATCGTGTTCGTGCTGGGCTTGTTGATCCGCGTTACCACCGTGAAGTTCCCCGATCCCGAGGATCTCTTCGGCTGGATAATGACCCCCACGGTGGTGTATGCCGCATTCTGGGTGTACAAGGTGGTGCTCTTCACACCGGAACGACGCTTCGGGATCCGCAAACCGTTCGCCGAAGTGGGCGAGCTCGGCGTGCATTTCATCAGCCTCCTGCTGATCATGACCATCCCTTACAACCTGGCCATGACGGTGACCTATCGGATCGCGAACCTGATGTCCGATGCGGAGTTCGTGGAGGACGTGGACACCTTGAACAAGAACGCCTACCTCTTCATCACGGGCAATGGTCGGCTGTTCGACGCGGAAGACTTCGACGACGGCGTTCCATACCTGATCAGCGCAAACTCCCACGGTTACTTCAAGGACCTAGATGCCTATGTGCATCGCAACGACTATGTGGAAGGCAGGCCGCAATCCATTGGGGAACTGTATGAGGAGCACATCACCGCATACAACACGGTCGCCGATCCGAATTCGGACGCCTACGATGCGACGAGCGCGTCCTACCACCGTGCGCGGATCGATTCCATCGAGCGGTCCTGCCCATTCTACTTCACCGACCACGGGCCCTACACCCCTTCCTACGCCGAAGGCGCTTTTTTGAGCGACAGTTTATTGGAGGCAGGCTACGTCGCTATGGTGCGTTCGGAACGGCCGGTGGATCCCGAAGCCGTGCGACGGACCATTGAACTCGGGCATCGATACTCCGCCCATGTGGGCGACATGACCGTTGATATGGTGCTACGCGAATTCACCGCACGACGATCCTCATCGTTCAACCTCGGTTCCGTGGATGAACAGGTCCGCAAGATCTGGAAGGCGAAGACCTGGAGCTACTTCTTCATGCGCTGGGAGGGGATGCTGTATGTGTTGTTCACGACCTGCTTCGTGCTGGCGATCCTGCTCTCCATTTTCAAGAACCTTTACTGGCAGCCCCTGCTGATCACTGCTGTGGTCTGTCTGTTGCTGCCTATCGTCATCCTCGTCGGGGCCTTGATACTGGATGAAATGGTCCGTGGGGTGCGGGGTGATGACGTGATGCTCTACACCTATTATTCGATAGCGCTTTTCCTTGTAGGTTGGATCTTCCTCGCACCGAAGGTTGATACCTATCGTACCACGCGCGCCGTGTTGACCATCCTCTCGAACCTGGTGGTCCCATTCTTCGCCTTCTTCACGATCGTCCTGCTGCATTTCGAATGGGACGTCTTCGGCCAGGAGGCGTTCGAAAATGCAGTGTACGCGATCCGCAATAGCGATCCGAACGACCCACGCCTTCCTGCGTTGGACCTGCAAGCCACCATGCTGCGCGAACGGGTGGAGAACATCCTACTGATCGTGTTCTGGGCCGGTGTGGCCGCGTACGTGTTCGCCCTTCATCCCTTCTTCCGAGCGGCCTATACCCGCATGATGGCACTACCGGAGCGCAAGTGAGCACCTCGAACGGCTGCTTTTCGACCGCACTCCCTCATCCTCGCCCCCCTTCAGCAACAAGGCGGAGAAGGAAAAAGCGCGCAGCCGACGATCGTCGGCTGCGGTGACCCGGCCACAGAGCTGATCATGCCATAGCCGATCGCCAGCATGTCCGGCATGGGTCGTTGTCCGGGATCAGCATCAATCCCGGATGCACCTCACGCTTATGGCGTCCCCCTTTCCGAAGCTGGCCCTGCCGGCGTTCGCACCAAAGCAGTTCAGTTGGCGTGTCCAGGCCTGCGTTGGTACACCTGCATCTTCGGAAGCACTCCACCAGCCACCTAGCTGACCCTCGTAGGCGAATGCGGCGTTGCTTCCGCGGGACCCGCCTCCAAGACCTGTGAACCCCGTTTCGTTCGTGGCGCCGGGATTGGGTGCCTGCCATTGCCCTAAACCGTTTCCGGTCGCCGTGCTCTTGAGCTTCCCTCCAGCGACGGTTTGGCCGCCCAAGTCATCCACGAGTTGCGTCCACTCCTCATCGCTGGGCATGTGCCAACCTTGCGGACATACACCACGCGTATCATCGACCGCATACCAGTTGTAGAGTTTGCCGTATGTCGAACCTTCATCCAGCCCATTGAGATAATTGCACCATACTCCACCGGAGGCTGTACTGGCCACCCAGGTCGCGTCATCCGTCACATGCTGGATCATGCTTCCATCGCGGTAGCGTGTGGTCGTCAGGTTCTGCGCCATCCAGCATTGGCTGCCGATCTGTACCGTTCCGTACGCATTGCCATCGATGTCCGTTACGATCGGTGTGTCCGAACAAGGAACACCGGATCCGAACATGAAGTGGATCGTGCCCGACGTACCGATCTCATCCTCTACCACACGGCTGAGGACATTGCCATCATCGGTGATGTATCCAGTGAACCGCAACGCATCACCCGGCTGCCAGGAGAAAAGCGAACGATCCGATTTGGCCTGACCGACCGATCCGGACGATCCCATGTAACTGATCGCGCTGGCCCCAGAACCTGTTCCCTCGCTGGCAACGATGCGGATCACTCGTCGTTGTCCGTTCTGCACTGCGTTCACGAAATGGATGCCCGCCTGACCGCTTGTGAAGCGGAACCGATGCTCGCCAGGCATGGCCGATAGACCGGTGCTTGCCTCCACGCGTCCGGTGGCATCAAATACCGAGAGCAGCAACTCCCCACCCCGGGATGACACCAGGATCTCCGTACTCTCCTTGAAATGGCTCGGAATGCTGCGCAGTGCATCCAGGCCGCCAATGGCTTCGCCCATACCGACCGTCCCCAGTACGAAGGGTTCGCCCACATCGAAGTAGACCGTGTCACCGCCCGCATCGAGGTTCTCAACGACCACACTATCCAGTGTGACGGGGGAGCCGTTCTGCACAGCGGTGAACGTGATCGAAACGGTCTGGGCAAATGCTACCGATGGCACGAGGAGCTTTGCGAACAGCACGATGGATAGCATTCTGGAGACGAGTTCGAGTGTTCTCATGGTCGTTAGTTTCTGAGGTTCATGTGGAGAGTGTCGGCAGATCGATGGTGCCGATAGTCACTCCTACATCGAAGTGGCCATCCGAATGTGAACGATCGGACCGGGGTGGATACCAGAAGCTTGAACCCGGAGCCCCGGAACCCGACCGAATACCCACTTCTGTCCTTGCACCCGCTTCCACGGGCCCTGTTGATATCCCGGATCCTGATCGCCACACCCCCAAGGCTACCTTCGCCGCTTCATGGACCATTTGAAAGGGCTGAACCCCGCCCAACTCGCCGCCGTGCAAGCCACCGAAGGCCCCACCATGGTGATCGCCGGGGCGGGTAGCGGGAAGACGAAAGTGCTCACCGTGCGCATCGCGCACCTTATGACGAAAGGGGTGGATCCCTTCCGCATCCTCGCGCTCACTTTTACCAACAAGGCGGCGAAGGAGATGAAGGAGCGGATCGCCAAACTGCTCCACGAGTTGCCGGGGCTTTCCACGGAAGCACGCAACCTCTGGATGGGCACCTTCCACAGCGTGTTCGCCCGCATCCTTCGCGCCGAGGCCGACAAGCTGGGCTATCCGAAGGATTTCACGATCTACGACACCGACGATAGCCGCAGCGTGATCAAGGGCATCGTGAAGGAGTGGCAACTCGACGACAAGTTGTACAAGCCCAGCCAGGTACATGGCCGCATCAGCATCGCGAAGAACAACTTGATCGGTCCGCTGGAATACCTCGCCAACACCGAACTGATGGCCGGTGATGCCGCCGTTGGCCGTGAGAAGATGGGCGAGTTGTACAAGGCCTATGCGGAGAAGTGTTTCCGCGCCGGAGCGATGGATTTCGATGACCTGCTCTTCAACACCAACATCCTCTTCCGCGACCATCCGGACGTGATGCTGAAGTACCAAAGTCGCTTCCAGTATCTTCTCGTTGATGAGTACCAGGACACGAACCTGGCGCAATACAACATCGTGAAAACGCTTGCCGCACGGCATGAGAACATCACCGTGGTGGGCGATGACAGCCAGAGCATCTACTCCTTCCGCGGCGCGAACATCCAGAACATCCTCAACTTCCGCAGCGACTATCCTGACCAGAGGATCTTCAAACTGGAGCAGAACTACCGCAGCACGAAAGTGATCGTGGGCGCAGCGAATTCCCTGATCGAGAAGAACAAGGACCAGATCCCCAAGACGATCTGGACGGAGAACGTGGAGGGCGAGAAGATCCGCGTGCACCGTTCGCTGAGCGACAACGAAGAAGGCCAGTTCGTGGCGCACACCATCTTCGAAACGAAGATGCAGAACCAGGTACCGAACAAGGGCTTCGCGATCCTGTACCGCACCAACGCGCAGAGCCGCAGCATGGAGGAAGCGCTGCGCAAACTGAACATCCCCTACCGCATCTATGGCGGCACCAGCTTCTACCAGCGCAAGGAGATCAAGGACCTGATCAGCTACTTCCGCCTGGTGTGCAACCCACGCGACGAAGAGGCGCTGAAGCGCGTGATCAACTTCCCGGTGCGCGGGATCGGGCAGACCACGATCGACAAGATGATCGTTGCCGCCAGCGCATACGGCCTGTCCATCTGGGATACACTCCAACAACATCTCGGCGACCTCGGCTTCCACAGCGGCACACGCAAAGCAGTAGCGGATTTCGTACTGATGATCCAGAGCTTCCGAACGATGGTTGCGACGAGCAGTGCCTATGCACTGGGGGAACACATCGCACAGAAGAGCGGTATCCTGAAGGACTTCTTCGTGGACAAGACGCCGGAAGGCGTGAGCCGCTACGAGAACATCCAGGAATTGCTGAACGGGATGCGGGAGTTCAGCGAGCGCGACGCGGAAGGCAGCGATGTACCGAAGACCCTGAGCGATTTCCTGATCGACGTAGCGCTGCTAACGGACGCCGATAACACGGACCCGAACGACAACGACCGTGTGAGCTTGATGACGATCCACAGTGCCAAAGGCCTTGAGTTCCCGTACGTACACATCGTTGGCTTGGAGGAAGATCTGTTCCCGAACCTGATGAGCGTGCAAACACGTGCCGATCTGGAGGAGGAACGACGGTTGTTCTACGTGGCGCTGACCCGTGCCGAAAAACGTTCGACCCTGAGCTACGCGATAAGCCGCTACAAGTGGGGCAATCTCACGGCCAGCGAGCCCAGCCGCTTCATCGAAGAGATCGATCCGAAGTATCTGGAGCTGCCTGCACAGAATGAACGTGGTGCGTTCAGCAGCGGACATTACGAACGGCCCGGTACACCACCCTGGGCACGGCAAGGGCGCAATGTGGATCGGCCCGCCGACGAAAGGAGTTCCTCCAAGCCGGTGTATGGCCGGGAACGTAACGCACCTGGCTTGGCGAAGAGCCGTCCGACCTCAAAGCCGGGCCTTCGCCCTACGACGGAGAGAGCAGAGCCGACACCCAAGCCCGCTGCGAAACCGGGCAACCTGAAGCGGATATCCGCCCAAGGCAAGCCGCTGGAGGCAACTGGCTCGCTGGGCGGTGCGACACCGGACCTCGTCGAGGGCATGACTGTAGAGCACGAGCGCTTCGGTAAAGGCAAGGTGCTGAAAGTGGAAGGCAATGCGCCCGACCTGAAGGCCACCGTGTTCTTCCCGAGCGTCGGACAGAAGCAATTGCTGTTGCGCTTTGCGAAGCTGACGGTGGTGGAGAGCTAGATCACCCACTGACCAAAGTGACTTGCCCCTTCGCGGCCGACGCAACGGCATAACCCCCTGCCCGTCAAATCCGTTCAACGGCGCTGGACCATGCGCCGGATACTTCCCATTGCACTTTTGACCTTGCTCGCTTGCCCGCTGAGCGAGCGGATCTCGGCACAAGCGCGGCATGAGTTCGGCTTCAGCCTGAACCCCACGGCCCAAGGCGGTTTGCACGCATTGTTCATCTACACGGTCGTGGATGGTGTGGTCCTCGGAAATGTTCCGATGCGGCCCCAACCCTTCATCCTGCAGGCCTCAGGTCTCATGGAGAGCAAGGCGAACCTGGAGAGCGTGGACCTCTTCGATCAGTACGAGATCCGTGATTGCGGCGTTTGGGCGGACACGGCAGGCATCCGAGCCAATTTGGAGTGTTCACCCATACTGGACCTCTGGAAGTTGCGGTACAAGAACGGCATGGGCGCGCAGCCGGGGACAGGATGGGCAGGCGAAGAGTTCAGGCCTTCGGAACGCCAGCAGATCATCCTTCAACTATACCGTCAGCCGGAATACGAACACTGGCATGGGCCCTATTTCGGGAAAGACGCCTTCCGCCTGCTCCGCGACATGCAGGACCCTCACTGGGTGGAGACCTACCAGCACGGGGGCTGAGCCCTCTCCTTGAATGGGAAGCCTTCCCTACATTTGACCGTTCCCGAGCCTGCCGGTACCTGTTACCTGGCCACAAGGCTCCCCATTTTCAAGCCTGTACGTTGCCGATGAGCACCGCCGCACCATTCGATTACAATACCAGCCGTCCGCGTTTGATCATCCCTGAATACGGCCGCCATGTGCAACGCATGGTGGAACATGTGATGGAGATCGAGGACCGCGACCAACGCACGCGTACGGCAAAGGCCATCATCCAGGTGATCGCGCGCTTGAACCCGCAATTGCGGAACAGCGACAATTTCGAACGCACGCTTTGGGACCACCTCTATATCATGAGCGAGTTCAAGCTGGATGTGGACGGCCCGTTCCCGAAGCCCACGCCGGAAGAACTGGACAGTAAGCCGACCCGCGTCCCCTATCCCCAGACCACCATCAAATACGGCCACTACGGCAAGATGGTGCAGCGCATGATCGACCAGTGCGCGGCCATGGAGGCGGGTGAAACGCGCGATGCGTACACGACGGTGATCGCGAACCACATGAAGAAGCAGTTCCTGGCCTGGAACCGCGATACCGTGCCGGATCCCGTGATCCTGAAAGACCTCGGCGAATTGAGCAAGGGCAAATTGAAGTTGAAGGAGGACGTGCAACTGGCCCATACCGCCGACCTGCTGCGCACGCAGCAAGCAGGGCCGCGCAATGAAGTGGATACCCGCAAGCGTTACAACAACGGTGGCGGCGGCGGCGGGAAGAAGCGCAACCGCAACCGGAAGAAGAACCGGTACTAGCCCAAGGAGCAGGAACAAGGGCGGATCGCACGTTACTGCCCCTGCCACTGTTCGTGCCCTCTGTCTGTGGTGACAACCGCCTGTTGAAAGCGGGGCCCTCCGACCCTACATCCCGGGACATACGCGCCTTTGCTTCGCAGTATGGGAAGTTTCAAGATCGTCGGTGGCCATCGGCTGAAGGGTGATGTGGTACCGCAGGGTGCCAAGAACGAAGCGTTACAGATCCTGTGTGCCGTGCTGCTCACGAGCGATCCGGTCACGATCCACAACATCCCCGACATCGTGGATGTGAACAAGCTGATCGACCTGCTGCGCCAGATGGGTGTGAAGGTGGAGAAGCTGGGTACCGGCAGCTATCGCTTCACGGCCAAGGAAGTGGACCTCGAGTTCTTCCTGGATCCGAAATACAAAGCCCTGGGAGGGAGCCTTCGGGGAAGTGTCATGGTGGCCGGCCCCGCATTGGCCCGTTTCGGTCGTGGTTACATCCCTTCTCCTGGTGGCGACAAGATCGGACGTCGTCGGATGGACACGCACTTCACCGGATTCGAGCGGCTCGGTGCCACCATCAAGTACGATGAGAACGATGGCTTCTACCGGGCGGAAGCCAAACGGTTGAAAGGAGGCTACATGCTGCTGGACGAAGCCAGCGTGACAGGAACGGCGAACATCGTGATGGCCGCCACGCTCGCCGAGGGCCGCACCACCATCTTCAACGCAGCGTGCGAACCCTACCTACAGCAGCTTTGCGACATGCTCGTGCGTATGGGCGCAAAGATCTCGGGGATCGGCAGCAACCTACTGCACATCGATGGTGTGAAAGAGCTCGGTGGCACCGAACACCGCATGCTGCCGGACATGATCGAGATAGGCTCCTTCATCGGCCTGGCCGCGATGACGCGCAGTGAGATCACCATCAAGAACACCGGTTACGACCACCTCGGGGTGATCCCCGATGTGTTCCGCAAACTCGGGATCACCGTCGAACGCCGGGGCGATGACATCCATGTGCCCGCGCACGAACACTACACCATCGAGCCCTTCCTGGACGGCAGTAACCGCGTGATCAGCGACCACCCGTGGCCCGGATTCACGCCCGATCTGCTCAGCATAGTCCTTGTCACCGCCACACAGGCCAACGGACATGTGCTCATCCACCAGAAGATGTTCGAGAGCCGCCTGTTCTTCACGGACAAATTGATCGAGATGGGTGCCCAGATCACGCTCTGCGATCCGCACCGCGCTCTGGTGATCGGCAAGGATTTCGAGAAGCCCTTGCGCGCCATCCGCATGACCAGCCCCGACATCCGGGCAGGTGTCTCGTTGCTCATCGCTGCACTCAGCGCCGAGGGCACCAGTACGATCGACAACATTGAACAGATCGATCGTGGCTATCAGGACATCGAAGGAAGATTGAAGGCGATCGGAGCCCAGATCGAACGGGTGAATTGAACGCCAGAAGGCAGGCGCATGAGCATGTGGCAAATGGAAGATCCCTGCTACGTGTCCTTGCGACCGCCCCTTCATTACTAGCTCTCCCATCCCGGCACGTTATTGGCTAAGACCTCCACACCACTAACCTCCTATTTTTGCGCCATGGAATTCCGCACCATCATGTCCAAGACCCGCATCGCCATCACTGCAGCCGTTGCGCTTTTCGCCATCTACGGCTTCTCCTCCCGTTTTGAGAGCGCATCTCCCGAGGTGACGGCCAGCGTCCAGGTGGGCACTGGCATCGGGAACAAGGCACCCGAGTTGGCGTTCATGAACCCTGATAGCACCAAGGTGCTCAAGCTGTCCGAACTCAAAGGCAAGTATGTGCTGATCGACTTCTGGGCCAGTTGGTGCCGCCCCTGCCGCATGGAGAACCCGAACGTGGTCTCGGCCTACAAGAAATACGCTCAAGCCAAGTTCACCGACGCCAAGGGTTTCGAGGTCTATAGCGTGAGCTTGGACCGCAGCCGCGATGCGTGGAAGGGTGCGATCGCTCAGGACGGCCTGCTCTGGAAGTACCACGTGAGCGATCTCGGTTTCTGGAATTCGAAGGGCGCCCAGCTCTATGGCGTGAACTCGATCCCCATGAGCTTCCTGGTGGACCCGAACGGCATCATCATCGCGAAGAACCTCCGCGGCATGGCCCTTCATCAGGAGTTGGACAAGCATGTGAAGAGCCTCTGATCGTGATCGCCGATCGGACGAAGCCCCCTGGCACCGACCCGGGGGCTTCGTCATTTTCACCCTATTGGGGACCGACGAGGGTCGACTATCACACCGGTCGAGCGGGATCACCATTTGGCCGAAACGGCCGACAACTCCATGCTCTCCAGGTCCTTTGGGTATTGCACGGCATTCCATGGGACGCTGGTCCTGTCTTTCCTCCTGATCGATGGTTCGGGTCGCCAAGTGCTCACGGCGCGCCAAACCGCGACCAAAGGCCCCGTCACCTTCGGACTTCCCTTGACTGCTTTGGGCAACGGGATGTACGTGCTGCAAGTGGTCGATGGCCACCAGCGCTACCAACAGCGCTTCTTCATCCAGCATTGGATCGGACCATCCCCTTCGAAAGAGCCTCGGATGATCCGGAGCGCTTTCTTTTCCATCCCGGCCAACCTGCCATCCTGTCGGCTACCCTTTGCTGGCACCTAAATTGACCACCGGCTGCGCCGGAAATGTGCTCCCGGACCTGACCATGGCCCTGAAGAACCCTTTCCGCCGTACCGATAAGGAGAAGACACCCATGGAGAAAGAGACCGTGAAGAACGAGCCCGTCGCCGCAGAAACACCGGAGCAACCTGCGATCGACACACCCGGACCTGCCACCGCTGACACGCCGTCAGAGCCGGAGCGTACCGAATTGGAGACCCTGAGAGCCGAATTGGACCTCCTCCGGGCAGAGCACCAAGCCGTTCACGACAAGCACATCCGTCTGTTCGCAGAGTTCGACAACTTCCGAAAGCGCACCGCCAAGGAACGCCTGGAATTGATGCAGTACGCCGGTGAGAACACCCTCAAAGCCGTAGCTCCGGTGATGGACGACCTGACCCGCGCTGTGGCGAACAACGAAAACGTGGACGATGTTGCCGCTGTGCGTGAAGGCGTGAAGCTGATACACCAGAAGCTGCAGAACGTGCTTGCCGGGCAAGGCCTGAAGGCAATGCCGGATGCGAAAGGGGAACCATTCGATACCGACCGCCACGAAGCGATAACCAAAGCTCCGGCCCCAACGCCCGACCTGAAAGGCAAGGTGCTGGACGTGATCGAGAACGGATACACCCTACACGACAAAGTGATCCGCTACGCCAAAGTGGTCGTGGGCGAATAACGGACCACCCGCCAGAAACGCACCCGTAGCGTCGACCCGACGGTCGACTATCCCATGAGCAAAAGAGATCCATACGAAGTCCTGGGCGTGGACCGCAAGGCCAGCGCCGAGGACATCAAGAAGGCATATCGCAAGCAGGCCATCAAGCACCACCCGGATAAGAACCCGGGTGACAAGGCAGCTGAGGAAAAATTCAAGGAAGCGGCCAATGCGTATGAGATATTGAGCGATAGCGAGAAGAGGGCCAAGTACGATCGGTTCGGCCACAACGCCCCCGGCGGGTTCGGCGGTGGAGGCTACCACGGCGGTGGCATGAACATGGACGACATCTTCTCGCAGTTCGGCGACATCTTCGGCGAAGGGTTCGGCGGTGGCGGGGCGTTCGGCGGTTTCGGCCAACGTGGCGGTAGCCGCTCCGTGAAGGGCAGCAATCTACGTGTGCGCCTGAAGTTGACCCTCGAGGAGATCGCCCACGGCGCCGAGAAGAAGATCAAGGTGACCAAGCTCGTACGCGGCAAAGGCAGCGAGTACGGTAAATGCGCCACCTGCGGCGGGAACGGACAAGTGCGCCGCGTGCAAAGCACCTTCCTGGGCCAGATGCAGACGGTGACGACCTGCCCCACCTGCGGTGGGATCGGACAGACCGTGAGCAAACGCGCACCCGGTAGCGACGAACATGGCCTCGTGCGTGAAGAAGTGGTGGTGCCGATCAAGATGCCCGCGGGTGTGGAGGAAGGCATGCAGCTCAACATCAGCGGCATGGGAAACGATGCCCCGGCCGGCGGTATCCCTGGCGACCTGCTGGTGGTGATCGAAGAAGAAGCACATCCCGAACTGCGGCGTGATGGCGCGAACCTGCACCATGAGGTCTTCATCAACGTGGTCGATGCCGCACTCGGCGCCAAGGTGGAAGTCCCCCTGGTCGGCGGAAAGGCCAAAGTGACGATCGAGCCCGGCACTCAGAGCAACCACGTCTTGCGCTTGAAGGGCAAAGGCCTACCCAGCGTGAACCACCGTGGTCACGGAGACCTGTTCGTACACGTCGCAGTGTGGACCCCGACCGACCTGAGCAAAGAGGAAAAGGCCGCGCTGGAAAAACTGCGCGAAAGCCCCGGTTTCCAGCCCAAACCCACCGCCAAGGACAAGGGGTTCTTTGAGCGCGTGAAGGAGATGTTCGGGAACTGATCGCGTGTCCCTCGGACCGACACTCGGTTCCGACCTCTACATTGGTGCGCCAACCCACCTCCATGCGCATCCTCACGTTGCTCGTTACGGGCCTTTTCATTCACGCTTCACCGCTCCATGCCCAAGCCGATGGATCCGGTGCGGATACCTCCGGCACTGCTGCTGAACCAGTAGTCACCCAAGCCTACCTCGATTCCATCGATGCCAGCTACACCTACCAGACCGGCGCGGTGCCGATCGCAGGTGTGGCCACGCTCACCCTTCCGCCCACCTACAAATTCCTGGATGCCGCACAGAGCAGGCAGGTAATGGTGGACCTGTGGGGCAATCCACCGTCCGTAGCGGAGGATGTCATCGGGATGATCTTCCCTGCGGATGCCGGCGTGTACGACGACGGTTTCGCCTTCTCCATCGAGTACGACAGTCTCGGCTATGTGAGCGATACCGATGCGGACGGGATCGACTACTCGGTGATGCTGAAGGACATGATGAAGGAGGATTCCCTGGAAGAGATACAACGCGCTGCCGAGGGCTACGACCCGCTCGTACTGGTGGGATGGGCCGCCCCACCGCATTACGACAAGGCACATAAAGCATTGCATTGGGCGCAGGAACTGGACCGCATGGATAGCTCGACCCATGTGTTGAACTACAACATCCGCGTGCTGGGCCGCCGGGGGATGCTGCTTTTGAACGCCATGGGAACGATGGAGCACCTCGAAAGCGTGAAGACCGAGATCCCAACGTTGCTGGATATGATCGCCTTCGACGATGGCCACCGCTACGATCAATTCAACCCTGCAACGGACAAGGTCGCGGAATGGAGCATCGCCGGATTGATCGATGGCAAGTTGAAGCAGAAGATAGACGGCATGTTGCGCGTGATGAAGATAGCTGGCATCGCGGTGCTGGTCTTCCTTGTCCTCATCGCAGTGGTCGTGGTCGTGGTGGTACGGCGCAAGGGGCGTGCGAACATCTGACGGCGCCTTGAGGACGCTCCTCTGGTCGTTGATCGCCGTTAGCTTCGGGATCCACGTTGTTCACAGTAGACCCCGCCGATCATGAAACGTGCCGAACAATTCTTCATAGGCCTGTTCATTACCGCAGTCCTCTTCAGGGTGATGCATTGGCCGATGAGCGGCATGCTGATGATCCTGAGCACCTCGCTTTTGAGCATCCTCTATTTTCCGCTCGCAGCGTTATGGTTCGGGGATCCCGAACGACGGGACCAAGTGCTCTGGCTCAGCGTTGCTGGTGGCTTCGCCTTGTCCATGCAATTGATGGGGATCCTCTTCGCCTTCCAGCGGTGGCCATTGGCCCTTTCCTTCCTGCGGATCGGAACGGTGCTCTGCATCACCATCGTTGTCCTTGGTCTGCTGGTGCGATCGAAGAAGCCCGCCCTGGCGGCGTATTTCCGGGCGCTGCTGATTCGTGCCGGATCCATCGGAGTCCTCGGCGCATTGTTGCTCTACCTCCATTCCGGTGCGACGCCGGTCCAGATCGGCCACGACATCCGACCCGAAGTCGCGCAAGGACCGTCAACCGTTCTTCGTCCGGAGTGGGCGCAACAGATCGCGGACAGCAATGCCGTTGGTGTGTTCGTGCTGTGGGAGCCGGACAGCCAACGGCTCCAGACCTCCGATAGCGTTCGGATGAAGAAAGGGTTCCTTCCCGCCAGCACGTTCAAGGTCTTCAACTCGTTGGTGGCCTTGCAGGAAGGCGCGGTCGCGGACGAAACCACGATCATCCCTTGGGATGGGGTAACGCGGCGTTCACCAGATTGGAATGAGGACCAGAACATGTCCCAGGCCATCGCGCGA
Source organism: Flavobacteriales bacterium UBA3364 (assembly GCA_002360495.1). Classification (GTDB taxonomy): domain Bacteria; phylum Bacteroidota; class Bacteroidia; order Flavobacteriales_F; family PHOS-HE28; genus PHOS-HE28. The sequence continues at coordinate 17,272 of DEQO01000184.1, forward strand.
AGCACCGTGTGGTGGTACCAGGAAGTAGCGCGTCGTGCCGGTGCTGGACGCATGCAGCACTGGCTGGATGCCGTTGCGTTCGGGAACCACACCATGGGCGATTCGATCCACCTCTTCTGGCTGCAAGGGGCGTTGCGCATCACACCGCTTGAACAGATCCGCTTCATGCAGACCCTGCATGAGGAGCGCCTTCCCTTCGATCTGCGCCACCAACGCACGGTAAAACGGATACTTCCCGGTGACAGCACCGCGACATGGAAACGACAGGGCAAGTCGGGATGGGCGATCCGTGTGGAGGATGAATATGGCTGGTACGTGGGTTGGGCGGAGCACAATGGCCGAACTGCCTACTTCGCACTCAATATCGATATCCACAGCATGGAAGATGTGCGCAAGCGGTACACGCTGACCGACGCGATCTTGGCACGCGAGGGCTGGATGGAGCCGCAGCCTGCCGATCAGGTCCGCTGAGGGACCAGGAGCGCAACGGGTTTGCCTCCGCTCATGAGCATCAACCCGTCCTTCCCGATCTTGGTTTGACGCGCTGAGCCAATGGCCTCCAGGAATTTCTGCTCGGCCACGCGCAGGTCGCCACATGTGCAACTTGACGGCACCAAGCCCTGGAAACGCACCTCGTTGTTACCGGTGGACCAGCGCCCGGTGAAAGTCCCGCAACGTGAGCGACCGACCAGTTTCCCGCTTTTGTCCAGTTCGATCGTCATCGGGGGGAATACTGTTGGCACATCGCTCCCGAACACTTTCACCACGCGCCATCGCCCCATCAACTTGCTGCTTAGCGAGATCCCGGTGAACACCACGCTCCCGAGCATGGCATAGCTGAGGACCAGTGTCGGAACCGTCGCGGCCAGGCGCTTGATCATGTGGCGAAGGGTGGAAGTTGGGACGGAAGTTAGGAGCAGCCTTGCGCCTGGAACGCATTGCTTGCTGCGAAGCGTTGGGGATGTGACGGACCGCAACCAAGGAGTTCCATCCGGTGTACACCCCCGACCCCGGGCCGAACCGTGGATCTTGCGACCTTCGTCCAGAGACCATGAGCACCATCCGCCTGACCGGGAACCTTGTCGACATCCCGAACCGTAGCATCAGACCCTCGGAAGTGACCATTACCGATGGGCACATCACCGCGATCGTGGAGACCAGTGGACCGGTGAAAGGCTACCTGATGCCCGGCTTCATCGACGCCCATGTCCATGTGGAGAGTTCAATGCTCATCCCCAGTGAATTTGCGCGGTTGGCGGTGGTACACGGCACCGTGGCGACGATCAGTGATCCGCACGAGATCGCCAACGTATTGGGCGTGGCCGGGGTCGACTACATGATCCAGAACGGCAACCAGGTACCCTTCCATTTCTTCTTCGGCGCGCCCAGCTGCGTGCCTGCGACACAGTTCGAAACAGCCGGGGCCAGGATCGATGCCCGCGAAGTGGGAGAACTGTTGGAGCGACCGGAGATCCTCTATCTGAGCGAGATGATGAATTTCCCCGGAGTGCTGAACGGGGACCCGGAGGTATTGGAGAAGATCGCGCACGCCAAACGTGCGGGGAAACCCGTGGATGGGCACGCCCCCGGCCTGCGCGGCGATCTGGCCGCGCGGTACATCCAGGCGGGCATGAGCACGGACCACGAGTGCTTCACCGCCGAGGAAGCCTTGGACAAGCTCCGACACGGCATGTGGGTGCAGATCCGCGAAGGGAGCGCTGCCAAGAATTTCGCCGCCCTTCATCTCCTTCTTCACGATCATTCGCACCGGATGATGCTGTGCAGCGATGACAAGCATCCGGACAGCCTGGTCGCGGGGCACCTGAATTCGGTCTGTGCCCGGGCCGTTGCCTCCGGCATCGATGTGTTCAAGGTGCTGCAAGCAGCCTGCCTCAACCCTATCGACCACTACAAACTTCCTGTAGGTCGTCTTCGCGTCGGGGATCCCGCCGACCTGATCCTGGTGGAGGACCTCGAGCACTTCCGGGTGCTCCGGACCTTTATCAAGGGCCGACCTGTGGCCGAGGTCGGAAAGACCCTGATCGAACGGGTGGCGGCGACCACCCCGAACAATTTCAATTGCCTTCCCAAAAGGCCATCCGATTTCCGCGTAGAGGCTTCGGGGACCGATGTGCTCGCGATCGAACCCTTCGATGGGCAGCTCATTACCCGCAAGGTCCATGTGGCCGCCAAGGTGGAGGGAACCGAATTCGTTGCGGACCCATCCCGCGACCTGCTCAAGATCGCCGTTGTGAACCGGTACAATGAAGCCCCGGTGGCCATGGGCTGGATCACGAAGATCGGACTGAAGCGCGGGGCGATAGCCAGTTGTGTAGCCCATGATAGCCACAACATCGTGGCCGTCGGCACGAACGATATCGATCTATGTGCTGCGGTCAATGAGATCGTGAAGAACCGAGGCGGGATCAGCTTGGCCGACGGCGATCGGCGCATGGTGCTTCCCCTCCCCGTGGCCGGGATCATGAGCGACGCCGACGCCTACGAGGTGGCCAACGCGTACAGCGCCATCGACCACGCCGCCAAGGAACTCGGCAGCACCATGGGGGCCCCGTTCATGACCCTTTCCTTCATGGCCTTGCTGGTGATCCCCCACCTGAAGATGAGCGACCTAGGCCTTTTCGATGGCGATACGTTCGCCTTCGTGAATGCCCCGGTCCGGGGATAGCGCCTATCTTCAGCCGTGATGGCGGTTCCTTCCGGCTCCCACGTTCGATGGCTCGTACTGAACGCCGCTCTACTTGCCGGGTGTTCGGGAACCCGGTCCACTGTCGGCGATGGGATGTTCCAGAAGCGGCATCTCCGACCCGGTTGGCATGTGGATCTTGGCGGACGGAGCAGCGCACGGACCGATCCCCGCGAGGCACAGGTGACACGGTACGAGCCCCGTCCCCATCTGTACAAGGATAGTGACACCTCCATGTCTGTCGTGCAGGTCGAACTTCGGGCACAGGACGATGCTATCGCATCCACCGCGCCCCCCTTGCCCACTTCCTTCCGTTCCAGCCGCCCCCCAATAGGGCCGGGTATTGGAATAGCTGCGGCGGACACCACTCGTTCCGCCCTGCGGCAGCAGATCGAAGAACCCCATCGCCGCTGGAACCCTTGGGCCGTTCCGGCTTTCGCTGCGGCAGCGGGGACGGTCGCTCTAGCGTTCGCAACAGGTACTAGCCCGATCCTCGTCGTTCTCGGGGTGATCGTCACGATCGTCCTGGCCACCATTGCGTTGCGCAAAGGGCGGAAAAACGAGTGGTCAGGCAAGGGTTTTGCCGTCGCAGCAATGATGATAGGGTGTCTGGCTGGATTGATCACCCTGATCGCTTTGATCAGCCCTTGAGCTTGATCCCACAGTTCGTTCCAGCTGTCCCATATACCTGGACATTTCATCGGACATTGTCATTGACATTTTTGTGTTCATTTCTGTTATAAGTACCTTATTAACAGATATCCAACCATCCCACATATTTGGACACACATGAGGTCATTTGATGGGACAATTACATGGCTCCGGTTCCGGATGGACCTGCGTCAAGCACCGCCGAGCTTTTGGCTTCTCCTTGGCGAATGCACCTCCGCGGTGCGTCACTTGATGGGTGTTCCGCTGCCCGCCACGGAAGTCCGCGTTTTGGAGCACGAGCTCCTGGCAATGGGACTGCATGCCCGTTTGGCAATGGATGGTTCCACCCTGACCCTTGACCAGATCAAACAGCACCTGAAAGGACGGTTACGCCTTCCTCCATCACAAGAGGGTTACCAACTGGAAGCTGACGGGTTGTTGTACACGTGGCAGCGGATCGCCGCCGAAAGCGCAAGACCCAAGGCGCTTGATCCGGACTTGGTCCGCAGTTTTCACGCTTCGCTGCTGGAAACCACCGTGGACGCAGATGACCGGGGGGAATGGCGCACCGTGGAGCAAGGAACTGCGGTCACCGATGGAGTACCGGCTGAGATGATCCCCTTGTTCACCGACGAATTGTGCGATTGGTTGAGCAGCAACGAATTGGCCCCGCCCTCGAGGGAGGATCGAGCTGCATACGCTTTACTCCATGCCCTGATCGCTGAACTCTACCTGGCTTGGATACGGCCATTCGGCACCGCCCACGCCCGGATCTCCGGCAGCGTTGTTCAACACATTGTGCTTTCCGCAGGCCTCCATCCCGCTGTCGGCCACCTCATTTCCAGTCATTTTCATCACAGCGGCCGTACGTACCAGCATCAGTTGGAGCAAGCAGCGCGTGGCACCAGCGACCCCATTCCATTCATAACATACGGGCTTCATGGACTGTCGCAGGGCTTGGCGGACCTGTTGTTGCGCATCCGTGAGATCCAAATTGGTGGACTATGGACGGCGCATCTGGTCGATTTGTTCGAGCATCCCGACCAGGACCCCGAACGTCGTCAACGTCAGTTGCTTACGGATCTTGCCGACAACGATGGACCAGTGCCACTTTCCGGACTGGCCCGCCTCTCGGCCACCCTGGCAAAGGTCTACGCCGGGGTTTCGGAAAAGACCTTGCGCCGGGACGTGGATGCGCTCGAAGCCATGGGGACCATTCTTCGGGGACCCGAAGGCTTCACCGTGCGCCGGGAAGGGCTTCGTGGTTTCAAGTACCCGAAGTGATGAACAGATCTTCGACGAACCGGTCCGCTTGGTCGAATAGTTCCCGGGGACCCTTCCCGGCAAGTCGCATGGCCCGCAGGGAATCGGCACCAGCGGACTTGGACAATTTGCTCCCATCGTTCCCGACGGTCAAATGGTGGTGGAGGAACCGGATCGATGTGAATCCCTCGAGACCAAGCACCTCTGCAATGTGGACTTGGCAAACCGTAGAGGGGAACAGATCCTCTCCGCGGACCACGAAGGTGACGCCCATCTCCAGGTCATCTGAAAGCGAGGCTATTTGGTAGGAGGGTCGACCAGTGTCCCGTTGGCAGAGGATGGGGTCTTCCATCAAGGAAGATAGGTCGTGTTCCAACACGGAACCATGAATGTCCCGGGTCTTTACAGGACAGGGCTCAGGTGATCGAAGTCGCAGCGCGCTTCGCGGGTCGACCGAATGGCCTGTGGCCGAGGAACACGAGTGCGGCCTTCCGCTCTGGCGTAACACGGCCAACGTGCTCCTGGAGCAAGAGCAGTCATAGAGTTGTCCTTCCTTGACAAGCCGATCGAGCAAGGTCCGGTACCGTTCGACCCTGAATTGTTGAGACCATGACCGGGCCAGTTCACCCGGCCCTGACGGACCTTCGTCCCAACGTATCTCCAACCACTCCAAAGATCGGAAGATATCCTCGATGTACTCCGGCCTCGCGCGATCCATGTCCAGGTCGTCGATCCGAAGGACGACCCGGCTTCCTGCGAGACGCGCCAGACGTTGGGTGACCAGGAAATTGAACGCGTTGCCTGCATGCAGATAACCGCTGGGAGTCGGGGCCAGTCGCGTGCGGCCACCTAGCGGGAGCGTGCTCGCCATCATCGTCGATCGGGAGGCCCTGCCTCCCCTTCCTGGTGCCCGGGGCGGGACTTGAACCCGCACAGCCCTTGCGGACCAAGGGATTTTAAGTCCCTCGTGTCTACCATTTCACCACCCGGGCTTCGTCCGCCGGAAGTTTGGATAGGAGAACGAGGACTCCCCTGCCGCTTCCTTCGGACCGTCCGAAAATAGCGATGCCCCACCGTACGGCGGGGCATCTGCTTGAGCGAGAAACGGGACTCGAACCCGCGACCCCGACCTTGGCAAGGTCGTGCTCTACCAACTGAGCTACTCTCGCAATACGACCGGACCTTGGCAACCTGCTTTTGGTGAACCGGGGCGCAAATATAGAAAGCGATCCCAAGACCACAACATGGAAGATCAGGCCTTCTTCAGGCGGGCCTTCGCTGGTGTGACCATCCGCTTGATCTCGTTCAACTTGAACAAGGCTTCGACCGGCGTCAGCGTGTCGATGTCGAGTTCCAGGATCTCCGTTCGGATCCTTTCCAGGGCAGGATCGTCCAATTGGAAGAAGCTCAGTTGTGGTTCACGTCCGAGGCCTGATGCCGAAGCGCTGTGTGCCCTGTTCGGACCTTGGGGGTCGGGCGCTTCGCCCAGATCACCGGCGTGACTGGCCTCCAGATGTGACAACACCTTCATCGCCCGCTGTATCACCTTGCCCGGCATACCCGCCATTTGCGCGACATGGATGCCGAAACTGCGGTCGCTGCCGCCCGCCACCAGCTTGCGAAGGAAGAGCACCTTGCCATCGGCTTCACGCACGGCCACGTTCGCGTTCCGGATGCGTGGGAAACTTGCGGACATCTCGTTCAATTCGTGGTAGTGCGTGGCGAACAAGGTCTTCGGTCGACCGCTGTGGTCGTGAAGGAATTCCGCGATGGCCCACGCGATGGAGATGCCATCGTACGTGCTCGTGCCCCGACCGATCTCATCCAAAAGGACCAGGCTCCTGTCGCTGAGATTGTTGAGGATACTGGCTGTTTCGTTCATCTCCACCATGAACGTACTCTCCCCGGTGGAGAGGTTATCCGAAGCCCCGACCCGGGTGAAGATCCGGTCCACCAAGCCGATCGTGGCGGCGGATGCCGGGACATAACTGCCCATTTGAGCAAGCAGGACGATCAACGCCGTTTGCCGAAGCAGTGCTGATTTACCGCTCATGTTCGGCCCGGTGATCATGATCAACTGGCGCTCTTCCGGGTCGAGCAGAAGATCGTTCGTCACGTACGGAATGCCCGGCGGCAATTGTTGTTCGATCACGGGATGGCGCCCGTCACGAATGTCCAAGGAAAGGCTTCGATCGATGACCGGCCGGACATAGTCCTGGGATCTTGCGTTCACTGCAAATCCGCGCAACACATCCCATTCAGCGAGCTCTGCGGCGATGGAGCGTACCGCACCAACGCATTTCACGACCTCGTCCACAACAGCGCGGAAATGCTCCACTTCAAGCGTCAGGATACGCTCCTCGGCCCCGAGGATCTTCTCTTCCAGGGCCTTCAGTTCGTCGGTGATGTAGCGCTCGGCGCCCACCAAGGTCTGCTTCCGTACCCATTCCGGTGGTACTTTTTCCTTGTGCGTGTTACGAACCTCGAGATAGTAGCCGAACACGTTGTTGAAGCCCACCTTGAGCGAGGCGATGCCCGTGCGTTCCAATTCGCGGCGTTGCACTTCCAACAGCAGTTCCTTGGCGTGGCCACTGATATGACGCATCTCATCCAGCTCCGAACTGATGCCCGACCTGATCACTCCGCCTTTCGTCGGGTTGACAGGACTTTCCGGTTCGATGGACGCGGCAATGTGGGCTGAAAGTCCCTCGGGTACCTGGATCGCCCCACCAGAGAACGCCGCAATTCCCGAACGAACAACGAGTGCCGTACGCACACGGGCCGCAGCTTCCAACGCGTGATGGACCTGAAGCAGTTCGCGCGGATTGATCCGAGCCGCTGCGGCTTTGCCCGCCAAACGCTCAAGATCACCAACAAGCCGCAATTCCTCGCCTAGCAGGTCGGACAATGCTTCATCGCCCAGGAGCGCCTCAACACGGTCCAACCGCGCGTTGATCGCGTCGGCATCGACCAAAGGGAAAAGGATCCAGCGCTTCAAGAGCCGCGAACCCATCGGTGTAACACACCGGTCCACCGCCTGAAGCAAGGTGCGCGCACCTTCGTTCACCGATGAAACCAGTTCCAAATTGCGCACCGTGGAACGATCGAGACCTACGTACGCCTCTGGACGAAGCCGACCGATCCGGTCCAAATGGGCAAGGCGATCGTGGCGTGTCTCCCCCAAATAGTGGAGGATCGCCCCTGCAGCGCGCTGGCCGTAACGAAGGTCTTCTATACCGAATCCTTTGAGGCTGGACGTGGAGAATTGGCGTAACAGACGTTCTCGCGCGAAATCATCCGTAAAGGCCCAATCGTCCAAGGAAAAACTGTTCCGCTGGGCGGCCCACTCGACGATCGATCCATCCTTCGCTCCTTTCGGCACAAGGAGTTCGCTCGGCGCATGACGATCGATCAGCCGGGCCAATTCCTCTGCTGTTTCCTCGGCGACCAGGAATTCTCCGGTGGTCACATCCAGAAAGGCCGCACCATACCGCCCCTGATGACCGCAAACCGCCGCCAACCAGTTGTTGGTGCGGTGGTCCACGACTTGATCACTGTACGAAACACCCGGTGTGACCACTTCGGTGACCCCGCGTTTGACGATGGTCTTGGTCGCCTTGGGGTCCTCCAGTTGGTCGCAGATCGCCACACGGTAACCGGCCCGGACCAATCTGGGGAGGTAGTTCTCCAAGGAATGGTGCGGGAAGCCGGCCAACTCCGTGTCCTGCCCGCCGTTGTTCCGCCGCGTAAGCGTGATCCCCAATACGGCCGAAGCAGTGACCGCATCACTGCTGAACGTCTCGTAGAAATCGCCGACCCGGAAGAGCAACAACGCATCGGGGTATTGGGCCTTGATGCGGGCGTACTGTTGCATCAAAGGGCTCTCACCGGGTGCGGACTTGGCCATGTATCGAACTTGGCTCGCCTATTTTCGCCCCGACCCACTTGACCGGAGGCCATTTTCGGCACTGCCTGCCAAGGTACTGAGCCCCGCCCTAGCTTCGGTCCGCCGAGCACCCGCCGATTTGCACAATTTCCAAACAGACATGCCCGGCCACGACCGCAAACTCGATCGCGATGAATTGGGAAGGCCATCCCCGAGCGCTCATCTGGTCGGACCGAAGTTCCCGATCCGCCTGGTCCTGGACGATGTCCGCAGCCGACACAACGTCGGATCCATCTTTCGGACGGCCGATTCCTTCGGTGCAGAGGGGATCGTATTGTGCGGCTTCACGCCGCACCCCCCTCACCGGGAGATCGAGAAGACCGCCCTGGGAGCCACGTTTTCGGTCCCCTGGACCAGTGCGGCGAACGCCCTGTTGGCCGTTGCCGACCTGAAGGACATGGGATACCGGGTGATCGCCGTGGAGCAGACGCTCCATGCGGTCCCGTTGCAGGAACTGGCGATCGATGCCCCGAGCCCGCTGGCCTTGGTTTTCGGGAACGAGCTGGAGGGGGTATCCGCCCCGGTCGTGGCCGCTTGCCACGGGACCGTGATCATCCCCCAACACGGGAGTAAACACTCCTTGAACGTGTCCGTCTGTGCCGGGGTCGTGCTTTGGTGGTGTACGCAAGCCCACCAGAAGCAACTTTTCCCCGGGATCCCGTACAAAGGCAACCCTTGACCCTTCAACAGGTCTATGAGGATAGAAGGCCCCATCCATACCTAGCGTAACGACCAAAGCCTCTATATTTGACTGCGACCGGCCCCGCGCATATGAAGGATCGATACTCCTGTTCTTCCCTGTTCCTAGTGCTGTGCTTGTGCCTAGGGGGTACTACGGCCTTCGGGCAGTACTTCCGGCAATCGAGCTACTGGAAAACACAACGGCAGGAGATCAGCCTCGGCTTTGGCATCTCGAACTTCCTCGGCGAACTCGGGGGGCGCAACCAGATCGGCTCACCCTTCGTGTGGGATCTTGAACTGAGCCAGACCCGACCGGCCCTCTCCTTTGACCATCGTTACTACATCGCCAGGAAGATGGCGATGCGTACCCGCCTGACCTACGGCATCCTGGCCGGGAACGACAACCTCACCTCGGAGATCTACCGGCAGAACCGGAACCTGAGCTTCAAGACCGACGTCTACGAGCTGTCGTTGGTGTACGAATTCCACCTCTACCGGGAGGAGTTGGGCCACGTGTACGATCTGCGTGGTGTGCAAGGGACGAAGTCGTCCCGCGTGGGCTTCTACTTCTTCGCGGGTGTGGGTGGTTTCTATTTCGACCCGAAAGCACAGTTCGAGAACACCTGGGTCAAGTTGAAGCCGCTCGGCACCGAAGGGCAGGGATTGGAAGGCGGGGCCGAGGAATACAACAACCTCCAGGTCTGCATCCCGATGGGCGTGGGCTTGCGCAAAGCCTTCAGCAAGACGCTCAGCGGTGGACTTGAACTGCAGTACACAAAGACCTTTACGGACTACATCGATGACGTGAGCACTTCCTACTACGACAATGAGGCGTTGGAAGCAGCACATGGCCCGATCGGTGCTTACCTGGCCGATCCCAGCCTAGGTGTTGGGCCGTTGTACGAGGATGGCTTCAACCCCACTGCGGCCGGACAGCAACGCGGGGACGAGAAGGATCTTGACGCCTACCTCTTCCTGAAGTTCCAGGTACACTACAAGCTGATCAAGTACAAGAGCGGGTCCAAGAAGTACCGCACCCGTATCCGTCGCCAGAAGATCGTGTTCTAACGAAGTATTGCTTCGTTGTGAAAGGCCTTGCTGACGAGCAGGGCCTTTTGCTTTGAGGTACTGTCCTGGGAAGATGCCGTGCTTCGGTACGGCTTCGACCATGCGAGGTGGTGCCCTATCGTTCCGCAAAGCCACGCGAGCGCCGCGGACCCGCAAGAGGTTTTTCATTGACGTGGAGTTCGTTTACCACCCAGTTCGAGTTTGCGGTCAACGGCTGCCGTGCTATTGCTGCTCATCCTTGGAAATGGGGGACCATACCAGGGTCCCGACGATCGAGCCCAACATCGCTTCTAGCACATTCATGGCCTTCGACGTGAGAGCCGTTCCACCAAGATCCTCTTTAGCTGGACCCGCAGATCCCGAGCACCGTTGACTCTACCGACCCGGTGCTGATGACGAAAAAGATGCAATATCGATCGGGCCGACATTACCGAACGGACCCCTGAAGCGGAGGAAAGACGAGCGCCAAGCCCACCTGCGATCGCGGCCGTGACAGTGATCGTCGAAACCAGAAGTTGAATGTTCCTTCTCCGCCGACCGTCCAGCGTCCGCCATGGAACGAAGAAGCCCCCGCAAATGCGGGGGCTTCCAATATCAAAACGTATCCGGACTACAGTCCCAAGCTGCCTTTGCAGTTGCGGAACTCGAGGTCCTTCAGCGCCTTTTCGCGCAGGCTTCCGTCCTTCTGGATGGCGAGGCCGAGGCTGGTGGCGGCGCCGGCGCAGTTGCTCTGGCGTGCCGCGATGATGGCGGCCAGGTAGTGGCCGGTGGCCGTGTCCTTGTCGCTGGCACCATCGAGGATGGTCTGTGCACCTGCTGCGTCACCGCCGAGCACTTTGGCCAATGCGGCGTTCACGCTCTTGGTGCTGCCGAAGTTGCTGCTGGCACTGCTGTAGTTGCCGTTCTGGATGTCGATGAGGCCTTGGTTGTACTTCACCTCCGGCCCTGCGGCTGCGGCTTTGGTGAACAATTCGGTGGCCTTCGCGCGGTCGCCCTTCAAACGTGCGACAACACCGAGGTTGTTGGTGCTGATGGGGTTGTCCTTGATGGTGTTCGCCTTGGTGAACTGGGCAGCGGCTTCATCCACCTTGTTCTGGAGCATGTAGCAGTAACCCACGTTGTTCGCTGCACGGTGGTCCGTCGGGTGAACGCGCTCGCACTCCTTGTAGATGCGCAATTGCTCGTTCAGGTCGGTGGTCAGCGTGGCCGCGAAGAGCAGTTCCTCCACGTTCAACGAATCGGGCATGGTGCGGCTCATTTCGGTGAGCTGCGCATCCGTCTTGCCGACACGCTGGTAGTTCAAGCGCATTTCGCTGCGGCGGAGCAAGGGCAGGATCTCATCGGCGATCTCCTTGTACGTGGCCGCCATATTCTTGATCTCTTCCTCGCGCTTGGTCACGTCGGGGTACATCTCCAGCACGCGCAACACCAATTCCTTGTCCGGAACGGTGGTACTTGCCTGCATGGCCTTCTTGAAGCCGTCCCAGTCCTCACCCTTCGGGGAAAGCGTATAGAACGCATCGGCCTTTGCGCTGTCGTTCTTGGCGCGAACGAGTTCGCCCTTCGCCCATGTCTTGGCGCTCTTCGCACGGTCACCGGCAATGTTCTCGTTCTTGCTCACCTCCCCTTCCGGGCTTGCCCAAGCGTCGATCGACATGCTCTTCACGACGATGTTCGGATCGGCCTTGGTGGTCTTCATGAAATCCGCCATCGCCTTGATGTCGGCATCCTTCAATTCCGTTGGACGTACCACAGCGCTGTTCACCAAGTAGTTCAGGGTGGCATCCTGGGTATGGTCGGTAATGCGCACGAAGGCGTCCTTCGCCATCAGCACCTTGTCATCGCTCAACATCAGATAGGGCGTGGTGATCAC
>DEQO01000190.1 GCA_002360495.1 Flavobacteriales bacterium UBA3364
AAGGTCACGGCGTCGCCGCTCAGGCATACGTCGCCACCACCGCTCAGGGTGCCGGCATCGGGATAGAGGACCGACACAGCCCCACCTTGCACGTCAAGCGAAGCACAAATGGAACCTCCTCCTTGGATCAAGAGAGCATTTACATCAAAACCCGTTGTAACACCGAACTCGATGATGGAGAGGTCCAACGTGGTTGGGTCATACACCAACGTATGTATGGTGTATGATCCATCTTCCGTGATAGGGAAGTTGGGCGTGGAGTTCGCTTGAAGGATCACCAGTTCCGGGCCCGACGTGAGCACATAGATCGTTTCGTACCCCTCTGGTACATTGGAATTGCCGTCGGCCGTAGCGGCCAACGTGGCACTTGATCCATTGAAACAGATGACCGGCTTCAGCACCGTGAGCGTTCCTGCCTCCGCATCGCATGGGGGGGATACGATCACAGAGTAATCCTCTACTTCACCGGTGGTATATGTCGCACAAGCACCCCGATAGGTGAACGCGCTCATGTTCACGCGCATCCTCTTCGTCCCCGGGGACGCTCCAGGGGGCACGGTGATCGTACCGGACTCCTGACCGAAACCCGTCTGCTGCAAGGCCAATTCAGCGGCGCCGAAAGCACCATCATTGTTCCAGTCGATGAATACACGCCACCGATAGCGCAGAAAGAATGGACCGTTCGGATCCAACGTGATCGCGTAAGCCCCGCCAGCATCCACTGTTGCGGCCTGCGCGGTGAAATCAGCATAACCGTTGTTGTCCCCGCTGGAGTTATCGATACCCGCCAGTTGGACTCGGGCTATGTTGAAGAGATTGCCATTGCCACCATCCGAAGGACAGTAGGCTTGGGCGAAGAGACCTCCGGAAAAGAGGAGACCGAAACCGGTCGCCAGGATCAGAGACCGCGTTCGGCCCGGAGGTGCCGTTCGCGCTGGAATTCGTTGTGGTAGCATGGGTCAGGGAGTTATTAGGTCTGGGAAAGAGTGATTGTTTAGGGTTTTGTATCGAACATTAAACAGTATTCACAGGAAATGGTTCATCCCGTTCCGCGAAATCCGCGGAACGACCTGCCGTTCTAGTAAAGCAGGAGGTATCGGGGGGCCAACTGTTCGTCCCTCGTTCCGGGCGAAAGGAACTTGAACCCCAATCGTTGGATCGGATAGTTCGGGAACTGGAGCTCCGAAACTGGGACAAGCCCTGCGTCCAAAAGCTCCATCCGTCGCTCGGCATCGGTATAGATGACCACCCCAGGGACGATCACCGCGCGCGCCTCTACCACGTTGCTGATCCAAGGCACTGGATAGCCGGCATAGTAGTCCAACGCGCTACCACTGATCTGCATGCCGAAGAGGCGACCCGGCCCAAGCTCTTGTTCCGCAGCCCAGCGCCCGGCGGCGGCATTGGCTTGATAGCGGAGCAGGTTGGGGTAGAAATGGCCGTTCAAGGAGATCCCGACGCCGATCATGACGCAGAGCGAGGCCTTGAGGAGGCCGGTCGCGATACCCGTTCGGCTGATGAAGAGGACAGCCACGAGCATCATGGTCAAGAGCAATGCGATGAACGGCCAGCGTCCTTCCGGGAAGACGATCCATGTTAGGAACAAGGCCGTTAACCAAAGGAGGACCATGACCACCACATGGACCCATTGAACGGACCTTATACCGTTCGTGTGAAAGCCGACCGCCCCCTGTATAGCGAACAGGGGAACGATCACATAGAGGTAGTGCGGCAATTTGAAATGCGAGAGCGACAAGGCAATGAAGACGAGTACGGCACCGATCGAACTGGTGACCTCCGGGAGCGTCCTGCGTTGGAGCAAGTATCGTAGGCACTTCCCAAGGCCGATGAGCACGAACACCGTCCATGGCAATAGCTGCCAGAGCACTTCGTGGGTGAAGAAGAGCACGCTGGAATCATCCTTCCAACGGTTCTCTCCGGTAATGCGCCCGAAACTCTGCTCCCAGAAGTAGAAACGCAGCCCATGCGGTCCGTGCTGTTGGAATAGTCCGATGCACATGGGCAGGAGCAGTAGCCCGATGACGACCGGGACCGCAAGCAATCGCATGTCCAGGAGCCTTTTCCAGTTCTTCGTGAAGAGCAGCTGGCCACCGACTGCGATCAAGGGTGCCAGCGCCCCGATCGGTCCCTTCACCAACAGACCAGTGGCAATGGCCAATGCGGATACGGCCAGTTGCCACGTCCTTCCCTGCTCGAGCCATGCACAACCGGACCATATCGCGGTGATCACCGAACCCATTAGTATGGTGTCGCAACGGACATCATTGGTCATCAACCAGAAGGCCGCGCTACTCCCAAGAAAGAGCGTCGCGGTGCGGGCCACCTCCCGGCCATGGTACAGGATGGTGAAGCGATACGTGCTGAAAAGGCCGAGGAAAGCAAAAAGGATGCTCGGCAACCGGTAGCTCCAATCGTGTACACCGAATACCTTGAACGAAAGTGCCGAGAGCCAGAAAAGAAGTGGTGGTTTATCCAGGTAGGCCTCGCCCCGGAAGTAGAGCTTCAGTAGATCGCCATGTACCAGCATATCCCGTGACATGCCAGCATACTGGGCGGCGTCCACTTCCATCACGTCCAGCACGCTCCCCGCCATGACCACCATAAGGACAGCCAATAGGGCGAGCACAAAACCGCGATCCGTCATATGCTGTTCATAGCAGCCCATGGTCGTGGGCGGGAGCGCGAAAGTAAAAGGCTTGTTAACGGGACCTCCGCTCCCGGTCCACGGGATGTAACATTGCATGACCACGGACCATGGGACGACGCGCCATCGCCACCTTGATGCTACTGGCCACGCTCAGCGTGGTCGGTGTGGTGGTGATCCAGCTGCTCTGGTTACGACAGGCATCCCAATACCGTCGGGACCAGGTCGAGCTGAACAAGGAGCAGGCCACCCAACTGGAGAAGCAGTTCAACGATCGCGTGGTCATCGCACTTACCGACGTAACCGAGCAGATCCTGTCCATCACCAAGGACCCCACGGACCTTTACGACGCCGTCAAGCAGGAGCGTCCGAACTATTTCGCGGTGACCATCAACGACACCGTACATCCGTACCTGTTGGAAGCGATGCTTCGGAAAGAGTTCAGTCGGCGCAACATCCAGGAGGACTTCGAATACGGCATCTACGACTGCTTCACGGACAGCATCGTGTACGGCAACTACGTCTCCGTTGACAGCGTGGACGTGGACACCGTTGCCCATACGAAACTGCAGAAGCTGGACAAGGACGGGCACTACTTCGGGGTGTACTTCCCGAACCGGAAGAGCACGTTGTGGGCAGAGGACCAAAGCACATGGACCTGGATCTTCCCGGTCGTCGTCACGCTCATCGTCTTCAGTTTCTTCGCATACAGCGTCTGGGTGATCCTGCGCCAGCGGAAATTGAGCGAGATGAAGAACGATTTCATCGGCAACATGACCCATGAGCTGAAGACCCCGATAAGCACCATCGCGCTCAGCAGCGAGGTATTGAGCGACCCTGACATCGTGAACGAGCCGGACCGCCTGCGTGAATATGCGCGCATCATCCGGAGCGAGAACGAACGGTTGCGCACCCAGGTGGAGCGGGTGCTGCAGTTGGGCACCCTGGACAAGGACAAACTTGAATTGAAACGCGAACGGGTGGACCTGCACGCTGTCTCCAGGGACGTAGCGGATCACTTCCAATTGCAGGTACGAGAGCGGAACGTGAAGTTGATCCTGACATTGACCGCGACCAGTTCATCGGTGCTGGGTGATCGCGTCCACCTGACCAATGCGCTGACCAACCTGGTGGACAACGCCCTGAAATACGGAAAGGACAACGGATCCATCGAACTGCGTACGACGAGCAAGGGGGGCGAACTCCTGCTCTCCGTCATCGACAACGGGATAGGGATCCGCAAAGAGGACCTGCGCCACATCTTCGAACGCTTCTATCGCGTCCACACCGGGAACGTCCACAACGTGAAAGGCTTCGGTCTTGGACTTCACTACGTACAACAGATCGCCCAGGCGCACGGTGGTGGCGTCTCGGTTTCAAGCGAATTCGGCAAGGGAACCACCTTCACCTTGTCGCTCCCATTGACCATCGGTTGAACCTCCCCTGCCCAGTCCCTCCCCATGAGCGAACAGAAAGCGAACATCCTACTGGTCGAGGACGACCAGAACCTCGGCTTCGTGATCCAGGATGCACTGAAGCGGAAAGGCTTTGGCGTGCATCTGTGCAGGGACGGCAAGGAAGGTCTGAAGCAGTTCAATGAGCACGCCTACGACCTCTGCGTATTGGATGTGATGCTGCCGCACAAGGACGGATTCAGCCTTGCGGAGGACATACGCCTGACCAATGCCCAGGTACCGATCGTGTTCCTAACGGCCAAGAGCCAGACCGAGGACCGCATCGCCGGTTTCAAAGCGGGGGGTGACGACTACCTGACCAAGCCGTTCAGCCATGAGGAGTTGATCCTACGTATCGAGGCGATCCTGCGCCGCACACATGGCCGCACCGAAGACCCGCGCTCCCGTGACCGCTTCGAGGTGGGGGCCTACACCTTCGATCATCGGAACCTCGTATTGAGCCACCCCACCGAGGAACGAAAACTCACGAAGAAGGAGGCCGATGTACTGCGCCTGCTCTGCATGCACCAGGACCAGGTGCTACCACGCGAACTGGTGTTGAACATGGTATGGGGCGACGACACCTACTTCCTGGGACGCAGCCTCGATGTCTTCATCAGTCGCTTGCGGAAATACTTGAAGGCCGATGCGAACGTCCAGATCGTGAACGTGCATGGCGTCGGTTTCAAATTGCAGGTCGGTTGATCGTGATCGAACGCTCATGATGCGTTCGCGACAAGATCGATGACGACATCGACTGTTGATAACGGAAATATTTTCGATCGATCCAGGTTCTCGTTCATCATCGTTTTTCGACGCTGATGAAATGCGATCGCGATGTGATGATGATGATCGATCATCATGATCGGCGCAGCTTGCATCATTATCGATCGATGATGATGATGCGCGATCCGATCGACCCCTTCGGGGCTATCAACAATCGATGGTGTGAACTTTTTTATCAACCACACGTATACCGGTCGGCGTACACAAGTACGTTTGACTCAAACAAAAACCATTTCGCCATGGCTAAGAAAGCAGCAAAGAAAGCAGCACCGAAAAAAGCAGCTAAGAAAGCAGCCCCCAAGAAGGCCGCTAAAAAAGCAGCTAAGAAGAAGAAGTAAGCTGCGTTCTTTCGAACGCGTGGAGGGCCCCGAGCAGTCGGGGCCCTTCGCTTTTTTGGTGGGTACCGATACCATGATCAAAGGATACGTCCTTCATCCGGACGACCATGATCGGGCGAAGATCGATGGAACGTCACTGCGGCCTCCGGGAACGAGCATTGACGTTCCCTACGTTAAGCGGGAAACCAGGAACTCATCGGCATGTATTGTGATAAATAGGAAGCGCGCCCCAATGGACGCGCTACCTATTTCATCGATCGGGCGACCGGTCAACCTCCCGCCAGGACCTTTTTCACGAGGGCAGCGATCGCACTTCCGTCCGCCTTCCCGGCCATTCGTTTGTTCGCTTCGCCCATCACCTTGCCCATGTCGGCCATGCTCGAGGCACCCAGTGCTGTGATCACATCCCGCACCGCAGCTTCCACTTCGGCTTCGCTCATGCGCTGTGGCAGGTAGGCTTCGATCACCTTGCCCTGCACCTCTTCTTCAGCGGCAAGGTCCTCCCTGCCCTGCTGGTGGTAGATGGCTGCGCTCTCCATCCGTTGCTTGTGCAACTTCTGGAGGATCTTCATGCCGACCGCTTCATCCAACCCACCCTGACCACCTTCCTTGGTCAGTTCGAGCAGGATCGCGCTTTTGATCGCACGCAGCGCGTTCAGCTTGTCCTTCTCGCGGGCAAGCATGGCGGCCTTGATGTCGGCGTCGATGCGTTCTTTCAGGTCCATGGTCGTGGTGACCTTACTAGTCGACGTTATCGTGCAAGTACGGGTTGTTGCGCTTCAGCTCCACGCGACGCTCGCCGTTCTCATCGGTCTCCTCGCTCAGCGTGTACCGGCTGATGTTGGAATCGGTGCTCTGGGTGCTTTCGTTGAGCTGGATGTTCTTGCGCTTGTAGGCAGGCTCACGTTCCAGATCACTGAGGCCGTTCGGCGTACGCAGGCGTTGGTTCAACTCCCGCACCTTGGCCACGCGCTGCTCCACCCGGTTCTGGTGCTCCGCCTGGGTCAGGCGTGCTTCATTGATCTCCGGACGGGAGAACTCCGTGGTGTTGCTCGCTTGCTCCGCCTTGGGGGTGTTGTCATAGAGATCGAACACCTTCTTCTCAGGCGCGGCGGGAGTAGTGGTCGGTTGAGCGGTACGCAGCGTTCCTCCCTGCTCCACCTCGAATTCGATGGTGCGTTGCGGCGGTGCGACCGGTGTGGTGACAGGTTCCACCTTGGCCTCGACGGGCTTCAGGTAGGGCTCCTGGTGAACGGGTTCGGAAACCTCCGGTGGTGCGACAGGTGCCGCTGGGGCACTGGTCAACACCGGGTTCATGATCGGCTGGGTGATCATCGTCGGCACATCGGCGCTCAAAGGGATCACCGTGCGGGTGTTGCGCTCCGTTGCAATGGCCCCCGTCTCCGGATTGGTCTGGAAACCGGTTGCGATCACCGTGATGCGCACTTTGTCGCCCAAGCTCTCGTCCTTGCAGTACCCCCAGATCACATCGGCGCTGCTGCCCGCTGCGGCCTGGATATGGTCCGTGATCTCGTTGATCTCGTCCATCAGCACCTCACGCTTGCCGTGGGTGATGTTCAACAGCACGTACTTGGCCCCTTTGATATCGTTGTCGTTCAACAACGGTGAGGAAAGGGCCTCCTGTGCGGCGCGCAAGGAACGATCCTCCCCTTCGGCTTCCGCCATGCCCATGATCGCGACACCACTGCTGGTCATCACGGTCTTCACGTCCTCGAAGTCCACATTCACCTTTCCGGTCACGGTGATGATCTCAGCGATACCACGGGCAGCGGTGGTCAACACGTTGTCCGCATGCTCGAAGGCATTGTCCAACGAAAGATTGCCGTAGAGGTCGCGAAGACGGTCGTTGTTGATCACGAGCAGCGTGTCAACGGCATTGCGCATCTCCTCGATCCCGATGCTTGCCTGTTGCTTCCGCTTGCGGCCTTCCCATTGGAACGGGCTGGTGACGATACCGACAGTAAGGATGCCCATGTCGCGCGCGATCTTGGCGATCACCGGAGCAGCGCCGGTACCGGTACCCCCGCCCATGCCGGCGGTGATGAAGATCATCTTGGTACGCGAGCTCAGGAGTTGCTTGATCTCCTCGATGTTCTCCTGAGCGGCCTGATTGCCCCGTTCCGGGACGGAACCGGCACCAAGCCCCTCGGTAAGGCCGAGGCCGAGTTGCAATTTCACCGGGACCGGGCTGATGTCCAGCGCCTGTTTGTCGGTATTGCAGATGATGAAGTCCACGCCCTTGATGCCTTGGGCGTGCATGTGGTTCACGGCGTTGCTGCCGCCACCACCGACACCGATCACCTTGATGATCGAGGCGAGCTCTTTTGGAAGGTCGAATTTCATGACGTTGCGTTTTGGAAGGTGAAGTGGGGGTCGTTGGGGATCAATTCTCGTCGTCCTTCAAGAGGTCGCCGGTGGCGCTGACGATGTTGGTGAAGAAGCCGCTGAGAATGCCTTTGGAGTGGCCTTTCACAACGAGTTTCTGCGGATTGACGGCACCATCGATCGCTTTCGGGCGACGGCGGTCGAGGTAGTCGAATCCTTTCATAACGAGGCCGACACCGGTCGCATAGAGCGGACTGGTCACGGCTTCGACATTGCTTTTGGCGAGGTGCTCGTTCGGGTAGCCGATGCGCGTGCTCATACCGGTCATGTATTCGACCAGTTGCTTGAGGTGTTTCAGCTGTGAACCACCGCCGGTGAGAACCACCCCGGCGATGAGCTGTTTCTCGATACCGCTGTTCTTGATCTCGAAGTAGACGTGCTCCAGGACCTCTTCCATGCGGCTTTGGATGATCTCCGCCAGCGTGCGCAGGCTGATCTCCTTCGGCTCGCGACCACGAAGGCCGGGGATGCACACCACCTCGTTCTCCTTGTTCTCGGCGGCGAGTGCACTTCCGAACTTCGTCTTCAACAGCTCGGCCTGCTCGCGCATGATGCCGCAGCCCTGGCGGATATCCTCGGTCACCACGTTCCCACCGAAGGGGATCACGGCGGTATGCCGGATGATGTTGTCGAAGAAGATCGCGATGTCGGTGGTACCACCACCGATGTCCACGAGTACCACACCGGCCTCCTTCTCTTCCGCGCTCAATACGGCATCGGCGCTGGCCAGCGGCTCAAGGATGAGCTCCGTCACGTTCAATCCGGAGCGATGAACGCACTTGTTGATGTTGCGCGCTGCAGTGACCTGGCCACTGATGATGTGGAAGTTGGCCTCCAGGCGGATCCCGCTCATACCGATCGGGTCGCGGATGCCCTGCTCATTGTCCACGATGTATTCCTGTGGCAACACATGGATGATCTCCTCACCCGGAGGCATGACCAGACGGTAGGTCTCATCGATCAGCTGATCGATATCCACCTGGCGGATCTCCTCTTCGAGGCTCTCGCGCATCTTCATCCCCCGGTGCTGCATGCTGCGGATGTGCTGGCCCGCGATGCCCACGTTCACCGTCTCGATATCCACACCGGCGCTGTCACCGGCTTCGCGGACGGCCAGCTTGATGCTCTCCACGGTCTTCTGGATGTTCGCCACCACGCCGCGGGTCACCCCATCGGATTTGGCCTTCCCCATTCCGAGGATCTCGATCTTTCCCTGTTCGTTACGTCGCCCGACGATGCAGGCGATCTTCGTGGTCCCGATATCCAGTCCAGCGACGATCTCTTGGTTGTTCTCCATGTTGTAGGTGGGGTATTAGGGCGTTGTTCGTTTGGTGCAGACGATCTGGTCGGCGAAGCGCAGGTCGATGCGCGCGTACCGACGCCAATCGGCTTTGGGGATCCCCTTATCGTAGAAGATCCTGAGTTTTTCGAAACGTTGGTCCAGTGCGGTCCCATCGCCAATGAGCACGCGTTGCGCGCCCACCCGTGGGATCAGTTCGTATTCACCGTCGGTGTTCACGACCACTTGATCGATCAGCGCGTTCCAGAACGGGTCCCCCACGATGAAGGAGGCGATGCGGTGGATATCGTCCGAACGGAAGTATGCACGCAGGCTGTCGTTCGCGAGTACGGAATGGACGCCTTCCTCAGCGCCTGGCTCGTTCAGTTGGCCGGTCACCACCAGTACGCGGGCGGTGTAGTTGTCATTGGTCGGCATGGTCCAGCCTTCGCGGTCGATATAGAAGCTGCCCCCATCGCTGTTGAACACGCGCACGATGGGTTCACGTTGCTTCACTTTCACGTGCAGTGTACCGTCCATGGTATGGTATACTTCGGCATTCGCCACACAGGGAATGCTTCGCAGGCGTTGCTCAATGCGCGTCACATCCACCTCGGCGGTAGGCGAACCCATCACGGCGATGCCTTGGTCGAGCACCTCACGGCGTACGGCCTGCTCATCGATGAAATGGATGCCTTTCACGCCATCCACGATCACCTGCAATCCACTGATCGGGGTACGATCGGCCGTGCGCTCCACGAAACCGAGCGCAAGCATGACCCCGATCACAGCGACGGCGATGCCAATGGGGCGGAGGAACTTCTTCAGCTTCTTCATGGCCGGTAGCGTTCGTTCAGCAGGCGTTCGATCTGTGGCACAAGACGGTCGATATCACCGGCCCCGAGTGTGCAGACCACTTCGACATCGCGGACGGCGAGCTCTTCCAGCAGACCTTCGCTGGATATGCATTCCTTGGCCTCCATCGGGACCTGCTCCAACAACCATTTCGATGTGATGCCGGGGATCGGCTCCTCACGTGCCGGGTAGATGTCGAGCAGTAACAACTCATCGAGTGCGGAAAGGCTCTTCCCGAAATCAGCAGCGAGGTCCTTCGTCCGACTGAACAAATGCGGTTGGAAGATGCCGGTGATGCGCTTGCCGGGATACATCTCACGCACACTACCGATGCAGGCATCAAGCTCCTTCGGATGATGTGCGTAGTCGTCGATGAAGACCACACGTGTGCTCCGGATCCGTGTCTCGAACCGGCGTGACACCCCACGGAACGATGCCAGCCCCTGACGCAGCAACTCCGGAGTGACGCCGAAGCGAAGCGCCACGGTGGCGGCCGCGATCGCATTCTCCACGTTGTGGCGGCCGGGCATTCCAAGGCGCAGATCACGCAGTTCCTTCCCTTCGGAGATGAGGTCGAATGCGTAGGCACCATCCACCACATGCAGGTTCTCCGCACGTGGAACACCGGAGCTGCCAAGTGCGTAGGTCATCACCTTGGCCCTCTCCTTGAAATGGTCGGCGATCCGTTCGTGTACGAGCAATGGTCCGTCGCACAGGACGGCGAACTGCGTGTACGCATCGAACATCGCTTCGGGCGTTCCGTAGATGTCCAGGTGATCGGGATCCATTGCGGTGATCACGGATTCACTGGGGCAGAGCTTGAGGAAACTACGATCGTACTCGTCCGCTTCCACCACGTTCACCACGGCATCATCGTTCAGCAGGACGTTGGTCCCGTAGTTCGCTGCGATCCCACCGAGGAACGCGTTGCACTTCACCTTGCCCACGGTGAGCAGGTGTGCGATCATGGTGCTCACGGTCGTCTTGCCATGTGTGCCGGCAACGGCCACCGTGCGACGATCCTCAGTGACCATTCCGAGGACATCGGCACGCTTCAAGATGCGGGCGCCGCGGTCCTCCCAGTACTTCAACAGAGGACTGGTCAAGGGCACCGCCGGTGTGCGCACCACCATCACATCGGCCGGTGCGGCGTTGCGGTACTCCTCGGGGATCAATGCCGGGTTCTCGTTGAACTGCACTTCGATCCCTTCGCTCTGCAACTGGTTCGTGAGGGCGCTTGGTGTACGGTCATATCCGGCCACCTCGGCACCATGTCGACGGAAATAGCGCGCAAGACCGCTCATTCCGATGCCACCTACACCGATGAAGAAGAACCGGTTCCCTTTCACGCCGCTCATGCGTTATGCTGTGTTGGGGCCAGGTTCGAATGTGCCAGTCGGATCACCTCCGCGGCGATGGCCTCCGCGGCATTGGTCGTTCCCATTCCTGCGATGGCGTTGCGCAACCGATCGAGTGCGGCAGGATCCGTGATCAGATCAAGGACGGTGTTCCCGAGTTCTTCCACGGCCCTGTCATCACGCACCAGGACGGCGGCACCTCGGTCCGTTAGGGCACGGGCGTTGTGCGTCTGGTGATCCTCCGCAGCCGTTGGCAACGGGATCAGGACCGCGGGCTTCTGGACCAAGCAGAGTTCACTCACGCTGATGGCCCCGGCACGCGCCACCACGAGGTCCGCGACGGCATACGCGTAGTCCATCTTCGTAACGAACTCATGCACCTTGCAATCCGAATAGTCCAGTTTCGCGACCGCTTCCCGAGCCTGCTCGAAAAACGGGGTACCCGTCTGCCAGATCATTTGGATGCCCGCTTCCTTGAACATCGGCAATGCGGCTTCAATGCCCTTGTTCACACCACGCGCGCCCAGGCTTCCTCCGGTGATGAAGAGGATCGGCCTGCCATCCGAGAGTTCGAAATGTTCCAATCCACGCGGACGCTTGCCCGTCAACCGTACCACTTCATGGCGCACGGGATTGCCGGTCAGAAGCACTTTCTCCTTTGGGAAGAACCTGTCCATTCCCGCGTATGCGACACAGATCCGGTCCACGCGTTTGGAGAGGTAGATGTTCGTCTTTCCGGGGAAGCTGTTCTGTTCCTGGATCAACGTTGGCACATGCATGCGTTGGGCCGCCGCGAGCAACGGACCGCTCGCATATCCGCCAACGCCTACGGCAACGTTCGGCTTGAACATCCGCACCAGCTGACGCGCCTTGAACATGCTGCGGACCACGCGCCATGGCAGACCGAGGTTCTTCATCACCGAGCCCCGTTGGAAGCCGCGTATCGGTAGTCCCTCGATCCGGAACCCGGCAGCGGGCACCTTCTCCATTTCCATCTTTCCCTCCGCTCCCACGAACAGGAACTGGGCAGCACTTTCCCGTTCGCGCACCGCGTTGGCGATGGCGATGGCCGGGAAGATGTGCCCACCGGTGCCGCCACCGGAGATCATCACCCTAAGCGAGCGCTGTCCTTGGTCGTTTGACATCGGGAGTTATGGACGGTTGTTGTTCTTCGAGACTGCGGCTCACGCTGAGCACTATACCGATGGCGAGACAGGTGAACCAGACGCTGGTACCACCCATGCTCACAAGTGGCAATGGTTGACCGGTCACCGGAACGAGGTTGACGGCGACCGCCATGTTGATCATGGCCTGCAGCACCAGCATCAGGCTGAGACCGATGGCCACGAGCGACCCGAACTGCTTCACGCACTTGCTGGCGATACGCACAGCGCGGAACATGAGGATCAGGTAGAGCAGGAGCAGACCGAGGCCACCGATGATGCTGCCGTACTCTTCGATGATGAAGGCATAGATCATGTCGGAATACGGATGCGGCAGGTAGTTGCGCGACGTGCCACTGCCGGGGCCGTTGGGAAGGAAGCCACCGGACGCTATCGCGATCTTGGCATGCTCCACCTGGTAGTTGGCATCGTGGTCCTCAACACCGAAACTCTCGATCCGGCTGACCCATGTGTCGGCACGAGGAAGCAGTCCGGGCGTGGTCTTGGCGAGCACCATGAGCAGGATGAACGCGCCGACGGCGAGACCCACGATCATCGCCATGTGCTTGATCGGCACTTCGCCGATGAACATGATGATCAAGCAAACGGTGAACAGCACTGCGGCCGTGGAGAAATTCGCGGGGAGGATCAGACCGCAGATCACACCGACGGGTACCATTAGCTTCAACAGCACATCGCGGAAGGTCCATTCCTCGCCATGGTGCTTCCCCAGCACGCGTGCGAGATAGACGATCAGCACCACCTTGGCGGGATCGCTGGTCTGGAAACTCTGGTTAATGATCGGCACGGTGATCCAACGGCTCGCATCGTTGATATTGGACCCGAGCAGCAGCGTGAGCAGCAACAACACCGCCATCACCCCGATCAACAGCTGGGCGAACCGCGAATAGATCGTATACTGCTGCCGTGCTGCATAGATCATGATGATGCCACCGGTGATGAGCATCAAGCCGTGCTTCATCAAAAAATGCAGCGTGCTCCCCCCTTCGCGTTTGAACGCGAGCGAGCTGATCGAGCTGTACACCGCGAGCAGGCTGATCAGTCCCAGGAAAAGGACGGTCATCCAGATCACGCGATCGCCTTTCAGTCTATGGAGGAGGGCTGTCATTCGTGGTCCTGTTCTCAGAGGTCGCGTACAGCACGTTTGAATTCGGCACCGCGTTCTTCGTAGTTGGCGAACCCGTTGCCGCTCGGGCAGGCCGGGCTGAAGAGGACGGATTCACCCGGGCTGACCAGTTCATTCGCCAGGAACACCGCGGTCCGCAGTTCATCCGTCACGTACAAATGTTCCACTGGTGATGGCAGCGTCCCCTCGGCACTGTCGATCGAACGACCGAAAAGCACGATCGCGGACACTTTCTCGCGCAGGAGATCCTGCACGTACCCTTCGTCCATCTCGTTGGGAACATCACCGACGATCCACACCACCTTCCCCTCCATCTGGCCCAGGGATTCCAGCGTGGCGTCCAGGAAGGTCGCCTTGGAATCGTTGATGAACGGGATCTCCCTCACGGTAGCCACGTGCTCCATGCGATGCGGGCCGGGACCCTGGGTCGAGAGCGCCGCACGGCGGGCGTCCAGTAATTGACCGCCGACCAGACGGAGCGTAGGGGGATCGTTCTTCTTTTCCATCGGATGAATGGTTTGAAGTGTCAAAGTCCTTTCACTGCGGCCTTGAACTTGCGGCCGCGTTCCTCGTAGTTCTCGAACAGGTCGAAACTTGCGCAAGCAGGGCTGAGCAGTACCACATCCCCTGCTTCGCCCATCTCGTAGCCCGTCCGCACGGCTTGTTCCGCACTGACCGTATCGGTGATCACCGGGACCAACCCTGCGAATGCCTTGTGGATCTTCCCGTTGTCGGTCCCAAGACACACGATCGCTTTCACCTTCGACTTGACGAGATCACGCAACGTCGTGTAATCGTTGCCTTTGTCCACACCACCGACGATCCACACCACGGGTTTGTCCATGCTCTCCAGGGCATACCAGGTGGAGTTGACATTGGTCGCCTTGGAATCGTTGATGAACTCGATGCCATGCACCAAGGCGACATGCTCCAGGCGATGCTCAACGTTCTGGAAGTCGCTGAGGCTTTCACGCACGATATCCTTCCGGATATCCAGCACGCGGGCCGCGATACCGGCGGCCATGGAATTGTACGCATTGTGTTTGCCTTTGAGAGCGAGTTCAATGATGGACATGCGAAAGGTGGATTGGTCAGTGGTGAAGTGGATGTGATCGTCCTTGAGGTAGGCTCCCTGGTCCACGGCATGGTGGATTGAGAAGGGCCAGCGCCGGGCCTTCATGGTATGCAGTCGCAGCCACGCGATGGTCTCGGGATCATCGGCGCAGTGGATGAAATGATCGTCGGTGCCCTGGTTCATGGTCACGCGGAACTTGCTCGCCACGTAGTTCTCCATGCGGTACTGGTACCGGTCCAGATGGTCCGGGGTGATGTTGAGCAGCACGGCGATATCGGGACGGAAAGTGCGGATGCCGTCCAACTGGAAACTGCTCAGTTCAAGCACGTAGTAGGCGTTGTCACCATCGGCAACGAGTCCGGCGAAACTGGTCCCGACATTGCCGCCGACAGCGACATCCAGCCCGGCCCTTTGCAGGATGTGATGGGTTAGCAGGGTGGTGGTCGTCTTGCCATTGCTGCCCGTGATCCCGATGATCCTTCCCTTGCAATAGTGGTAGGCGAACTCGATCTCGCTGATCACCGGAATGCCCTTTTCACGAGCGGCGGTCACGAGCGATGCCGTATCCGGAATGCCCGGGCTCTTCACCACTTCATCGGCCTCCAACACACGGACCGCGGTGTGGCCACCCTCCTCGAAAGCGATGCCATTGGCCTTCAGTTCCTCACGGTATTTCGGCTTGATCGTCCCGGCATCGCTGACGAACACATCGAGCCCGCGTTGCATCGCCAGCCGTGCCGCACCGACACCGCTCTCCTGTGCACCGAGTACCACGATCCTGCTCATCGTAGTTTCAGTGTTACGATGGATACGACGGCCAGCATGATGCCCACGATCCAGAAACGCGACACGATCTTGCTCTCGTGGATCCCGAGTTTCTGGTAGTGGTGGTGCAGTGGTGACATCCTCAGGATGCGACGGCCTTCACCGTACTTCCTTTTGGTGTATTTGAAGTAGGATACCTGTGCGACCACGCTCAGGTTCTCCACCAGGAAAATGCCGCAGAGCACGGGTATCAACAGTTCCTTGCGTACCAGGATCGCCAACGTGGCGATGATGCCGCCGAGCGCGAGGCTACCGGTGTCGCCCATGAACACTTGCGCGGGATACGCGTTGTACCAGAGGAAGCCGATGCACGCACCGAGCAGCGCACCGATGAACACCGCGAGCTCACCGCTGCCCGGGATATACATGATGTTGAGGTAGTCGGAGAAGATCACGTTGCCGCTCACATAGGCCAGGATGCCCAACGTCATCACCATGATGGCCGACGTTCCGGTCGCAAGGCCGTCAAGTCCGTCGGTGATATTGGCACCGTTGCTAACAGCGGTGATGATGAAGATGACGACGAGGATGTAGATGATCCAGGTGTACTGTCGCGCATTACGCCCGAAAAGACCGAGGATCGAGGAGTAGTTGAACTCGTTGTCCTTGATGAAAGGGATCGTGGTGTTCGGCGACTTCCGGTTCAGCAGATAATGGACCGTACCGTCCTCTTCCGTAACGGTATGCAGTGCGCTCTCGTCCAGTTGCGAAGCCAGCACCTCAGGCACCTCAACACGTGTGCGGATCTCCGGATGGAAGTAGACGGTCGCACCGATGATGATGCCCACGCCTACCTGGCCCACCACTTTGAACTTGCCTGCGAGACCCCGTTTGTCCTTTTTGAAGACCTTGATGTAGTCGTCGATGAACCCTATCGCACCCAGCCATACGGTGGCCACCAGCAACAGGAGGATGTAGATATTGTCGAGCCGTGCGAACAGCAGAGTGGGAATGATCGTTGCGGAAAGGATGATCAAGCCGCCCATCGTGGGTGTGCCCTGCTTCTGTACCTGTCCTTCAAGACCGAGATCACGTACCGTCTCCCCGACCTGCATGCGGCGCAGGAGATTGATGATGCCCTTGCCCCACCACAACGAGATCAACAACGAGACGAAGACCGCCATCGCCGCGCGGAACGAGATGAAGCCGAAGAGCCCCGCTCCAGGAACGCTCGCACCAAGCCAGTCGAAGAGGTGGTACAGCATTACTTGTGGAGGAGTTCAAGGGTTTCCTTCAGCACAGCGACATCATCGAAGGGGTGCTTCACACCCGCGATCTCCTGGTAGGTCTCATGTCCCTTGCCGGCGAGCAATACCACATCACCCGCGTTCGCCATACCCACGGCCTGGCGGATGGCTTCCCGGCGATCGGGGTTCACCCAGACGCGTGACTGGTCAGTGGCCTGGACACCGGTGCGCATCTCGTTCAGGATCGCCATCGGGTCCTCGCCGCGTGGGTTGTCGCTGGTGAGCACCACATGACTGCTCAACTCCGTGGCGATGCGCGCCATGATCGGACGCTTGGTACGGTCACGATCACCGCCACAACCCACCACGGTGATCACCTGTTCGTTGTCACTGCAGACATCGTTGATCGTGGTGAGCACGTTCTTCAACGCATCCGGCGTGTGTGCGTAGTCGACGATACCGATGATGCCACCGGTGCTACGCACGATCTGGAAACGACCACGTGGCGGCTGCAGATCGCTGAGCGAGGTGAGGACGTTCAATGGCTCTTCGCCCATCAGGGTAGCGACCGCGTACACCGCAAGCAGGTTGCTGGCGTTGAACTCACCGATCAGGCGCGAATACATGTCGTGCCCATCGATGTTCAGGTGAAGACCGGTCAACTGGTTCTCCACGATGCGTGCCCGGTGATCGGCCATGTTCTTCACCGCGTAGGAACGCTTGACGGCCTTGGTGTTCTGCAGCATCACGGAGCTGTTCACATCATCGGCGTTCACCAACGCGAATGCCGTGGCGGGCAGTCGATCGAAGAAGCGCTTCTTGGCCTTGATGTACTCGGCGAACGTGCCGTGGTAGTCGAGGTGGTCGTGCGTGATGTTGGTGAAGACACCGGCGGCGAAATGCAGGCCGGCGATCCGTTCCTGCACAACGCTGTGCGAACTCACCTCCATGAAGCAGTACACCACCTTCTCCTCCACCATTTCGGCGAGCAGCTCGTTCAAGCGGACCGCATCCGGAGTGGTGTGCGTGCTCGGGATCGTCCTTTGTCCGATGCGCATTTCCACTGTACTGATCAAACCGCACTTGTGGCCCAAGGCGCGGAACAAGCGGAAGAGCAACGTAGCCGTGCTCGTCTTGCCATTGGTGCCTGTGATGCCGACCAGCTTCAGCTTCTTCGATGGATGATCGAAGAAGTTCGCCGCCATGATGCCGAGCGTTGCCGCAGCATCCGTGACACGGATGTAAGTGACGCCGTCCTTCAATTCCGTCGGCAACTCCTCGCACACGATGGCACTGGCACCGCTTTCGATCGCCTTGGCGATGAAGGCGTGACCGTCCACCTGGGTGCCGCGCGTGGCTACGAAGGCCGTGAAGGCGACCACCTTGCGGCTGTCGAACTCGATCTGCTCGATGGCCGTGTTCGTGGAACCCACCACCTGCTCGATGCGGACGCGATAGAGTATGTCCTTGAGCAACTTCATGTGAGTTCGATCACGATCGTCGATCCCTCCAATGCGCGTGATCCGGGCGTGAGCGACTGGCGCTTCACCATGCCGTTACCTTGGATGCGCACCCGCAGGCCGCGGTTCTCCAGGATGTAGAGCGCATCGCGCAAGCCCATGCCCAGCACATTCGGCACACGGTCCATGGCGTCCGCTGGAATGCCGCGTGCCTTCAATACCACACTCGTATCACCTGCGAGCGTTGTGGCCCATTCCCCTTCGCCCTCGTAGGTCACCGGCACTTTCAATCCTTCCAGCGCCGTTCGCAGATCACCACTATGACCACTCAAGCTGACCGGCGTGCGCGGGCCCGTCGCTTCAGCCAGCAGCGTTCCCTGCTGCAGTTCCAGACGGTTGCTGTAGATCTTGTCGGCGATCTCCTTGAACACCGGTCCGGCCACCACGTTGCCGTAGATGCCGCTCATGGTGGGACCGTTCACCACCACGATGCAACTGTACTTCGGCGCGTTCGCGGGGAAGTAGCCTACGAAGGACGCCTGGTACAGGACATCGTTATAGTTCCCGTTCCTGGCGATCCGCGCCGTACCCGTCTTGCCCGCAATGGTGAAGTGCGCAGCGCGCAGGTTCATTGCGGTACCACTATCCACCACGCCTTGCAGCAGGCCGTGTACGATATCCAGCGTGGCATCCGAACAGATCTTCGGATCGATCACCTTCGGTGCGAACTCCTCGATGACCTTTCCGTTACGCGAGATGTGGTCCACGAACTGTGGCTGCATCATCCTGCCGTTGTTCGCCACAGCGTTGTAGAAGGTCAGCGTCTGCAACGGTGTCAAGGCCACTTCATAGCCGATGCTCATCCACGGCATGCTCACACCGCTCCAGCCCTTCTCACCCGGGCTTCGCAACGTTGGGATCGCTTCCCCGGGGATCATCACTCCCGTGGTCTCGTGCAGGTGGAAGCGCTTCAAGCCATCCACGAACTTCTTCGGGTCGTTGCCGTAGGCCTTGGTCACGGCCAGGCTGATGCCCGTGTTGAGCGAAAGCTCGAACGAGCGGCGCACCGTCATTTTGCCGTACAGGTCCTCGTGCGAATCGTGCATGATCCGGTCGCGGTAGCGCACCCGGCCTCGCTTCGTGTCCACGGTATCGGTCACCTTGATGGAGCCATCGTCAAGGCCCACCATCAAGGAGGCCAGCTTGAACGTGGATCCGGGTTCCTCGGCGTGGGCCACCGCATAGTTCAGGTCCTCCACATAGGTGCTGTCATTGCGACGCGTGAGATTGCTGATCGCTTTCACATGACCTGTTGCCACCTCCATCACCACAACGGTCCCGTGGTGTGCCCCGTGCTTCTGCAACTGGGCTTCCAACGCTGCGTCCGCAACATCCTGCAGGTTGATGTCGATCGTCGTGTGGATGTCACTTCCAGGCACTGGGTCCACACCATCACCGTTGTCGACGGGCATCCACACACCGCCGGTGAGACGGCGTTCCAAACGACGACCTGTCACGCCTTTCAACCACTTGTCGTAACCCCCTTCCAGACCGAGCGTACTGCTGTCGCGCAACACATGACCAACGCTGCGCGAGGCCAGGCGACCGAACGGATGCGCGCGCACCGTACGTTTCTCGGTGACGAGGCCGCCCTTGTACCTACCCAAACGGAACAAGGGGAAGGTGCGCAACGCCTGCACTTGCGTGTGATCCGCGCGGCGCTTGATCAGGTAGTACCGCTCCTTGCGGTGGCGTGCATCGGTGAGATCGCGCTTGTATTCCGCCGGTGTGCGATCGCCGAAGAGACCTGACAGCTCCAAGCTCAACGAATCGATGTTCGCACGGAACAGTTCATCGGTAAGCCCGGACGGCACCATATCCATGCGCACGTCGTACTCCGGGATACTCGTGGCGAGCATGCGGCCATCCTCGCTGTAGATATGGCCGCGGTCCGGTTGCACATTGCGGTACTGTGTGGAGACCGTGCCGCGCTTCGCCAGCCACTTGTCGCCCTCCACGATCTGGATCGTGAAGAGTTTTACGGCGATGGCGAGGGCGAAGACGACGATGGTCAGGTAGACCACATTGGCACGGGCACGCAGCTGGCGGTTGTCCGTCATAGTGTGCGCGTGTTTTCAAGTTCCTCCTGCTCCACCTCCAGCTTCACGGGTGGGACACGGCTTTCGCGAAGACCCAGGTCGCTGATCCCGGCGGCCACCCGGCTCTGTTGCTCCTTCGTTTCCAGGCTGGACTTCACGGTGATATACTCCGCGTTCATCTCCTTCAACTCGGTCGCGGTGCGGTCCAGGTCGCGCACGATGCGCTCGGTGTGGTAACCGTAGGCGATGTAGGTGATCATCAACCCGGCGCAGAAGAGGATGAAGGGCATATTGCCCAACAACTTCTCGCGCGTGAGGAAGGACCCGTTCAGCACGCCGATCAATGCCCGTGACATGCGCGCACCCCTGCCCGGCTCCGCGGGTTTGCCGGCGGAGGTCGCTTTCGCGGTCCTCGCTTTCCCGGCCTTGCCCTGTTCGGGACCGGCTTCGGCGGGTTCGATCTTTTCGCGCAGTTTGTTCACGTGCGTTTCGCTATTCTCAATCGGGCGCTGCGGGCCCTTGGGTTCCTGGCTATCTCGAGATCCGTTGGTTGGATCGCTTTGTTGCTCGAAGGGTTGAACGGTCGTTGGCGGTTGCCGAAAACATCGCTGGTCTCCTCGCCGCTGAGGTTGCCGCTTCGCATCCAGTTCTTCACCAGGCGATCCTCCAACGAGTGGTAGCTCATCACCACCAATCGTCCGCCGGGTGCGATCACCTCGGCGCTTTGTGTCAGCAGGACCTCCAGTGCGGCGAGTTCATCGTTCACGGCGATGCGCAACGCCTGGAACACTTGAGCGAGGAAACTGCTCTCCTTGCCACGTGGTGTCACCGGCTTCAGCGCCTCCACCAATTGGAACGTGGTGCCGATGCTGGTCTCCGCGTTCGCCTTCACCAACTGGCGGGCCACCCGGTGTGCGGCATCCACTTCACCGTAGTTGCGCAGTATCGCGGTCAACGCCGGTTCGTCCAGATCGCGCAACAATTGCGAGGCGGTGCGTTTCGCGCGGTGGTCCATCCGCATGTCCAGCGGACCATCGAAGCGGAAGCTGAAGCCGCGTGCACCGGTATCGAACTGGTGGCTGCTCACCCCCAGATCGGCCAGCAGGCCATCGACGGGCAGTGCGTGCAGGAAGCGCAGGTGGTTGCGCATCCACCGGAAATCCGCCTTCACCAGGGTGAAGCGTTCGTCGTCCGGTGCGTTCTTCCAGGCGTCACGGTCCCGATCGAACGAGATCAATCGGCCTTTCGGACCGAGTAGTGCGAGGATGGCCTTGCTGTGGCCTCCACCCCCGAACGTCACGTCCACATAGACGCCGTCGGGGCGGATGTTCAATCCTTCGAGACAGGCTTGTAAAAGAACGGGGTCGTGGTACTCATGAGCCATTGGCTTTTCGGTCACCGACCATCACTTTCGCAGCCAACGACTTGAAGTCCACTTTCCCGCCGAGCGCACGCTTGTGCTGCGCCTCGTCCCATACTTCGATGCGATCGCCCATGCCCGAGAACACGATGTCCTTGCCCATCCTGGCATAGTCCATCAGCTGTTTCGGGATCAGCAGACGTCCGTTGGCGTCGAGCTCCACCGGTGTGGCCCCATTGAGGAACCGCCGGATGAACTCCACGCTGTCCGGATCGAAACGGTTCAAGCGGCGCACCTCGGCGCTGGTCTTGTTCCATTCGTCCATCGGGTACAGCACGAGGCACTGACTGAACACGTCGCGGTTCACCACGAAACCCTTGGCCACTTCCCCGCCCAGCTGCTTTTTCAGCGCGGCAGGCAGGAGCACACGGCTCTTGGCGTCCAGGGTTGAGGGGTATTCCCCGAGAAGGTTCAGCATAGCGCATGCGCGGCAGAATGGTCGCGAAAGTAGGTTTGGTCACCCACTTATTCCCACGATCTCCCCCGCTTTTACCCTTTTGTTGATAAATCTTCAACGGCGAAACTAGCGCAAAGTTGTGGAATGCCCATACAGCGCTTGATAAACCGCCAATTCAGGGGGTGGGAGAATGTGGGAAGCTATTAACAACAGGATTGCTTGTTCAGCCTACGGTAACATCGCACAAGTGGACCCGAAAGATCCGGTCGCGAAATGCGGAATGCCCGTCCCTGCTGATCGGATCGATCAACAGGGCGATGTGTGGAACGGGAAGATCGAGTGCGGTGGGGGGAAGTGGGGACTAAGCCACTACGGTCTGAAACCTCAACCGGGATCAAGTCCCATAACGGATCGATCGCAGACAGCGGCGCTATTCTTCGATCCGGAACAGACGCCCATGTTCAGCGATGATCACAGCTTCAACACCCGGCGCCGCGCGATGGAGCGACCCCTGCTGAAGACTTCCACCGGAGAGGCACCGGACGGTCCATCGAGTTCAACATTCCCACACATGCAGGTGCTCCTACGGAAGGGTCTACGAAGGTTGGGATCTTCATACAGCCAGTGCACCGCCGCCAAAGGGGTCGGTCACTGTGAGAAGTACTCCTGCAGCAGATCCTCTTCGCAGTGGAAGGACCGTACGGTCTTCTCGTCTCCATCCGGCATCTGTCTGCGGTAGTTGCTCAGCAGATAAATGCCTTGGTCATCCCGGAAGGGGGAGTGGCTGTTCAGCGCGGCAGCGACCGCCCGTACACGATCAAGTTCGAAATGGACCCAGAGCATCGGGCTTACGCCGTCCTCTTCCACCATGCGGGAATAGAGGAGCGTGACCTGCCTGCGTACCCTTTCGCCTTTGTTGCTTTCACAACACGGTGGGCTCTTGAACAGGCTGTCCAGCCAAAATCGGAGCTGCGAACCTGAGGAAACGTCCCGTTCCAACCGCTCGGGCCGTGATCGACATCCTTTGCTATGTGCGCCATGCACCGCACTCACGGAAAGCGGCACTCCCAACGTATCGATCACCGTTTCCAGGTCCATGCCCAACCGGATGGCCTTGATCGCCCCCGGGCTTACACCTGGGGCCAGGTCGCTTTGTACGAAACCACATCCAAGGACTGTAAGCAGGAAGAAGGGCCAATACCGCACGGCCGAGGAACGGTGAGCGCTTGGTGTTATTGCAACGACCCTCCCCAACGTTCTTCCGCTTCTGACGCCCTGCTCACGGAGGACCGGCACAGCTCTTTCGCACGATCGCCCCATCCGTCTACCTTTGGACGGAGCGCATGGCGAACGAGGAACATTTGAAGCGGGAGGGTGAGTTCACCTACATCGATGTGGGCGATGGGCCACCGTTGATCTTCCTGCACGGCCTGTTCGGCGCGCTGAGCAACTTCGAAGGGCCCATCAAACACTTCGGTGGCCGGTACCGGGTGCTGATGCCGATGCTGCCGCTCTATACGTTGCCGATGCTCAACACCAACGTGCCGGCGCTCGCTGATTTCCTGGACCGCTTCATCCGCCACGTGGGTCTTTCGCAGTTCAACCTCTTGGGTAACTCGCTGGGGGGCCATGTCGCCTTGGTGTATTGCACCAAGTACGCGGACAAGGTGCGCACCTTGATCCTCACCGGAAGCAGCGGCTTGTATGAGAATGCCTTTGGCGGCAGCTTCCCGCGTCGCGAGGACAAGGAATACCTGCGCAAGAAGATCGCCTTCACGTTCTATGATCCGAAACATGCCACCGACGACCTGGTGGAGGAGTGTTACCACACGGTGAACGACAAGGCCAAGTTGATCCGCATACTCTCCCTGGCGAAGAGCGCGATCCGCCACAACATGGCCAAGGACCTCCCCAATCTCAAGATGCCCGTGTGCCTGATATGGGGCGCGCAGGACGGTGTTACGCCGCCGCATGTGGCCGAGGAATTCCATGCGTTGATCCCCCACAGCGAACTCTTCTGGATAGAGGAATGCGGGCATGCCGCCATGATGGAACATCCGGATAAGTTCAATGCCATTGTGGATGCGTGGTTGGGGAAGACCCTTGCCGGTTAGCCATCCGCCCACGTCGGCGATCCCGGCGACCCGCTTGAATGAAAGCCCTCATCGCCGAACACCTCACCAGCGGTCGCGAGCCGAAGGACTGGCCCAAGCCGACGTTGCCGGAGTATGCCTTCATCGGGCGCAGCAACGTGGGCAAAAGCTCGTTGATCAACATGCTATGCCACATCAACAAGCTGGCGCGCGTGAGCAATACGCCGGGCCGCACGCGCAACGTGGAACACTTCAAGGTGGAAGGCACGCTCAGCAGCGACAAACCGTGGATGCTCGCCGATCTGCCGGGCTATGGGTTCGCGAAGGCGAGCAAGGCCGAACGCGCCGTGTGGGAGAAGATGATCCAGAACTACCTGCGTAAGCGCGAGAGCCTGCAGAGCGTGTTCCTGTTGATCGACTCGCGCTTGGAACCGCAGCAGAACGACCTGGACATGGTACAATGGCTGGGAGAGGAACAGATCCCCTTCGTCCTCGTCTTCACCAAGAGCGACAAACTGAAGCAGCCGAAGGTCCAGAGCAATGTTGCGCAGTTCAAACGCAAGCTGAAGGAATCGTGGGAAGCGCTGCCGACGATGTTCATCACCTCGTCGGAAACGTCGAAGGGACGGGATGAACTGCTCGCGTTCATCGAGGGCGTCAACGCCAGCTGGGGAAAGTGAATTCTGGGGCAGGCGCAGGAGCAAATGCGCGTTGACCGGACCGTTGATGTCTCCTGCTCCTTGAGACCCACTACTTCTTCAATTCCGGCAGCATGTGCTCGGCGAAATAGGCGCCGAAGTCGCGCATCTGTGCGGCCATTTTTCCTTCTCCGGTGGCGCGTTCGAAGGTGTCGGCCATCGTGAGGATGTTCTGGTGGAAGAAGGCCTTCATTTCCTCCACGGTCATCTCCTTCGTCCAGAGATCGATGCGCAGGGTGTTCTTCTCCTTCTCGTCCCACAGTGAGAGTAGAACGGCCTTGCTGCTGCTCTTCGTGGCGGTGTCTTCAGCTTCCCAATCGATGCGTTCGGGAACGTTGTTGGCATCGAGGTGTACGGAGAGGCGGATGTCGGAGGTCTTCATGTGGAAATGGAGAATGCAGAACTGGGAAATGTAGAATGTGGAATGACCGGCACCATGAGGACCGTTGGTCATTTCACATTCTACATTTTACATTCAACAGTCGATGATCATCTTGGCTTGTAATGTTGCAGGATCACGCGCGGATCGTCCAGCGCGAAGAGTTGTTCAAAGGTGATCTTCGGGTCGTCCTTCATGTAGGCGGTGACCATCCGGTAGCCGATCCACTCGCCGATGTGGCCCGGGCTTTCGCGCGGATAGCCGTTGGTAAAGGGCCCATCGTTCATCAGCCGTCCTATGTCCTCGGCGCTTTTGCTGAAGAGCTGGTCCTTCGCCACGATCTCCTTCCAGACGTTGTACTCATTGGCCTCGCACCAGGCGTACTGCTCCTCGCTGAAGGCGAATTTCTGCGCGGGTGGTACATCGGGCAGCAAGGCATCGAGCAGTGCAAGCACCTTTCCGGCCTCGACCAGGTTCGTGAGCACATCGGCACCAGCGATGTCCCTGGTATAGTGCACCAGAAGCCATCCCTTGATCGCGCTCGGCACCAACATCTCCGGCCGCATGCGGTCCTTCACGTATTGCGGAAAGGCATCGGGGGCCAGATACCCGATCACGGGATGGTCCTTGCCGATGAACCATTCCGTGCCTACACCCAGCACGCTGTCCGTGGGGTAGATGCCATAGTTGAAGCCTGAGTTGAAGGTGATCACACGCGGCACGAGACTGTCCGGGAACAGCACTTTCAACCGTCTGAAAGCCTCCTCGAACTGCAAGCGCTGCGGCTCCAGATCGCCCAGGACGCTGTCCACCGCATGTTGGGTGCTGCTCCAATCCGGATCGTTCACGAAGCGACCGAGGACAAGGGTAAGTCGCGGATCCTCCAGCGGTGCGCCTTGGAGGATGTCCTCGATATAGATGCGGTAGAATTCGCCATAGTCGGCATACGCTTTCCGGCTGACAGCCTGCATGCTGTCCGGTGATCCGCGGAAGAGGTCGCGGTCGAGCCGGCCGATCTCCACATGGAGCTGCACCTCATCGATCGGGATATCGGTGTGACCGGCCTGGGTGCAGCCCGTCACAAGGAGGATCGCCGTGAAAAGCACGGTCTTTGATGAGCGAAGGATCAAGACGTTACCTTTGGTCGTCCGAAAAAAGAAGCACCAAAACTATGAAGAAGGTCCTCCTGATCCTGATCGCTGCCGTAACGGCCGCACCCATGGTACATGCACAAGATGACGGCGGTGTCCGGTTCGGCCTGAAAGCCGCCCCCAACATGGCTTGGCTCCGGTCGGATACGAAAGGGCTCGAGAGCGACGGGAGCAAGGTGGGCTTCACTTTCGGCCTGGTGACGGAATTCCCGATCGGCGCTGCGGGCAACTACCGCTTTGCCACGGGGCTTTTCCTGAACAACGTGGGGGGCAAATACACGACCCCCTTCACCTATACTGATGCGAACGCTGCAACAGTAACGAAGGACCTGGCCAGCGATGTGAAACTGCGTTACGTCGAACTCCCGTTGACGATGAAATTGATGACCAAGGAGATCGGCTACATGCGCTACTATGGCCAGATCGGTTTCGGTGCAGCGTTCAATGTGCGGGCGAAAGCCGACTTTGAAACGGTGACCGTTGATGCGAACGGTGTTTTCACCGGTTCCAGCACCTTCGAGGATGAGGATGTGAAGGACAGTGTCCAGCCCGTCAAGGGGTCCTTGATCATGGGGGCGGGTTTCGAGTACACCTTCTCCGGAAGCACCACGTTGCAGGTGGGTGTGAACTACAACAACGGCCTGACGAACATCTTGAAGGATGAAGAGATCGAAGGCAAGACCGCAAAACTGCTGCAGGACTACCTCGAGTTGAACATTGCCGTATTCTTCTGAGCGACCTACGAAGCACTTTCCTGGAACCCCGTTCACCTTCCGGTGAACGGGGTTCCTTTCTTTTGTAGCAATGAAGACGGAACAGGTGATCGACCACATCAGCGGCTGGCTGAAGGACTATTGCACCCGGAACAACCAGAAGGGCTTCGTTGTGGGCGTTAGCGGTGGCATCGACAGTGCTGTTACCAGCACGCTCTGCGCGCGTACGGGCCTGCCGACCTTGTGCGTGGAAATGCCCATCCACCAAGCCACTTCGCAGGTGCAACGTGCACAGGAACACATCGCCTGGTTGCGCAGCGATCACCCGAACGTGGATCTGGAAGTGGTGAAGCTCACGGATGTCTTCGATCGGTTCGTCGCCGCGCTCCCGGCGCACAAGCACACCACCGGGCAGGAGCTGGCACTCGCGAATACGCGCGCGCGGATCCGGATGACCACACTGTACTATTTCGCCGGCTTGCGCAGCGCGCTGGTGGCCGGAACCGGCAACAAGGTGGAGGACTTCGGCGTGGGCTTCTTCACCAAGTACGGCGATGGCGGTGTAGACCTCTCCCCCATCGCCGACCTTACCAAGACCGAGGTGTATGCGGTGGCGCGCGGGCTTGGCATTGTGGACAGCATCATGAAAGCCAAGCCGACCGACGGGCTCTGGGGAGATGACCGCAGCGATGAGGACCAGATCGGTGCCAGCTATCCGGAGTTGGAATGGGCCATGGACCTGAGGGCAAAAGGGAATGATCCGGCCACGCTGGAACTGAGCGATCGCCAGCGCAAGGTGCTCGAAATCTACGATCGGCGCAATGCGGCGAACCGGCACAAGATGGAGCCGATCCCGGTATGCATCATTCCCCCGGCACTGCGCGGGTGATCAGGCAACGCCATTTCGGCGTCTCCTGTAGCTACGTCGAACTTACACTGTAGTGGTAGTCTGAGGTTACCGGAAGCTTGCCCGAGGGCGCGTAGCCTTCGGCTACCCGCTGTTGGACCCGTCGCATTGACCACCCAATATTGTCGGCGGTCAAGTCCGGTTATTCGCCCAAGTCATACTTTCGCGTGCACAGAATCACTCCATGCTACATCATCGCTCCTTAGCAGCCTTGCTGCTCCTCGGCACTGCGCAGGCATTGTCCGCCCAATCGGTGCGGTTGAACGCCTACGGCGGCTACACCTTCGCCGACAAATTCGACTTCGGCGGCTACTCGGGGTATCCCCAGGCCCGCTTCGATGAATCGGCGCACTTCGGTGGCGGACTGGAGGTTGAGGTGCGACCGATGAAAGCGATCGAGATCTACTACCAACAACAGGGCACCACGGGCCGTTTGCTGGGTGTCGGCGATGATATCACGACCGATGTGAACATCAGTTACCTGATGCTCGGTGGCCTAGGCTACGCGGGCAACGACAAGGTGAAGGGCTTCGGCGGCCTCATGCTGGGTGCGGCCTTCTTCAATAGCGACGATGTCAACGCAACCAAATTCGGGATCGGTGGCCGGTTGGGCCTCTTGATGACCCCGAACCAGAAATTCGGCATCCGCATCGGTGCACAGGTACTGTCCGCCGTACAAGGGGCCAGTGGTGGCATGTATTTCGGCACCGGCGGCGCTGGTGCAGGCGTCTCCACCTATTCCACGGTATACCAATTCGGGCTCTTCGGCGGCATCGCCATCAGCCTTGGTGGTGGCAGCCCGGCGGCGCGCAGCAGCTCACCTCCCCCTCCGCCGCCTTCAGGATACACCCCCGGAGCACCTCCTCCAGGCACACCGCCGCCGCCACCACCTCCACCGCCACCCACGAAGTGATCGCGGTACATCGAACCTTGAACGGCCCCAACTCGGGGCCGTTCGCTTTTCGGGCCATACAATGAGCGGATGCCTGTAGGCGCAGCCGCCCGAATAATGGCGTAACTGCGAAGTGGTAAGAGCCTGTTCGGGATCATCCTTCTTTCGCGACCCGCTGGATCGACGTGCCGCAGAGGTCTCCTCATCGATCCCCTATTTCCTGCCCCACGCGAGCTGCGGATCAGGGATCGATCGATACTACGCGCGTTGTACCCGCCACCGGTCACCCCTGAATGACGAAGCCGTGGAGATGCGATACGCACCATCCACGGCAACGCAAAAGACCGGATCGTGCGCGCGCCTGAAGCGCACGGGACGAACCCCTAGTTGGTACTGAAGAGCACGCCTACGTTCAAGCCGATGTACGACTGGCCGCCCATGTCCTTCGAGTCGAAAGCCGCGTTGTACTTCGCTGAAACGAACAGTGCCGAACCAGCGGACATGTAGTAAGTGACACCCACCTCCGGGACCATGATGAACTGCCAGGGGTCCTGGGTGATGCGGTACAGGCCGAAATCGGTGACACGGTACGAGTACAAGGCGCCGAGCCCCATGCCAATGAAGGGCCGGAGGTCCTTGCCTTCGCCGAGCACGTAGTCGATGTGGGCGGTCATCGGTGTATTCCAGCTGTACCGGTATTGAGTGCCGGTGAGGGAAGCCGTACCACGCGTGTAGGTATCGTAGTCCTTCTGCTCATAGAAGACCTGGGTGCTGAGATCGACCCCGACCGCGATCTCGCCGTCGATCAGGTGGCGGTAGCCGATGTTGATCCCGCGCCAGCTCGTCTTCTCGATGTACGACTGCAGTTCGCCCATGGGGAAGCCCACCTGGTAGTTCACCATCATGAAATCATCCTGTGCCGTAGCGGTGGAACCGGCGAGGGCCAGGAGGCAAATGGAAAGTAGCTTGGCCTTCATGGGATCATTGCTTGAGATAGGGTGATTGCTTGAACGCTTGGTCCACTGCTCTGTCGATCCGCGTGACCAAACCGCTGGTGCTGCCTTCCAGCAGGCCATTGAACACGGCGATCCATTCCACAGGGATGTTGTCCGTTGCACCGGGCTCGTTGGGGTTCGTCATCTGGATGAACAGTGAACCTGTGGTGTAGCTGGTGACCGTGGGTGGATAGTAGCCCGGATAATACCAGCCGTAGCCATAATAGGGATAGTACCAGCCCCAGTAATAACCCGGGTAGTAGACCGTGGTATTGGTAACGACGATAGCCGAAGGCAAGATCACCACATCCGGCGACTCCGTGGCGTCGACCTCTGTCCAGCCATAGCTGTTCATGTTGTCCCGGATCTTGCCCAGGATCTCGTTGGCATAGACGGGCGATACCATTTCGGGCCGCTCCCCCTCTACCAGATCACCCGAGAGCTTGATCACGCTATCGGGCAGGGAATAGGTGTTCTTCGCTTTGAAATCTACGGTAGAGGAATAATCGGTGTACACCAGATCATACTCATCGATATACTCCGGCCCTCCAGGGTAGCAGCCGGAAAGGAGCCCGATGCCGGCCAAGGCCAGTGCCCAGGTGATCTTTCGTTGTTGCATGGATACGTTGGAATGAGGCGGCAAAGATACCACTTGATATTCGCGTCTGAGGAAACCGTCAGGAATGCATGAGCCTGCTCCTGATATCTTTCGGCACTCCACGTGAACGTGTCCACCGTCCTTCGCCCTTTACTTGTTGCCCTCGCTTGTGTTGGCACCGGAAACCTGGCCGCACAGGAACCGGATACCGCCAAGTCCCGCACGCCCGTGCTTGATGCCCTCGCCAGCAACAGTGATTCCTTGCGCGCGTTGAGTTTCGAGGCGGGCCCCATGAAGTTCGTGCCTTTCGTGGCGCCGAGCTACACGCCCGAAATGCAGTTCCTGCTCACGGCGGGCGGGCTCATCACCTTCAGTTTCGACCGCAAGGACCGGGAGCTCCTGCGTTCATCCATTCCGTTCTCCGTTGGCAAGAGCACCAATGGATCGCTACAGGTGAGCGTAAAGGCGAACCTGTACCTCAAGGAGGACAAGTGGCGCATCACGGGCGAGATCTGGCGCAAGGACATGCCCGACAATTACTACGGGGTGGGGTACGGCAGTGCGCACACCACTTCCAAGAGCGACAGCACCACCCAGTACCATCGCGATTGGCGGCGTGTCTACGCCAAGGTGGTGCATCAGTTCAAGCCGAAGTACTTCATCGGCGGCATCTATGATGTGAACCGCACCGAGGCCAGTGAGCTGAACCCTGTGATGGCCGCTGACGCCTACGTGGTCGACGACGGCGCGAACGTTCGCAACAAGGGGCTCGGCGTGGTGATGCAGTACGATAGCCGGGATGTGCCGGTGAACGCTTATTCCGGCGTGCTGTTGGATGCGAGCGTCACCAATTACGGCACCCACTTCGGTGGCGACTTCGATTTCTGGGTGGTGGACCTGGACTACCGGCAGTATGCTTCCGTGGGCCACCGGCACACCGTGGCTTGGGAGGTGCGCAGCCGCAACTGCCGTGGCGATGTGCCGTGGACGGACCTTTCGCAGATCGGCACACCGTGGGACCTGCGCGGCTACACCTGGGGCCAATACCGCGATGAGCTCATGGTCTACACCATGGGCGAGTACAGGCACATGTTCAACCGCCGCACGCCCAACAAACGCGGCAGCCTCGAGAGCAAGTGGGGCTTCGCCACTTGGCTGGGTTTCGGTGCGGTGGCCCCCGACCTGGCCTCGATCCCTGCGGCGCTGCCCAATGCGGGCGTGGGCCTGCGGTTCGAGACCGAAAAGCGGAGCAACGTGCGTATCGACTACGGCATAGGCTCCAAGAGCAGTGCGTTCTACGTCACATTCTACGAGGCGTTCTAAGCCGCCCCATGCGAAGCTGATCCTCCAAGGTGCCACGATCCGTGATCCCTGCTACTTTTGCCGCCCCAATACATGCACATGCGCACATTCGCTACAACCCTAGCCCTGTCGTTGGTCATGGCCGCTTCGGCCCAGAACTACAGCGACCTCGTCGAACTCGTCCGCTCGGACCTCCGCACCGAGAAGCAGGCCATCGTCCTGTCCAGCCTCCAGCTCACCGAGCCGCAGAGCGCCCTCTTCATGCCCATCTACGATGAGTACAACACGGCCATGAAGAGCCACTGGGACAAGAAGATCCAACTGATCAAGGACTATGGCGCCAAGTACCAGACTATGAACGATGAGACCGCAGCCTCGCTCATGGGCCGCATGAACAAACTGGAGGCCGAAGGTGCCAAGATCCGCACCACCTACACCAAGAAGG
Organism: Flavobacteriales bacterium UBA3364; assembly: GCA_002360495.1. Classification (GTDB taxonomy): domain Bacteria; phylum Bacteroidota; class Bacteroidia; order Flavobacteriales_F; family PHOS-HE28; genus PHOS-HE28. The sequence goes on from DEQO01000190.1 coordinate 32,088, forward strand.
TGGCCAAAGTGCTGCCGACCACCATCGCTGCACGCTGGAACCAGGTGGAGCGTCGCATCGCGATGCTCATCGATCTTCAGATCGCGGATGAAGTGCCGTTGATGCCGACGAAGTAAGAACTACGCGAATTGGAAGGGGCTGGATCCGATGAGGGTCCGGCCCCTTTTTCGTTCCAGGGCTTTTGTGGAAATGTCCGTGATAGGGAAATGGATCAGCGACCGAAAACGTAGCGGGCATTGAACCCGAAGCCACCAGCGTAGAGATCGGTGTCCTCGATGATCCAGAACGTGGGGCGCCAATCTGCGCTCAAGGAGATGGGCACGTTGTTGAAGTGGTAGTCCAGGCCAAGCTCACCACTGAAGCCCAGAAAGAAGGGATCGTCGATGTACATGGATGGACCGGCCCCTACGTACCAGTTCACACCATCGCCCAGCGGTTTGTACAGGAAGTCGTATAGGCCCTCGATGCCAACGCCTTTGCCGAACGAGAGGTCGGCATGGACGCGGCTGAACTCACCCACCTGGAACAATCCGTCCACGGCTACGGCATTACCGAGGACATCGCCGAAGCGTATCCCGAGTTCCTGGGCCATGGTGAGTTTTCCTAGAACGAGGAAGGGGATCAGGAACAGGAGCTTTCGCATCGGATATGAACGCTTTATGTTGGCCACAAATGTGGGGTCCGGGATCCCGCCGCCCCAAGTACTGTTCCATCGGTGTTCAACACGTGGCTGTTCGCGGCTGTCACGGATCCCACCCAACATCGACAGGGACCTGCGTTAGCATGGCGATACACGAAAGGTGATCTCACGCGTACGGCGCGGTCTCGCCAAAGCGGAGGTGCCTGCGGCCCGGTCTTCGGTGGTATGGACCCATCAGGACCCTTGGTCCCAGACACCAAGGGACCGACATGATGTTGCTTTCGACCGTTATGTATCAGGTGGTCGCACTTCCACGCCCGACGGGCACCTGCCCGACACTCAGAACGCGTACCCGATCTTCAATCCGGCGCGGTAGCCCATGCTGCTGACACCGCTGGTGGAGGAGCCGCTCTTGGCCACGTCCACGTTGAGCGGAACAATGTCGCGGCCAAGCGCATCCTCCAAGGCCTGCTCCAGGTCTTCGGCCAATTCACCTTCACCGTTGAACTCGGCATCCACCTTCAGGGTGTAATACGACCAGCGCGGTCCGAAGAACACAAAGTCGAACACGAGCCGCTCGTTGAGAGCAAGGATCTGGTAGCCCGCATCGATGCCGAGACCGGCCTCGATAAGGTCCACCTGCAGGTTTCCGTAGGCAGTGCCGGAGACATCGGTACCCTCACCGGAAGCGCTCATTTCGGCCGTGAGGCGCATGTTGCTATAGCGGCCATAGGCGCCCATGTAGAAACCACGCGGCGCATCGCGTGTGTCGCTCTTCTCCAGGAACCATTTCACCTCAGGCGTGAAGAACACGCCGCTGAGCTTCCGGTTGGACGACATGTCGATCTCATCCGTTTGCAGGTCGAGCAATCCACCATTGCGCCGCGGAAGCATGTAGCTCACCGTCATGGCCACGCTGATGTCCTGGTTCAACACCCGCTCGTAGTTGAGCGAGATGGTGCTCGCAAAACCGCTGCTCAGGCCAAGTTTGACGAGGTTGAGCCGCTGCGAAAGAACACCCGCCGTATCCTGCGCCTTGGTAACGAAAGCGGCAAGGAGACAACAAGCAAGGATGAGGTAGCGCATGGCGTGCGATGTAGGGTGGATCGGTGGGCACTATGGTTTCCCGGCCGGCGGGGTGAGGAAGCCTTCTTCCTGCATCTTCTTCCGGATGGCCACGACGATCTCATCCGTGGTAGTGATGATATCCGGTGGATCCACGGTGGAGCTGATGCCCGACCAGACGAGCTTGCGGCGCTCCACGGAATAGAAGTTCGATTCCACCTGGTAGCTCATGTCCGTACGCACGTAACCGGGATCGCTGAACAGCGGCACGGCATACCCGTAGAAACCGAAAGGATCCTCGTAGTAGGTGGGGTACGAACCCGGCACGTAGGTCTGCTCCTTGTCCACTTTCAACAGGCGCATCACCATCATGGCGTCGATGCTGTCGCCCTTGAGGCGCGTGACGAAAGGATCCACATCCATGGTGGTGGGCAATGCACCGAGGTACGCATGGGAGGCAACGGCACGGCCCTTGAACTGCTTGACCATCTCGTCCTCCACGGCATGGCGCGTATCCTCATTGTGCGTCAACGCGATCACGAGCATCTTCTTCACGCTGCCCTGCTGTACGGTCACGTCGGGATCGCGCCAGCTCTGCACGATGTGCGTGCCGGTGCAGGCGGTAAGCAGGAGCAGTAGGGGGTAGCGATAATATGCGCGCATGTGGTGTTCTAGCCAGCGAAACTAACCATTCCCGATCACGGACCGGGGGGCTGCGTTCCCACGCGAACGCCGTGCCCGCCGCACCGTCGCACCGTTCGCCGGGACTTCCACCTCCAACATTTCATCGCTTCACGGGCACGATCCATCTTGCGATGCACCGTGTTACTTCTTCGCTGTGGACTACGGAACCATCGTTCCAAGCCTTGGGGTCCACCCGAATAAGGTACAATAGCGGTAATATGGTGATATTTCGCCATGCATAGGTCCATGGCACTGCTGGGCGCCGGCCTGTCCCTTGTTGCTGGTCTTTTCGCGCAGGGCGTGACGGAGAAGCCCAAGCGCCTCGGGCTGGTGCTGAGCGGTGGTGGTGCGAAAGGCCTTGCCCACATCGGCGTATTGAAGGTGTTGGAGGAAGAGGGCCTTCGACCGGACGTGATCACCGGCACGAGCATGGGTTCCCTCATCGGTGGGCTTTACGCGTGCGGGTACAGCGCAGCACAGATCGAGGCCATCGTGCTGGACATCCATTGGGACGATGTGCTCACCAACAAGATACCGCTGGACCGTATCGCCATCGAGGAGAAGCCGTTCTATGGCCGGTTCTTGTTGGAACTTCCGTTCAACGGGCTGAAGCCGAGCATCCCCTCGGGCTTGATCCGCGGGCAGAAGATCGATGAGTTGATACGCCGCCTGACGTTGCCCTACCACGGTACGACGAACTTCGATTCGTTGCCCATCCCCTTCGCCTGTGTGGCCACGGACGTGGGCCGTGGACAGGCGGTTCTGCAGCGCCACGGCCTGCTGGCCGATGCCCTACGCGCCAGCATGTCCATACCTACGATATTCTCTCCTCCGGTGCGCGATACGATGTTGTTGGTGGACGGTGGCACGCTGCGCAACTTCCCGGTGAGCGACGCGAAGGACATGGGTGCCGACCTCGTTATCGGAGTGCAGGTGGGCGACGGGTTGGTGGCCGCCGAGTATCCGTACGTCCTGCCCATCTGGGGCGAGCAGGCCACCAAGGCGGGCTTCGACCTGCCGTACTCCGCAGGCATCAGCACCCAATACTTCGGACAACGGTCGGACCTGATCATCGAGAACCTGATGGTCGGGTTCAACGGCAATGAGATGCACGACCTCGACGGCATCATCCGGTTCGATCGGGCCAAGGCGCAAAGCGATGGCATCTCCTTCCGGCCCGACGTGTGGGTATTCCCATTCCTCAACGTGTATGCGATACTGGGGAAGTCGGCGGCATCGACGGATGTAGGCTATAGTCTATGGTTACCGGATTCCACGGGCGTCGACCAGAAGTTGGCGAGCTTCGGCACCAAGGTGGATTTCACAGCCAACACGTTCGGTTTCGGGCTTACGCCGACCGTTGGGGTGGGCGGTGGTTTCCTGGCGTTGGACATGAACATGACCTGGACCGATGTGCCCCAGTTGGACAAGCCCGCATTCGCATTCGTATTCGGACCACGGCTGGGCAAATCGTTCAAGATGAAGAAACCCGGGAGTTCCGCACAACTCTGGGTGGGTGGCTTCCGCTTCAAGATCAATACCGGCACCACGGGATCGATCCCGCTGGCCGATGCACTGCCGGTGGACCAGTGGCAAAGCGGAGTGGACCAAGGCCAGGCACAGGTGGCCGAGCTCGATCAACAGGTGGAGGCGTGGTGGAGCAGCCTCTCGCCCTTGGAACAGGCCAACCCGATCAACGCTGCGAAATACAATTCGGCCAACGCGGTGCTCGATCGGACGGCCGGTTTCCTCAACGATGCGGAAAGTGCTGTGGCCAATGCGGAAAGCTCCTCGGTCGAGTACTCGATCGACAAGCGTCCGGATGACATGTGGAACTTCATCATGGGCGGCCAGTACCAGTTCAACAAGCACTGGATGGTGCGCGCGGAGTTCGGCTTCCTGTCGTCACGCACGCAGTTGATCGCGGGCCTGCAGTACCGCTTCGGCCTCTAGCTGACCGCTCACTCGGCGGGCTTTGTTTCGGCGGCCTTCTTCGCCTTCCCGCGCCCGATGGGGATGCCAACGGAGGCGCTCAGCCACTGGAACTTCCATTGGTCCGCTTTGTCCACCCCGGTAAGGCCAGCGAAGTAGTGGACGCCGAAGTTCATGCCCAGGCCCTTGGACAGTTTGTAGCGCGCACCGATCCCTGCGCCAAGTTCCACGCGGTGCAACTGGTCGCCGATCTTCTGCGTGTAGCTCAACTCATCATCGGCGGACTCCCGCGTGAACACATCCCGCCCACCGAGGATCAGGTTCCCGTAAGGCCCGGCATCGATGAAGACATGCTGCCCCAGTTTGCGTGTGATCATGAACGAGGTGGGGATGCAGTCGATGCGCCTGCGCACAGTGGCGTCCGCCAATTGAACGTCCAAAGCCGGATCTCCGGTGGCATAGGGCTTCAGCTTGGCCTCGCCCAACACGCACTTGGGCCAGGTCTCCGGATGGAAGTACCAGTTCTCCGAAAGCTTGATGTCGAAGTAGAGCCCTAGGTAGGGCGCGCGTGCCGGCTCCCCGCCCGGCACACCATCCAGCGTGGAGGCGTTCAGACCCGTGGTGAGGCCGAACTCGATCTTGCCTGAGTTGAGATCGTCGCCCAGGATCAAGGCGATCAACACCTGGGTATGCGCCTTGGGCGACACGGCCACGAGGAGGAGCAGCAACACCCAACGCGGCCAATACCCCTGCATGCGGGCCATGGGAACAATTCGTATCCGGTCCATGCGCAAAGGTGCATGCTCTCCCCCATTCTGCAATGTGCCTTTCTTTGCCACGGCCGAAACGTTCGAACATGCTCCACCGGACAGTCCTCTGGCGCCACAAGGCCGACCGGATCATCACATTCGCGCTGGTGACCCTGGTGGTGGCCCTCCTGCTCAACCTGTACGCCCGCGTAGACTTTCATACACTGCAATTGCTCTGGGCGCTGTTCGGGCTGCTGATCGGTACGGCAGAACAGTTCTTCTTCACCGGGCGTGTCGCTCAGGCACCGGTATGGGTGCAATTGCTCCTGCGCATCGCCTTGATCCCCTTGATCGCGTTATCCCTGGTGTCCGCGCTACTGGTACTGGGTGTGGTGCCCGTGGTCTTCGAACAGGCCGGTATCACCACCGTAGGGCAGCTCTGGACCACGCGCACGGGCTTGGTGGTCAATTCGCTCATCGTGGCCACAGCGGTGATCCTCTTCATGGAGATGGAACGCATGGTGGGCACCCGCACCTTCCGCCGCTTCCTGACCGGGCGCTACGTCCATCCCAAGCGTGAACGCATCATCGTCATGTTCATGGACCTGGCCGACTCCACCATGTGGACGGAGAAGCTCGGCGATACACGGTACTACGCCATGTTGAACGAGACCTTCGGGCGCATGGCGGCTCCGGTGCTCCGGAGCGATGCCGAGATCCTCAAATACATCGGTGACGAAGTGATCTTCACATGGAGCGTGCCACGTGGCGCACGCGACGCACGCTGCCTCGACCTGTACTTCGACTTCCACGAGGCCATCAACCATGATCGGGACCATTACCAGCGCACGTATGGAATGGTGCCCCGTTTCCGCGCAGGCATCCATTGCGGCGAGGTGATCACCTCGCAGGTAGGAACGATCAAACGCATGATCGATCACAGCGGTGATGCCATGAACACATGCGCACGCATGGTGGGTGCAGCCAAAATGCTCGATACGGGCATGGTGGTCTCGGAAGATCTCCTTGCCGCGATGACCGTTCCGGAACGGTTCAAGCTGGGACCCTCCACTCCGGTGGAATTGCGGGGCAAGGTGCTGTCGGTGGCGGTGCGGCCGGTGACGCGTTGATCAGGGATCAGCGCAACCCCAGCTGCATCCGCATGATCGCGTCGTACGTCGCGTACTTGTACAGGTCGCCGAGCGTCGGGTAGTTGAAGCAGGCGCGATTGAAGAGCTCCGCCGTCGCGTTCGATAGCATGGCCGTGAGACCGATGTGGACCAGCTCCGTGGCGTGCTCTCCCATCACATGCACACCGAGCAAACGCATGTCGTCGCGGTGATAGAGCAGCTTGAGGAAGCCTTTGTCGTCGCCGATGATGTCGCCACGCGGAATGTCCCCATACCGTGCGCGGCCCATGACGTAGGGAATGCCCTTCTCCGTGAGCGCTGCTTCCGTCTCGCCCACGCAACTGGCCTCGGGTATGGTATAGATGCCGGTGGGAAGCAGCGGTGCGAGATCGCTCTTCAGCGCATTTCCGAAGGCGTGGAAAACGGCCACGCGGGCCTGCTCGATACCGGTCGCCGCCAGCGCAGGTGGACCGATGACATCACCAGCGCCGTAGATGTGCGGCACCTCGGTGCTCCTATAGTGTACCCCCACCTGCACCAGGCCACGCCTGCCCGGTGTGAGGCCCGCAGCGGCGAGGTCGAGCGACGCGGTATTGCTGCTGCGCCCGGCGCAGACCAGCACGCCGTCCGCCGCGATGGTCGTGCCCGACGAAAGCGTTAGCAGCACATCACCGGGGTCGGACGTGTCGCACTTCACCACCTTCTCCTTCCAATGGAAACGCACTCCGTTGGCGTTCATGGCCGCCGCGAGGCCCCGTGATATCTCGGCATCCAGGAAGGGCATCAGCGTGTCGCGACCGTCCACGAGATGGACCTCGGTCCCCAAAGCGGCGAAGGTGCCGGCGTATTCGCTGCCGATGACGCCGCCGCCCACCACAACGAGCTTCTTCGGCAGTGTCGTCAATTCCAGTATCTCGTTTGAATCATGCACGCGGGGATCCGAAAAGTCGAATTCAGCGGGCCTTAAGGGTGAGGAGCCCGTGGCGATCAGGATATACTCGCCGTGGATCAGTGTCTCCGTTCCGTTCGTATCCACGATACGCACGGTATGCGCGTCAACAAAGCTTGCCGCACCATGGAAGCGGACCACACCCCGTTGCGCGAGCCGTTCCTCGGTCCGTTCCCGTTCGCGGCGCGAAACGTGCTTGGCGTGCCCCATGAAGTCCGCAATGGTGGCCTCACGGCGCAGTGACAGGTCAACGCCGAAGAGTTGGCGCGAGCGCCAACCCGAGAGCATGAGCGCGGTCTCGCGCAAGGTCTTGCTCGGGATGGTGCCCGTATTGATGCCCGCACCACCGATCAACGCCTGTTGCTCGATCAGGGCCGCCCGCTTGCCGAGCAGGCCTGCGGCCAATGCACCGCTCGTTCCAGCGGGTCCACCACCGATGACGACCAGATCGAAGTGGGAGGGAACCGCCATGACCACTGTGCCAGGTCTACCAGCCGCCGCCCAATGCGCGGAACAAGCTCACGGTGCTGTTCAAGCGTTGCGCGCGCGTGGCGCTCTCTTCAAGTTCGGCTTCGAACAGGGCATTCTCCATCAGGATCACTTCGAGGTAGCTGGTATAACCATAGTCGTAGCGCGCCTGTGAGAGTGTAAGCGCCTTGCGGGCGGCTTCCATCTGGGTGACGCGCGCTGCATTCTCGGCAGTGTATGTGCGGTAGTATTCCAACGAATTGTCCACATCGGTGAACGCCTGGAAGACCACCTGATCGCGCTGTGCAGCCGCGATCACGATGCGCTGCTTGGCGGCTTCGGCGATCTTCTTGTTCCGGCCGAAGTTGAACAGGGGGCCTGCGAGCTGCCCGAAGCCGTTCGCCATGCCACCATCCGCAGTGAACAGGCTCGCCATTTCGGGACTGGCGAAGCCCAGGACGCCGGTAAGGCTCAGCGTGGGGAAGCGATTGGCCACCGCCACGCCGGCACGTTCGGTCAGGGCCTGCACGTTGGCCTCGGCGGCCTGGATGTCCGGTCGGCGTTGCAGCAAGGTCGATGGCAATCCCATCGGAATGATGTCCGGCGTGAGCTGTTGTTCGGTGTTCGGTCGGCCACGTTCGATGGTGCCGGAGCTCCGTCCTTGCAGCACACGCAGCGCGTTCTCCACCTGGCGGATCTGCCGCTCGATATTGGGAATGGCGGCGGCAGCCTGCTGCTCCTGCTGGATCGATTGCAGTTTGTCCACTTCGTTGGTGTAGCCCTCATCGAAGCGTTGGCCGATGATGCGCGTATTCTCCTGTCGAGAGACCAAGGTGCGTTGCGCGATCAGGAGACGGTTGTCCAAGTCACGCAGGAGGAAGTAGGTGCTGGCCACTTCGGCGACCAGGCTCACTTGCAACGCCTTGTAATTCTCCTCCTGTTCCAGGTAGATGGCCAATGCGGCGCGGTTGGCATGCCGCAATTTGCCCCAGATGTCGATCTCCCAATTGACCTGTCCAAGGGCTTCCAGGAAACCGCCGTCCACACCGCTGCCGTTACGTTGCGCATCGATGCCTGCGCCACCACCACCACCGACCAGGCTGTAGTTCACGGAGGGATACAGGTTCGTCTTCACCGCTCCGGCGAGCAGTCGGGCCTCTTCCACCCGCGCCGCCGCGAGCCACATGGTCCGGTTGCTGTCCAGCGTGGCCTGGATCAACTTCACCAACGCGGGGTCATCGTACAGCTGTGCCCACTTGATCAACGCACCGGTGTCCGCGTTCACCGGCTCAGCATATGTACTGTCCAAAGGAGGCGGTTCGTACACGTACTTCGGCCCCACCATGCAGCCGGGGACCAGCAACAGGATCGACAGGGCACCGCCAATGAGGTGTATTATCCTCATGGTACAACGGGTTTGGAGGTATCTCCCTGCGACTTGTCCTTCCTCTTCTTCCGCTCGATGAGCACGAAGAGGCTCGGGATCACGATACAACCGATGGTGGTGGCTACGATCATTCCGGCGAACACGGTCATGCCCATCACTTTGCGTGCCTCCGCGCCCGCACCCACGGCGGTGATCAACGGTACAACGCCCAGGATGAAGGCGAGACTGGTCATGAGGATCGGGCGGAACCTCAGCTTGGCACCATCCAGCGCGGCGGTCAACACATCCTCGCCCTCCTCCATCTTCATCTTGGCGAACTCCACGATCAGGATCGCGTTCTT
>DEQO01000191.1 GCA_002360495.1 Flavobacteriales bacterium UBA3364
CCCCTGCGCATCTATCACCTGCGTCTGCAGGGCACTTCAGCACCGGTGGTGCTGCGCGTGGTGAAGGAGTAGGCCGTGCTCCGGTTCAACGCGTTACCGTGACCTTGCGCACACCCGTGGCCCAGCCCCCACTGCCGCAGAGCGGTGTGCCCGAAGGCGTGTGGAAACAGGCGAAGGTGCGCGAGGCGCTGAGGCCGGCGGGCGGATCGAAACTGGTCTGGGTGGCTCCGTTGATGGCTGTCCAACCAGCAGTGCTGCTGCCCGTGGGGGCGGCCGCGATGCCATCCTTGAAGTACCACTGGTAGAAGAAGAAGCTGGAGCCCACCGCCTGACTGCTGAGGGTGATGGTGGCAGGGTCGGCCGGACCCACCAGCGTCTGGTCTCCACTGGTCACCACCGCAGGTGCGAGCGGGGCCAGCACCTGCACCACCCGGCGCCCTGCAGCCCAACCCGCCGTGCCCGCGCTGGGGATCACGAAACAGGCATAGGTGCGGCTGGTGGTGCGGCCTGCTGGTGGATCGAATGTAGCGGCCGTCGCTCCGGGCTCAGCGGTCCATCCGGCAATGCTGCTGCCCGTTGGTGCCGGCACGATGGCCGACTGCGAATACCATTGGTAGCTGAAGCTCGGTGCGCCGGAGGGCGCGGTGCTGAAGGTGATCGGCGATCCGTCCGCACTGCTGTTGCACACCACCTGGTTGTCCACCTGGTTCAGGCTGGCCAGCTGGCCACGGTTCACAGGATCGGTCACCGTGATCTGCGCTGCGCCGGTGGCCCAGCCAGCCGCGCCGCACGTGAGTGTGCCACTGGGTGTCATGAAACAGGCATACGTACGCGAGATGGCCAGCGCCGGTGGGTCGATGAACTCCACCCCCCTGCTTTCAGCACGGGTCCAGCCAGCGGTGCTGCTGCCGGTGGGGGCGGCCACCAGGCCTTCTTTGTAGTACCACGTGTAGGTGAAGGAGCCGGGACTACCCGTGGTGGAGAGGCTTACCCGTGAGGGGGTGCCTGCCGGCGGAATGGATTGTGTGCCCGTGAGGGTTCCCAGAGAGAAGGGCGCCAGCACGTTCACGACCTTCGAGCCATCCATCCATTCGTGGCTACCAGCTGTGGGTACGAGCTTGCACCCGTAGGATCGGGTACTGGTAAGACCTGCGGGTGGGTCGTAGGTGGCCGCAGTGGCACCGGGGATGGGTACCCACTCGACGCGCACACCGTTCTCCGTCATGGAGCCTCCTACGATCGGCATTCGACCGTTGTAGGAATACCACTGATAGGTGAATGATACGTTGGAGGTTGGTACGCTCAGTTGTGCGATCCGGGCGGGATCGCCACCATGGCAAATGGTGACGTCGTCATGTTCGATCTCACCCACGTTGGTCATTCCGGACACCTTGACGCCGAAGGTGGGTTTGGCCCAATGCTGGGCACCGCAGGTGTTGAGCCCGGCTGGGGAGACTTTGCAGGCGTAAGTCCTTGAGTAGTTCAAAGGACCGGGCGGGTCGTAGCTCTTGGAGGTGCCCGCGTTGGTGATCTTGGTCCACTCGGTCTCGTTCACATCGCTTTGAGGAATAGAGAGGCCATCCTTATAGTACCATTGATAGCTCAAGTTGGCGCTACCGGAAGGAGGCTCCAAGAAGGTGATCGGTGCTGGGTCGGCAGGAACGCCCAAGGTCACCCCGCCGGTTGGCAGCACCCCGGCCGAGAACACCGAGACTTGGCGAACACCAATGCACCACGTGTACGTCGTGATACCCAGGAACGGTCCCAATTTCAGGAAGCAGGCATAGCTGCGCGCTGTGGTGAGGCCAGCGGGCGGATCATAGCTCAAGCCCGTGGCACCATTGATCAGTGTCCACCCCTGGCCTGGTCACCCGTGGGTTGTGGCACGATACCGTTCCGATAGTACCACTGCCTGGTGTACTCATTGCTGGGCGGCGTGCTGAAGGTGATGATCGAAGGATCGCCGCCCATGCAAATGGTCTGGTTCCCGGCAGCGATGGTGGGGCTGTTCTGGGCTGTGGCGGATCCCACACCCACCGCGAACATCATGGCCAGATAGAGCGGTAGGGAAGGGGTCCCCATCAGTCGTCGGCCATGAGGCCTGGGTGAACGATCGGAAGGGTGGTGCATGATCATCAGGTCGTGTTAGTGGATGATGGATCCTCGGCTGTTCAACATCCAGTCGCCATTGAAACCCTGGCCCTAAAGTCATGGGGTGGCTTCTGGAAGAACGGTTGGACCAATCCGTGTACCAAACTAGCGCCATCCGGCTTCAGTACCCACAAGTGGGTAGATGCCCGGTCCACCGTTCAAACTTCCGCTGGGCCCCGAATGGGGACCTTTCGAATTGATCTTCACCGCGCCACCTGCTCCACCGCACCCATCCGCACCTGCACCCCACTCACCACCCCCAACGCCCTCCCCGTCAGCCTTTGCCCCAGGAACGGCGTGTTGTGGCTCTTGCTCACCAGATCATCTTCGGTGCAGGTCCAATCCACTTCGGGATCGAAGAGGGTGATGTCAGCTTTTGCACCTTCGGCGATATGCACTTTGGATAAACCCAGGACTGCACGTGGTCCATTCGCAAAGCGTTCGATAAGGCGGCGCAAACTCATGCGGCCTTTCACGGCGGTGTTGGCCACGGCGAAGGCGGTCTCCAGTCCGATGATGCCGAAGGCGGCGGGGCCGTATTCCAGCACCTTGTGTTCGCGGTCCTCCGGTCGATGGTCGCTCACAATGGCGTCGATGGTCCCGTCCTTCACACCTTCACGCAGGGCTTCGATGTGGTGTGCATCGCGCAGCGGTGGCAGCACCTTGTAACAGGTCTCGAAGCCGCGCAGGCAGCCGTCGTCCAACAGCAGATTGTGCGCGGCAACGGAGGCCGTCACGTGCAATTTCTTGGCCTTCGCCTGACGGATGAGATCAACGCTTTCCGCCGTGGAGATCGTGGCGGCGTGCAAATGACCGCCCGTGTATTCGAGCAGGGCGATGTCGCGTTGCAAGGCGAGCGTTTCCGCCAGCGGCGGCAGGCCCTTCATGCCGAGGCGCGTGCTCATGGGGCCTTCATGCATCTGGCCGCCTTTGCTCAGGTCCGGGTCATTGGGGAACACCATTACAGGGATCCCCTTGGCTTGCATCCCCGCGCTGTATTGCAAGGCGAGGAGCATCAAGCGTGTGTTGCGGACGGCGTGCTGGTCATCGGAAAAAGCAACGGCACCGGCTTCGCGCTGGTCGTGCAGTTCGGCGAGCTGCTGGCCTTTCAACCCCTTGGTGAGCGCACCGATCGGCAGCAGGCGCACAGGATGGCCCTTCGCTTGCTGCAACAGGTAACCAATGCCGGAGCGGTCATCGATCACCGGGTCGGTGCTGGGCAATACGGCCACGGCAGTGAAGCCACCAGCGGCAGCGGCATCCAATCCGTTCGTGATCCCTTGTTTCCACTCTTCTCCGGGATCGCGGAAGTGCGCGCGCAGATCCACCCAACCCGGGCTGGCATGCAACCCTTCGTAGTTGACTTGACGGTCTTCGCGAGCAACGCGAAGCGATCCCACTTTCACGATCACGCCATCGCGGATCAGAATGTCCACGGTGCTGTCGTGGTGCGGACCACCGGGATCCACCACCGTGACCTTGCGCAGGATCAGCTCGTTCATCGTAAGTAGCGGATGAGGAAGACTTCAGCGGCCAGGAACAGGAGCGCGAACAGGATGAACCACTTCCACAGCTTCCGTCCCTGGTCCAACTCGTTCAAACGTAGCGAAAGATCGTTCGCGCTGTCGGTAAGGACCGAGAAGGAGGTAAGGCCCCGTTCGGTGATCAGGGCTTGCAATTCCTCTGCCGTGTAGGCGCGTAGATCGCTTTCGCGGCGCGGCAGGTTCAGCGCCACAGCACGCAACGTATCAGTACCGCTGGTGATGAAGTAAGGACCGTCGGGCAGGTCCTGGTCATGCAGCATCAAGTTGGTGCGGCCCGGTGTGCGGCGCACTTCGGGCACGAGGTCGATGCCGTTCGCTCCCTTCACATGTGGTGGTTCTTCGCCTTCGGGTCCTGTGCCATCCAGGGGGATGCTCGCCTCGTCGCCGATGGTGTAGTAGAGTGCCCCCATCGGACGGCTCAGTTCCGCCATGCGCAACAAGGAAGTGGCGAACAGCGAATGGCGTGTGAGGTTGCTCGAGCCCTCGGCCAAGGGTGCAGCACACAGGTAGATGGATCCTTCGCCGCGCAAGGAACGCGAGAGGTAGGAGCTACCATCCTGCAAACGTAACAGGACATCGCTGCCGGCAGCCGGCCGTACGTTCCAGCGTTCGCGCACCACGGGGAGTTCCACGTTGCGCGGCATGGTCTGGAAGATCGCGCGGTAGAAGGGTTCCTCCAAGTCGATGCGGTCAACGCGCACCGTGGCGGTGTCCATACGTGTGGGTGCTGCTGCGCCTACCGCTGCGAAGAAAGCCGCGTACTGCGAAGGATCGCCTTTGCTCGGCGGGAAGACAGCAACGCTTCCGCCGGATGCAACGAAGTCCGTCAATGCGCGCGCCAAACCGCTGGGCACATCGGGCAGGGCGTTCAACACAACGAGGTCCTGTTCCTTCAGCAGCGAGAGGTCGATCGCACCATAGGGCTGGGTGGTGAAACTGTGCGTGCTATCACCGGCGAACACACTGGTCACCGAACGATCGCCCTCGGTATCGGCGGCGGTCACAAGCATCACGCGCAAGCGGTCGTTTACCTGGTAGGCGAGGTGGAGTTTGTCATCGAACACCACGGGTTGATCGCTCACGCTGACCACACCCCAATGTTCGCCCGGGCCATCGCCGAGGAAACGCAGGGTGGTATCCACCACGGCGCCGCCTTCCACGCTGAAGGTGGCCACGGCACGTTGCCGACCATCGATGTCCAACCTCAAGGGGACGTTCACCAGTTCCTGCGATCCGTGGTTGTGGATGCGTACGTGCAGCACTTCGTCCTGGCCAGCGCGACGGACAGGGGAGGAGAACCACGCGGAATCGATGCTGAGGTTGTCCGGCGTTGAACTGCTCAGCGGCACGATCACCGTGGGCACCAACGTATCGTTCGTCCAGTTCTCCACGTCGGTCACGCTCCGTTGCAGATCGGTGAAGAGAATTGCCCGCTTCGTAAGCGCTTCGCTGCTGGCCAAGGCTTCACGCTGGCGGGCAAGTACCTTGCTCACGGTGCGCGAGTACGGGCCTACTTCGGCTTGGGCTGCGGCATCCAGGGCTTCATCACGCCCCAGCAGGATCTGTTGCCTTCCACCGAACTGGCCGGTGAGCACTTGGAAGCGGTCCGTGGCGGAATAGGCCATCACGGCATCCTGCGCGCCTTTACGGGCTTGGTCCAGCAAACGCCCTTGGGCATTGCGACCGTCCATGCTGTAGCTGTCGTCCACGAACAACGATACCGCGCGTAGGCCCGCTTTCACGGCGCCGTTGCCGCTGGGTAAATAGGGTTGCGCAAATGCGAATACGAGGCAGGTCAGTGCCAATATCCGTGCAAGCAGTACCAACCAATGCTGGATCTTTTTCCGAGCGCGCGTCTGGATACTGACCTCAGCGAGGAAACGGACGTTCGGGAAATCGATCTTCTTGAACCTCCGGAGTTGGAAGAGGTGGATGAGTACCGGGATCGCCAGGGCGGTGAGGGCCCAGAGGAATGCCGGGTGTAGGAAGGACATCGGGCGCGAAGTTAACCGCCCAAGGCGCAGGTGCAGGAAGCAGGGGCAAGAGCAGGACCAGGAGGACCAATGCCCCTGCGCTTGCTCCTGCACCTTGAGCTATTTCCCTGCATTCACCCCAATGGCAAAAAGCGCGATGTCGTACTTCACCGGATCATCCGCATCGAAGGCGCGCAGAGCCCCCGTCAATTCCTCCACGGCTTTCCAATCGTCCTGTGCGCGCTTCAAGAGGCCCAGTTCGCGGGCCACGCGGCCGGTGTGTACGTCCAGCGGCACCATCAGGTCCTTGGGCGTGATCCGCTTCCACAGGCCGAGGTCCACACCCCGGTCGTTGGGGCGCACCATCCAGCGCAGGTACATGTTGATGCGTTTGGCATTGCTGCCTTTCGAGGGGTCGGCCACGTGTTTCCGTGTACGTGCCGGATGGCCGATCTCGAAGAAGCGTTGTTTGAAGCGCGGAATGGCTTCGGCCATGGACCCGGCTTCGCCGCGTTGCAGGAAGGCATCCTCCAAGCCCTGGTATTCCGTGCTGAGGTGGCGCAAGCTGAGGATGAACTGCACCAGGTCCTCCCCGTTGAAGGTGCGGTGTACGAAGGGCGCGAGGCGCTGCAGTTCCCGAGCGGATGCGCCCAGGACGAAAGCATGCGGGGTGCCCTCCATCAGTTCGACAAGACGCTGTGCATTGGCGATGATGGTCTTGCGCTGGCCCCACGCGATGGTGGCCGTGAGGAAGCCGATCACCTCCGCATCCTCCCGTTTAATGAACGAACGCGGGATCTGGATCGGGTCTTCGCCGATGAAGTTGGGGCGGGCGTAGCGATCGTAGGCGTCGTCGAGGAGGGCCCTCAGATCAGGAATAGGCTGCCGCTTCACTTCCTGTTGTAATGGTTCGCACGGATGTTCTTCGCGGCGAGCGACACCGTCTCCGAGGTGCGCTTGTTGCGCGTGGCATCGGTCTTCGAGCTGTTGACCCAATGAAGGATGATCTTCTTGCTGCTTGGCGGAAAGGCATCGAAGTGCTTCTTCGCGGTCTTGTTCCGGGCGAAGGCCTTGGTGAGTTCGGCGGGCATGGCCAGCGCGTCCACCTGCTCCAGCGCGTTCCAAGAGCCGTCCTTCTTCGCTTGCTCGATCTTCTTCAAGCCGGCCGGAGCCATGCGCTTCGCGGCGATGAGCCGTTCCACGTGTGCCTTGTTGATGGCGCTCCACACGCTCTTGGGTTTACGCGGGCTCAGGTAGTGCATCACGCGATCGGCGTCCAGCTTGCGCGGCGTGCTGTCGATCCATCCGAAGCAAAGCGCTTCCTGCACTTTCTCCTGGAAGCTCACGTATTTGTCGGACACGTGCTTCTTGTAGGTGATGAGCCAGATGCCTTCGGTGCGGGTGTGGTGCTTCTTCAGCCAGGCACGCCATTCCGCTCGGCTGGTCACCTCAACACGTTGCAGGGCATCCAGTCTCGATGGTCGTTGTTGGGCGGGCATGGCTCGGCGTAGGCGAAGGTCGGAGCTTATGGCCCAACGAGCACGCCGCTTACTGCCAAAACCCCAAGATCAACCCATACAACATGAACTGCACGATGTGATAACCACCATCGATCAGCAGCAGCACCGTGGGCCTGTTCGCGAACTGGTAGTTGATCGCGAAGCTGGTGGCGGCGATGCCGAAACCACAGAGGAAGCCATCGTGCAACCACTCGGCCAAGCCATGCGCATGATGCCCGACGAGGATGGCGAACGCATAAGCTGCGATCCAGGCCATCAGGAAGGAGATGCCGAAGACACGCGCGGGATGCTTGGCTGCTTCAGGTCGCGGCGCATTGGGGTCGATACCGTTGGCCTTGGCCTAGGCATTGAGGAACATGGTCTCGCTGTTCCATGGTGCACCCTGGAGGAAGATGCTGGTGGCACAGACCAGGATCATGAGGTGGTTCATCGGTCATTTCTTGATCACGGGTGGCACGAAGGCCGGGTCGGTGATCTTGTACAGAGAGCTTCCCGGTCCGGTGTATCCTGCCATGAAGTACAGCGTAGTTCCGCGGGCAACGAACGTGTTCTGCTCGTATGGGTAGTTCTCGGTGATCGGTGTCGTTGGTTGCACCTTTTCCACGCTGGCAGCCGTACCGTCAGTTCGATAGAGGGAGGTGGTTGTATTGGGGACCAAGTAATAGAGGCGCCCGCTCGTGCATAAGGCCTTTGCGATGTATCCCTGGGCAGTCGTCGTGTGGCACAGTACGGTGCCTGCCGCAGTACCGTCGGTACGGTAGAGGCCGACCTCTCCGGCATTGTTCGTAGCGAAGAAGTACAACTTGTTCTTGAATGTCACCATGGCGTGTGGGTTCGAATTCTGGTTGGGGCCTGTGCGAAGGTCCTTGACCATTCTGGTCCCCGCACTGGTGCCGTCGGTCACCCATAACTCCCGTCCGTTTGTTCCGTCTTGCGCTGCGAAGTAGGTCAGGTTGCCAACGGTGGTGAAGGGGCCGGGACCAGAACCATGATCCGTGCCCGGGTAGATGTCCTTCAGCAGCGCGAGCGATCCAGCGCTGGCCGTGCATGACCAAAGCTCCTGGTCGCCCAGCTCGTTCGATGCAGAGAGCAGGATCTTGTCGCCAAGGGGTTGTTGGTGCATTACGCGGAAGTCCGTGAGCCCAGGAGCCGTGAAGTCGGAGAATTGCTGGGTGCCTTGTTCGCTTCCGTCCGTGGTCCACAATTCATATCCAGCTGTTGTATTGTGCGCGTTGAAATAGAGCTTCCCTCCGAACAGGCAGGAAGGACTCTCGAAGTCGAAGTAACAGCCCGATGAGGCTCCTGGATCGATGTCCTTCACCAAGGTCTTCGGTTTGCCCAAGCTGGGTATGGAGGTCAATTCAACGCCTATGCCGGTGCCCATGTCCATCGCGCAGATCAACTTGCCGTTCAGGATCCTTGCATCGAAGGGGTCTGCGGTGGGGACGTGCGTGGGTGTCAATGTCATTACAGGAGCTACCGGAGCAACGGGAACCGCCTGCACGAGGTTGGTGGCACCGAAGACGAAGTCGTTCGCACCGGTGAACCCCGAACCGGTGCGGTAGTAGACCACATTGCCTGCTGTGGTCACGATCGTCATGGTCGCCTGGCTTTCGTGCAGCTTGAATGGCGCGCTCGTACCGGTCGTGGACCAGATCGCACTGTTGCTGCCCTGCGCGCCGAAGTTGGTGAAGGTCGAATAGCACAGCTTGTCATTCGCCGTCCCGCAGCTCATCATGGAGACCGCGGTGGTCGTGCTTCCGGCCGACGACAGATCGAGGAGCTTGGTGGGGGCGACGGCGCGTTGAGCAAGCAAGGTGTGCGAGGCCAGTAGGATCTGGGCCAGGCACATCGGTCGTTTCATCGTGTTCATGGCTTTTCCGTGTCGTTCGTTTTACATAGGCACATTACTGCACCTTCCACAATGCCTCTCCGTTCCCATCAAGATCGGCGGTGAAATAGAGCCACCCACCCATAGCGGTCGAATACCCAGGTGCTCTCCCAAGTGTGCGCCCCCCCGCAGGTAGCTGGACCAGGGTGCCCTTCTTGGTCTTCGTATTGAATTTTTGCAATTTGAATTGCTGGACTTCCTTGGTGAGGTAGAAGAGTGAATTGCCGCTGGAGTACAATTCGTCGAGGCCGGTGATGGTGGTCACGAACTTCGTGCCAGCAAGTGTGCCATCTGTTTGATATAGATCAAGTGCTCCGTTCGCAGTGTTTGTGCCCTTTCGGGCGAAGTAGACCTGCATACCGACGATCGCTATTCCTCCGCTCCTGTCGCATACGCTCAACTTCATGGTTCCCTGTGCGGTGCCATCCGTGATCCATAGGCTGTGCACAACTCCGCTTGGGTTGCCCAAGGTGCCATCCGTGGCAGTGAAGAGCAACTTGGTACCGAGGACCCCGACGAATGACGTTTCGGATCCTTTCGCAGGGTCCGGGTTGATCTCCTTGACCAACTTGGTTCCGGAAGCGCTGCCGTCGGAAACCCATAGTTCTTCGTTGTTCGCGGTATCAGCCGCTTTGAAGTAGATCTTGTTGCCAGCTGCGACCATCGGTGCAAAGCGCCACAGCCCATCGCCTTGCCATCTCCGAAGCAAGGTTGTACCGGCGGAGGTTCCATCGGTCTGCCAAAGGCCCGGCCCGGCGTCGGAGGTCCCTCCATCCATGAAAAAGGTTCGCGCACCGGCACTGACCACGTGGAAGGCCCCGCGGTTGGGGCCCTGCGCGATGTCCTTCAGCAGTGTCTGGGTCCCCAGTGTGTCCAAGAGATAGGGGTCGGTATCGGTCGAAGAGGAAACACCTTGAACGACGAATCGACTTCCTTGGGTGCCCACGTTCCAGTCCAGTACACCACGGTCCAAGGGTGCGCTGCCTGGGATGAGCTCGGTGCCGATGGGTAAGGGAGTTGAGGGTCGTGGCGCAAGGAGCAGGTATCGGAACAACTCAAGTCCCTCATCCCGACGTATAAGGTTCCGTCGGCCAATGGTGGCGACCAGGGTGAGCTTCCGTTCATCGACCATCAATTCTTCCGCCAACGAGCTGGCGCTCGTAACACGGTACAGTCCGAAACCGCCACTCTTGGAACCGGTGAAATACAATTGATCCTTCTTGGGCCCGGCCACGACAAGGCTCGTGGGCGCAGTCACGGAAATCCCGTTGGGGTATACGATCTTCACAGGTGCGATCGTCGCCTGGCCAATACTATCGTTCGACACGAAAGCGATCAATGCTATCAGCAGGACGAGGAAGTTGATGCTTTTCATGGTCGTGTTGGGATCAGCCGGAATCGGTCATTGCACCTTCCACAACTCCGCGCCCGTCCCGTCGAAGTTGCCGCTGAAGTAGAGCCAATTGCCCATCACGGCCATGCGGGTGGTGCCGATCGGGTTGATGTTGGGAGAGACGGCGGGTTGCACTTGTTTGGTCCCTTTCGTGGTGCCATTGGTACACCACATCTTGGACGTGGTGGCATCGCGGCTCACGTAAAAGAGCTTGCCGTTGCACACGTTCAGGTTCTCGGCATCACTTCCTCTCGGCAGGCTCAGCACTTTTATTGTACCAGCAGCCGTCCCATCGGAACTCCACAAGGCCCTGGTAGCGGCCAGCGCATCATTCGCTACGAACCAGACCTTGTTGTTGTATACGGTGAGGTCATGCGGATCGGATCCGGTGGCTCCGGCAATGAGGTCCTTCACCATCACGGTGCCATTGGCGGTACCGTCCGTCACCCACAACTCCCGTCCGCTGGTGCCGTTGTTCGCACTGAAGAATACCTTCGTACCCAGCGCCGTGAACTCCTTGGGGTCGGAGCCTACGGTGGTGGATGGGTTGATCTCCTTCAATTTCACCGTGCCAGCGGTGGTACCGTTGCAGGTCCAAGGTTCGCGGTTACCCGCTGCGACCAAAGCGCTGAAGTACAAGCGGCCGCCAACGCTGCGCATGTCCTGAGGCTCACTGCCGGTTGCACCGGTGATGATGTCCTTCATCATGAGCGTGCCTGCGGGGGTACCGTCAGTGGTGTACAACTCGGTCCCACTGGCGCTATTGTTCGCAACGAAATACGCCCTCCCATTGTGAAGCGTGAATCCACCCGAGTTGCTGTTCCCACTTCCAGGTGCAACGTCGCGCAACATGGTTGCGCTGGTTGCGCTCTCAATGACGCAAGGTTCCCGGCCTACATAAGGGTTCGCAGTCGGAAAATCACCTGCTGTGATGAGCTTATCAGAGATCGTCACCCCTACCTCAGGGTATCTGAATTTACCGGTGAACACACTTCCGTCCGCGATGCCGTTGATGCCGCTCCACTTCACGTACGGTATATCCATACTCGTGTAGGTTTGATAGGAATAGAACACGCGATTCTCACCAGCGGCAAGAATGTGGAGATATCCCGGTGTTTCCGCCTTTTGTTCCAGGGCACCGCTTGCACTGTTCAATGCGTAGATCCACACCCTGTGGGTACTGCCTCCGCCTACTCCATTGTTGCACACGAAGTAGAGTTGGTCCTTGTTTGCGCCTGCTACCGTGAGTTCCGTGGGTGAAGAGGATCCGCTCGGGTTCATGTCCGCTACGCGGATGGGGGCAAGCAGGCTCTGGCCCACCGCCACACTAGCGAGCATGGTCAAAAGCAACGTAGGGAGAACGGAGCAGGTGGTTATCGGTTTCATGGTCGTAGGCTTTTCGCTGAGTTTCGTGGTCCACATTATTGCACTTTCCAAAGCTCTGCCCCGGAAGCATCGAAGTCCGCGTTGAAGTAGAGCCAGTTGTTCATCACCGCCATCCGCCGGTTCGGGATGGGGTTCACGTTACCGGCCAGGGAGGGGATCACCTGTTGGGTGCCAGCGCCGGTGCCATCCGTCCTCCACATCTTGGAGGTGGTGCTGCTGCGGGTCACATAGAAGAGCTTGCCATTGCAGACCGTGAGTTGTCCGCCTTCAGTACCCTTGGCGAGCGTGATGCGCTTCGTTGTTCCGGCAGCGGTTCCATCCGAGGAGTACAAGTGCTGCGCGGCGAGCACCCCATCGGTAGCGAAGAACCATACCAGCCCGTTGTAGACCACCAGGTTCCGTGGGTTGGCAGAACCCGATGCATGGATGTCCTTCACCATGGTGGTACCGGCAGCGGTGCCGTTGCTCACCCACAGTTCGCGGCCGTTGGTCCCGTTGTCCGCCGTGAAGAACAGTTTTCCATTGTATGCGGTCAGTTCCTGCGGCATCGACCCCACCGTATTCGATGGGTTGATCTCCTTCAACTTGCTGGTGCCTGCCGTGGTGCCGTTCGTTACCCAGAGTTCCTTGTTCCCCGTGGAGTTCTCTGCAACGAAGAAGGAGTTGCTACCGCTTGTTGTGAACCCCGATGGTCCGGAACCCGTAGCACCGGTGAACAGGTCCTTCACCATGACGGTTCCCGCAGCTGTGCCATCCGTGATCCATAGCTCGCTCCCGTACGCTTCGGCGGAGGCGTTGAAGACCATCTTGCTGCCAAGGGACGTAAAGCCATAGGGGTGACTGCCGTAGCCACTTTGTGTATTGATGTTCTTGAGCAGTGTCATTGTTCCACCCGTGCTGCTGAACACATAGGGTTCGGTCGCTGCTTCCGGGTTGTTACGTGCAGAGGCTCCCATGTACAGTTTGTCCCCGTTGAGCCGCGCTCCACTGGTCATCATGTTGGGTATGTCACTGTACCGATATATGGCCTTGTTGTTCGAGGCATGGTTCAGGAGCACGAGGTCGTTGTTCTCCGCGCTAACGTATTCCGGCACTGTGTAAGCTATCGCACTTGAGTTCGCTTGCAGGATATGGGGATAGTACGAGTGGCTCTCGATCATCCGTGTTCCGTTCGCGGTGCCGTCCGTCGCATAGATCCGGCAGAGTGGTGGTTGGTTGACCTGTGGTATCCGGGCCGTGAAATAGACCAGGCTATTGCCTGCGCCACTGGTGGTCAGTTCATCCGGATCGCATCCGCCGTTCGGGTTAAGGTCGGCTACGCGTACGGGTATCACCGGCTTCTGGGCAACGCTCCAACCCGGAGCAAGGCATAGGATCAGCGTGGCTGTGGTCAGGTGCTTCAGGGAGTTTCTCATGGCTGTTTTCGTGCTGTTCATCGTGTTCATGCGTGGTGCGCCGATCTTTCGTCCAACTCAGTATCTCGTCCTACTTTTTGGTTCATCAGCAATTTCCATTCGCCGCCTCTTCCACTGTGCTATACTACCGCCGTGGTGGCAATGGTACAAGGCCATGCCGTACCACGTTCGTGGTATTGCCACGCTTGCACGTTCATTGCGTGTGGGCGTTACTTCCCGAAACTCGGCATCTCCATCACCTCATACCCATCCAGGGAGAAGACCTTCTCGTCCACCTCGCCCACCTTCAGGTCACGGATCTTACAAACGATCCGCTCCTTGCCTTCGGCATCCACCCACTCGTATTCCAGCGGCATTCCATAGGATCCGGTCAAGACCTCACTATGATCATTCTGCCCGGGCTGTTGCACCTGGCGCATCATGTCCGCGAAGGGGGCCTGAACATCTTTCGTCACCCAACCGGTCCAGACGCCTTCCTCGCTCTTGCTGATGACCATGTGGCACAGGTACCCGTCAATGGTCTTCGTTTCCGCGGTGACCTGCACGTCGGGTACGTTCCGCGCCAGGTCCTCGTCCATCTTGATCTTCTTCTTGTGGCTTTTCATGGCCGTCCGCTTGCCCTTGGCATCGGTCATGAGCATGTATTGCCACTTGCCCTCCAGATCCGTCAGCATCCTGACATCCTGCTTGATGCTCGCCCCGGTGGTCTGCACCAGGGTCATGGTCTTGCTGCTCCAATAATGCAGGTCGATGGGGCTGTTCTTCAACTCCGCATCCTCCTTGTAGTTGTGCATCTCCATGCGGAAGCTTCCCACGAAGGCGTTCGGCACGAAGGGATCGGTATCATCCTCGATCTGTGCCTTTCCTTGGCCTCCCTGTTGCATGGCATCCTGGAGCATCTTGTTGACGTCCACTTGGGCGAAGAGGGAGGGGGCAGTGCCCGCGGACAACAGTGTTGAGCATAGGGTGAACAGGGCCGTTCGGAACATGGTGGGTCGGTTTTGGTCCGTTGAAAATACGCGATACGGCGATCGGTCCACGATCGTCCAAGACCCATGCCAATGCAGGATTTGTCCCTAAAGGTGGGTACGCAACAGGGCGGCCAGGATCCGATACCCCTTCGCGTTCAGATGCAACCCGTCATAGGTGCAACCGGGGTCCAGGAGACCGTCCCTCGTCAACGGGGTCGTGATATCGAGGAATTCGATACCACGCCGGGCGCAGGCTGTTCGCAACCACGCATTGTGTTCCAACAATTTCGCCTGGGAGGCAGGGTGCCCGTTGGGCGGAAGGCTGAGCACAAGGAGTTCCGTGCGTGGTGTTCCACCGTGCAGCAGGTCGATCAATTGTTCGACATCGCGCGCAACGTCATTCAACGAACGCCCTCTGTTGATGTCGTTGATCCCGATGCAAAGCACGATCGTGCGGGGTTCAGCCTCCACGATCTCTGCCGAGCGGGCGATCAGGTCCTGGACGGTCTGGCCGCTGATGCCGCGGTTCTTGATGTTCGGCAGGTCCAGCATTTCGGTGGCAGGGAAATACTCGAAATGGCTGTCGCCGAAAAGGACGATGGAGGTGCTATCCATGGGTAGTTCCGTGTAAATGTCGGCCCGATGACCGATACGCGCTGCACGATCGTTGCGACGTGCCTGGCCAGCTTGATCTACCTGCTGCAACCGATAGGCTTGATAGGCGTTGCCGATCAGTGAAAGAGCGAGCGTGACCCACAGCAAGGTCTGGCGTGGAGGTTTCCGGGAGGCGCCTGGTTCCATCATGGCTCGTTGTACAGCCTTTTGAACTATGCCGGGTGCGTATGGGCAGGGCTTACGGCTTGTCGGGTGCGGTGGGCGGGGATGTGACGCCCACCGTGTAGTTGTGCAAAACGATGGCCGGTGGCGCGGAAGGGCCCGCATGGAATTCCGTCACCTCCAGTTCCAACAGCGGCTGCAGCGCGAACCGGAACGCCACCAGGTCGCCGAATTTGAACAGGAGCCGGAAGGTCTTCAACGGACCTTCGTTCATCGGGATCCATGCAGGACCATCCGCGAAGGGAGAAGGGGAGATATCCGCAGTCCAGATATCCATGGTGTCGCGTGCTTCGATCAGATCGTACTGCACACACGGCACACCAGCGATCTCTTCGTGCTTGCCGGTCGCTTCCAAATGCAGCGGCGCGAATTCGCGGATCTTGCCCGGTTCGCGCAAACGGTCGATGAGCAATACATCCTTCAGTTCACTCACCATGGCTTTGCGGCCGATCGCGTTCGCCACCACGGCAACGTTCGCGGCGATGTCCGCGAACCACGTTGTGTGCGGGATGCCGCGCAAGAGTTCCAGTTGCATGATCCCGCGTGTGCTGTCCTGCCAGGCGCTCAGGTAGAGGCGCTGCGTGATGCTGTCCGTGGTGTCGTGGATGGTGAGTTGTGCCGTGTATGAGCCGATGAAGGTGTTGTGCTTGACCACCCCCTGTGGGACAAAGGGCAGGGTAGAGGTCGCGCCTTCCGCAAAGCTGTCCTGCATCCACGCAGGTATGGCGGGTGGTTGTGAGAGAGAGCCCATCGACCAGAGCATCCCTATACTGACGACCATTGCATGCTTCATCGGCGGAACATTTCCTTGGTGATGGTGAACATGCCGGTGTCGATCGGCCCTTGTGTGACGCTGATCACGCGCATCCTGATGTTCTCATCGCGCCAGTAGAGGTCCACTTCCAACGGCATGGACCTATCGGCGATCCCCAGCCGGTTCCCGAAGATCGTCTGGTCCAGTCCTTCCCAGGTCTTGCGCGCCGAGAAGAGATCGAGGTAGATCGACGGAACGGTCTTGTCCATCCATGCGTCGCGCAGGAAGATCTCGTTCTGGTAGCGTCTTTGTGTGCACGTGCGGCCGAGCAATTCCTTTTTATTGCCTGCTGGATTATCCAGCATGAACGACTCGGTCATCGCGGTGTAAGTGGTGTCCAACTTGTGCTCCACTTTGAAGAGGGTGGAATCCGACCCCAAGGAGTAGATCTGTTCGGTTCCCGTCTTGCGATCGATGACCCATGCACCGGTGCGCGGGTTCTGCAACGGTCCATGTCCCTTGCTGATCAACACACTTCGATCCGCCGTGCTGTAGTACTGTACGTCCCAGACCTTGATCTTATCTCCCTTCTTGCTGCTGAAGTTCAAGAACGCTGAGCCCATGAAACGGTTCGTCGGATGGTCCAGGTAGCTCTTGAGCTCAGCGGGGATCAGCAACGACGGGTCCACCGGTGTATCGGGTACTGGATAGTCCTCAATGGTCACATGCTCAACTGGGACATCTTCGATCGGTGGGGGAATGGCCACGTCCTCCCATCGGCCTTCCATCACCGGTGGTGTGGGATCTTCGCCGGCCTTGATGTCCGTGGGCATTTCTTCGACGGCCACGGTCTCCATATCCGGCACGGCCACAAGGTCGCCATGGATGTCGTTGATGTCGATGGTGCGCACCTCGATCCGGTCGGCTTGCCGATCATCATCGCCACGATCGTTCAAACGCTGATCCCGGATGCCGTGGTTGGTGAGGTCCAACACGGGTGGATCGCTCTTGCCCGGCTTGTAGCTGGTGATGGATGTGCCCATCACGGCCATCGGCATCGACCTGTCGGCCAGGCCGAAGAACATCACATCCTGGAAGTCGTGGGCCGGTCGTTCCGCGATCCAATTCTTGATGTCGAAGATCGGATTCAACAATGGTTTTTGCGGGATCCAGAAGAACCGGAGCATGCGGTCCGGGGCGATGTGCAGTTCGCACTTCCTTCCCGC
>DEQO01000183.1 GCA_002360495.1 Flavobacteriales bacterium UBA3364
GGAATGCACCAGAGGATGCATAACGGCTCGATGGCACGCGCACCCTCGACGCCCCCCATGTCCTCGGTCTCCCAACCGAACTGGTCCAGGATCACACGCACCTCCTGTTTCGCCGTGGTATCGTTGCCGCAGATGAACATCGTGGGCTTGATGCCACCGAAATCGGGATCCACCATGTAGGCGTTGCCAACGCTGTTGAAGGCTTTTACGAAATGCGCCTTCGGGCTGGCCTTCTGAAGTTGTTCCATCAGGCTCTCGTCCATCGTGGTGAAGAAGCGCAGCACACCATGGTCCGGTGGCGCATCGGCGATGGGGTTCGTGGTGTCGATGATGGTCTTCCCCACAAGGTCAGCGGAATTACAAAGCCCGATCGCGTTCGCAGCCGCGCTGCCTTTGGTGGCGAGGACGATGATCTCCGCCCAAGCGGCCACTTCCTTGTGGTTACCCACTTTCCCATTCGGGTTCTTGTCCAGCCAATCGGCCACTTTTTCCGGGTTGCGCGTGGCGATCCGGACGGCGTGCCCGTGCTTGAGGAAACCAGTGGCGAGCACCTGGCCAACCATGCCGGTGCCGAGAATTCCGATGTTCTTGCTCATGGTTCGGATGGGGTCAAGATGAGCGTAACCGTGCTGCAAAGGTTGTTCTTCGACGGCATGTTCCGACCCGGACGCGATGTGCTCCGCGAAAGTCCAGTGAAGAATTGGCGCCGATCCGGCTCAGTCGTAGGTCCCTGCTTCGTCCAAATGGTCCAGGTAGATGTTCGCCCGTTCATGTGCGAACCCATCCACCACATGTCCCAGTGCACCGATCAAGAGCAGGCCGAGACCGAGGCCTTTCCAATACGGTGTGGTCCCCATGAAGGCCAGTACCAGACCAACGATGATGAGCACGGTCCATATCAGCTTGAGGGGCAGCCACCAGCGGCCGACCTGTTCCAGACGCACGGTCTCCTTCTCGATGAAGGCTTGCGGATCCAAGCTGTACTCCTGCGGTAACCGGACAAGCCGGTCGTTGTTGGTGCGCAACAGGAGAGGGCCTGCGATGGTGCCACCAAGGCCTACGCAAAGCAGCGGGATAAGGAGTCCACGACCCATCGAGACCGGGGGGCTCTGTTTCCAGATGAACAGGGAGAGGAGCAGAAGCACCACGCCCACGACGGCGAACCAGATGGCCCCGAGGCGTTCACCCTTGTAGTATTCCTGGAGCTGGGAAAGGAAGTCCATGGCGAATGGATCTGTTGACCATCAAAGATGCGCGATCGCGGGCTGAAAGTCATCTCTGGAGCCAGGAATGATCCATCGCGACGTGACCGTCCCTCGGGATCTGTTCGCAAGATCCCATTCGGCTCCTCGTCGGTCATTCCGGCCAAGGTCCTTCACTCATCAGACATGGCGAAGTGGTGGGTGGCACCGAACTTTTCGTACACCGGCTCTTCGCGCAGCTGATCCCGCCGATCATTTCCGGAACAGGACAGGCCTCCGGTCTTTCGGCGATCGGTCGTCACGGCTCAGCGATCCCACCTCATATCCTTGCTGCCCAAGGCCACATTGCCGAAAAGCAGGCTACGTGTCAAGCCGTCGCCTTCACCCCGTTCTTCCTGGCCATGCTCTTTTCCACCTCAGCGATCGCCCGCTTCGTCTTCAACAATGAATCCGGCGTCACGCTGATGGAATCGATGCCGAGTTCAACCAGGAACTGCGCAAAGTCGGGGAAGTCGCTCGGCCCCTGTCCGCAGATGCCCACTTTGGTCTTGGTGCGCTTGGCGGTGGTGATGAGCATGCGCAGCATGCCTTTCACGGCTTCGTTGCGTTCGTCATAGATATGGCTGACCAAAGCGCTATCGCGGTCCAAGCCGAGGGTAAGCTGGGTAAGGTCATTGCTGCCGATGGAGAAGCCATCGATGTATTTCGAGAACTCTTCGGCCATAATGATGTTGCTCGGCACCTCGGCCATGAGGAAGAGCTCGAGCCCTTCCTTGCCACGCACCAGTCCGTATTCCTCCATCACACCCTTCACCTTCTTCAACTCTTCCACGGTGCGGCAGAAAGGGATCATCACCACCACGTTCTTCAGGCCCATCTTCTCGCGCACGCGGCGGATGGCTTTGCACTCGAGACCGAAGGCCTCCTTGTAGGCTTCGCTGTAGTAGCGTGAAGCCCCGCGCCAGCCGATCATCGGGTTCTCCTCATCGGGTTCGAAGTGTTCGCCGCCGAGGAGGTTCTTGTACTCGTTGCTCTTGAAGTCGCTGAAGCGCACGATCACCTTATTGGGGTAGAAGGCCGACGCGATCTTGGCGATCCCATAGCTGAGCCGCTTCACGAAGAAGGTCTCCTCATCCTCGTAACCGTTGATCAGGTAGCTGATCTTGCCGCTTAGCGTGTGGTCGCCGAGTTCCTTGTGTTGCAGCAGCGCCAACGGGTGCGCCTGTATGTAGTTGTTGATGATGAACTCCTCGCGGGCGAGCCCCACACCGGCGTTCGGCAGGTGCGCGAACTTGAAGGCCAGGTCCGGTGATGCCACGTTGAGCATGATCGGGGTGGTCGTCTCCGGCATGTCGGCCAACATCGTTTCCTCTTTGTGGAAGGGGATGATGCCTTTGTAGATGATGCCGTTGTCGCCTTCGCAGCAACTGGCGGTCACTTCCATGCCGGTGTCCAGCAGGTCGGTAGCGTTGCCACACCCCACGATCGCGGGCACACCCATCTCCCGGGCGACGATGGCTGCGTGGCAGGTCCGGCCGCCCTTGTTGGTGATGATGGCGCTGGCCTTCTTCATGATCGGTTCCCAATCCGGGTCGGTCATGTCGGTGACGAGGACATCGCCCTGTTGAAAATCCTTGCCATCGGTATCGCCACCGCGGCCATCGAGACTGAAGAGGATGCGCACCTTGCCCGATCCGATGCGGTCGCCAATGGCAATGCCACTGGTGATCACCTTGGTATCAGCGGGCTTGTTGATCTTGTATTCGACCACGCGGTCCGTGGCCTTGCGGCTGTGGATGGTCTCGGGTCGCGCCTGGACGATGAAGAGTTGCTTGGTCAATCCATCCACGGCCCACTCCACGTCCATGGGGCACCAATGGCCTTTCTTGTCGCTGTAGTACTTCTCGATGGCAGCCACGCTGCGGGCGATCTCCAGTGCCTGGTCATCGCTGATGCAGAAGCGGTGGCGCTGCGCACGCTCGATGGGAATGGTGAGCGTCGGCTTACCCGGCTCCACACCGTAGACCATCTTCCGGTCCTTGTTCCCGAGCTTCTTCTCGATGATGCTGCTGAAGCCCTCGGCCAGCGTGGGTTTGAAGACCAGGAACTCGTCCGGGCTCACGGCACCTTGTACGACCATTTCGCCAAGACCATAGCTGCCGTTGATCAGTACCACGTCCTTGAAGCCGCTCTCGGTATCGAGGCTGAAGGCCACGCCGCTGCTGCCCACATCGGAGCGTACCATTTTCTGGATACCCACGCTCAGCCCCACTTGGAAGTGGTCATAGCCAAGGCTTTCACGGTACACGATGGCGCGATCGGTGAAAAGCGAAGCGAAACAGTTCCGCACGGCGCTGATCAGGTCCTGATGACCGCGGATGTTAAGGAAGGTCTCTTGTTGTCCGGCGAAGGAGGCATCGGGCAGGTCTTCCGCAGTGGCGCTGGAACGCACGGCCACGTCGGTGGCTTCCTGGCCGTACTGCTGGCTCATTTCATCGTAGCGCTGCAGAATGCCTTTCCAGATCTCCTCGGGGAACTTGCCATTCTTCACCAAGGTGCGTACAGCAAGGCCGGTGCGCCGGATGTTCTCCACATCATCCACGTCCAGGCCGGCCACGATATCCCGGATCTTCTGGTCGAGGACGTTGTGCTCGATGAACGCCTGGTAACTGGCCACGGTGACCACGAAGCCACCTGGCACACGCACCCCGAGCTTTCCGAGGTTCTGTATCATCTCCCCGAGGCTGGCGTTCTTGCCCCCTACAGTGGGGATGTCGCTGAGTTGAACTTCATGCAACCATTTCAGGTACGGGAGCTTGGTGGCCATGTGTGGAAGGGGTGGTGCGCTCAATAGACGAAGCCTTGAACGGAAAGTGGTGTGGAAAGTTAATGGCGGAAAGATGGGTCCGTGGCTGAACTTCATCACGACCGTGACAAAGCGCGGTCCTGTCGGCGTTCATCGACGAGAACTTCTCAAGAACGGCCACGGGTATTCGATGACCGGCAGCCGTAGGTCATCTGCCTGTCCAGGAAGCCTATGCCAGACCGCACTACAGCTTATGGCGCCGACACCACGAACCTCGATGGATGACCGCTCGCGCCCCCCACAACCAATGCTACGTATGTGCCCGGCGCCAGGGACTGCAGGTCCACGACCCCGGCAATTGGCCGCGTACTTTCCACCGTTCGCCCTGCGGCATCCAAGACCTGTACAACGGTGTTCCCGTCAACCGGTCCGGTAAGGAGAAGCCTGCGTGTTGCCGCATCGAACCGCATCCCATGGTCCGTGGTCGGGGCTGGTGGCGTGCCGGTATGGATCGCATCGCTCACAAGGGCCAGGATACGATCGTCCGTGGGCCCTGGTGTACCGGACCAATCGTGGTTGGATGTGCTGATGAAGACCCGGCCATCGGGATGAACGAGCACGTCGCGCAAACGACCATAGGTGCCGGTCAAGTAGACCTCATCGGCGATGACCTGTTCACCGGTCGGGTCAAGTTGCAATTGGTGTAGCTCGCGTCCGCGGAGCGTGGCCACCAGCAGGGAGTTTTGCCAACCGGGCAGGGCAGGGTGGTCATAATGATCCAGGCCGGACGGAGCAACTACGACGCTGAATTCATGGATGGGTTCCACGACATCGTTCTCCTCGCAGTACGTGATCTCGGCCGCCGTATTGCAAAGTCCAGCCACAGTGGGCCATCCGTAGTTCCTGTTCGGCAACACAAGGTTCACCTCATCATCAACGCCGGCACCATGGGCGGAGTTGTACCATTTCCCGTTGCTTGCTCTAACAAGGCCCTGGGGGTTCCGATGTCCCCAATTGAATACATAGCTGCCGGGGATCGGGTTGTCGGCCGGTATCCCACCCAGTGGGTCGAAGCGGAGGAACTTTCCCTCGACGGCGTTCAAGTCCTGTACCAAGGCCGATCCGCTCATATGATCGCCCATGGTCAGGATGAAGTTACCTTGGTCATCCGCAACAAGCCTCGACCCGTTATGTGAGGCCCCGCCAGGTAGCGCGACGGAAAGCAGGTGAGGGGAGACGTCCGTGAAGCTGTTGGAACCGGCATCATACAGGAAACGCTTCACCACCGACTCGCTCGCGGAGATCATGTAATGCAGGTATACGTAAGGTTCGTTAGCAAAGTCCGGGTGGAAGGCCATGCTGTGCAAGCCGGCCGTGAAGCCCGAAACGACAACATCGGCCACCGTATGGACCAGTTGCAATGTCCCGTCGTCCGGGTCAAGGCGGTGAACCTGACCATTCGCCTGTGTGAACCAGATCCAGCCGTCAGGGCCGAGGACCATGTCCCAAGGCACCTCCAGTCCTGTCGCGAGTTCTTCGACGGTAACGGTGTTGTCGCCGACCATGAAAGTGGTCTGGGCCATCGAACCGGAGGTCACCAGCATGGTGCCGAAGAGCACGAACCGACCGAAGCATGAGCGGATATACGTTGCCATGGCTGAACTATTGATGCACTAACCTATGGAAGTTGGGTAAGATGTGGACCCGATCGGGGTTTGCCGTTCGGGGGTGACCGGCGGATCGTCGATGTGTCATCCGGGTTCTCACCCTTCCACGATCGTCACGAACCCGCCATAGGCCATGCGTTTATGGTCGAAGATCGGCGACTTCATCTGCTCGCGGTACATCTTGTCCATACGCGGGGGGACGGTCACTTCGTACGATCCATGCCGCGAAGATGCGTGCTTGTGGAGTGTGGATCACGTGAGGTATGTACCTCCCGGTGCATCATTTGTTCTTCGCTGTGTTCCTGGCCACCTTCTTCACAGTGGGCTTCAGCGGCCATCGCACGTCGATCTCCGCCATCTTCATCCTCACGATGTCCTTCACCAGCGCTGCGGGCAAAGGTTTCTCGGGCGTGAACTGGATGGTGCCCTTGCTCACTTTGAAGTCCTTCAGCCGGTCCTTGGAACCGACGGGCACCGAGCCGTAGAGCGCGACATGCTTCTTCGCCGCACCGAGGTAGAGCATCGGATGGTCGTTGTACTTGAACCCCGGAAGTCCGTAGCCGAAGTGTTCCGTGCAGCCGGGCGCCGCAGCGAGGATCTGCTTGCGCAATGCTTCCAAGGCCTTGCGCTGATCCGCGGGTAGCTGCTTGAGGTACTCGTCGGTGTTCGTTGGTTTCCCGCTGGTGTGTGACGAGGACGTCTTCGGTAGGTCGCGCATGGATCTCGC
>DEQO01000111.1 GCA_002360495.1 Flavobacteriales bacterium UBA3364
GGCCGATAGCCCGGATGCGCTGCCATGTAGAAATGCTCCATCTGAGGCGGAAGGGAGAACCAGTTGATGGCATGTGCATCAGGACCGGGAGGCACGCGCAGATCCTCCGAAGCATTGACGATGATCCTCCGGTGATAAGGACACAGCTCGGTACGGAGCGCTTCTGGGATGATCGGCAGCGTATCCATCGGCAGGCAATCCGGTCCGGCGCGAAAACCACTGGTCCGGCACACAGGCATGTTCCGCAGTTCGTCGTAGGGTGGGTCGAAGCCATCACCATCCGGCAGCGGACCGAAAACGGAGAAGAGGATCGGTGCGGCGGCCAATGTTCCGGTGAGCCCGGGTCGCCCTTCACCATCCGCGTTGCCGGTCCACACGCCAACGGCATACTTGTCCGTGAAACCGATGGCCCAGGCATCGCGGTGGCCGAAACTGGTACCGGTCTTCCAAGCGATCTTCTCGGTCCCGGCGAAGTACTGCCAGCCGGTCTCCATTTCGGGCCTGTTCAAGTTCTGCAGGGCCGCTACCGTGTGATGGATCGCTGCAACGGAAAGGGGATGCTGCTGTTCCATTTGCCCTTCGCCGGTATGATCGTGCAACACACGAGGAGGGTGGACGGGACGATCGAAATGGTCGTTCAGGAGGATACGTCCCATGGATGCATACGCGCCGGTCAGTTCCCATAACGTGCTTTCCGCCCCGCCGACGACAAGGGATAGTCCGTAATCATCCGCGGAGCGATCGACATGGGCCAGCCCCATGGCTCGCAACGTGCGTAATGTCCGTTCAACGCCATGCTCGCGCAAGGCACGCACGGCCGGCACGTTCAATGAACGCGCCAAGGCGTGGGATGCTGGGACAGCACCCTCGAAATGGTCATCGAAGTTGCGCGGTGCGAAGCCTTCGTAGTGCGTGGGCAGGTCAGCGACGAGCTGATCGGGCATGAGCTCACCGCTCTGTAGCATGTCGGCATAGAGGAAAGGCTTCAACAAACTGCCGGAACTACGCCGCGCTTGGACGATGTCCACGGATCCGGCATGCGCTGCATCCGCGCTCGACAGGTTGCCCACGTAGGCCAGCACTTCACCGGACGGCACATCGAGCACGAGCACGGCGGCATTGTGTACTTCGTTGGCGCGTAACACGTGTGCCTGCCGCTCGACTATCGCTGCGACACGTTCCTGCAGTGTCCCGTCCAAGGTGGTGCGCAGGCGTTCTCCGGAATGTCCTTGTTGCTGCAGCGTCGTAAGGAGATGCGGTGCCAGGCGTGGCAGGGTGCACGGCTTATCAGGAAGAGGCTCTTCCTTCGCCAGGGAGCATTGCAGAGGGTCGATCGCACCGGTCGCCAATAGTCGATCCAGCAAACGATCACGTTTCGCGATCAATGCGGCCCTTCCTTTTCCCGGATGCATACGCGCAGGAGCGTTCGGAAGCACGGCGAGCGTGGCGCATTCCGCCCATCCCAGGTCCTGTGGCCGTTGCCCAAACCACCGCCATGCGGCGGCTTCGAGGCCCACCACGTTACCACCGAACGGTGCATTGGCCGCATACAGGTCCAGGATCTCCTCTTTGTCGAAACGTACCTCCAGCCGCCAGGCGATCGCCATCTCCACCAGCTTGTTCCAAAGGGTCCGCGGCCGGTCACCAGCGGACATGCGTGCCACCTGCATCGTGATCGTGCTTCCTCCGCTGACGACACGTCCGGCCGCCCGGTTCTGGCGCGCCGCGCGGATCAACGAGGGTAGGTGGATCCCCCAATGCTCATGGAAATGGCGGTCCTCGAATTCCAGCAAGCAACGGACGAATCGCTCAGGCAACGTATCTCCGGAAGGCATTCGCCACTGGCCATCCGAGGCCACGGAGGCGGCGAGCAATTCTCCGTTCCGGTCGAGCAGCACGGTGCTTCGTGGGTCGTCGAACAACGGATCCATCGGGCCCCATTTTGCCCAGGCGAGCAAGAGGAGGGAAAGGAGAATGGTCCAGCGAATGCCGGTCATGGGGGAGCGGTCGTGTTCTGCTTTATTCAGGGATCGGTCGCCGAACTGGCCGCGCGCAGTTTGCCGTGGACAATGGAAGGTCGATCATTGCCACCCCTGCTCACGGCGAACTGGACGCTTCTCCACCGTTCACCTCCCTACGGTAGCACCATCGTCATTCACCACCTCGACCCACTTGCCGGTGGATCTGGCGTTCACGGTATGGTCGTACATCGCTTCGCACGTCGTGCCGGGCATGTAGTATCGACCGGTGTAGGCGGCGTTCAACATCACCTGATAGGTGGCGGTATTGCCTTTCCACAGGTCGAAGTAGGTCATCACGCGGTCATCACGCACATCCTGATAGGTGAACGGTGTGGCCCGCACAGCCACTTCGCTGCCTTCCAGTCGCGCGTTGCGGATCTCCCAACCCGAAGGGAAAACCTGTGTCAGGGCCAGTTGTTGGTAGCCGCCGCTCACGCCGGTATGGGACAAGGTCACCGAGGCCATGAAATCGGTGCCCTGCGCCAGGCGCGAAGGATCGACAGGTGTACCATCCATCGTCGTGTAGGCCACCTGCATACCCAATCCGCTGTTCGAAGCGCGTTCTTCCCCGGCGAGAGGAGTACCGATCCGCACCAAGCGTACGTAGAGCAGATTCTTGCCCGTGTTGTTCAAGATCACCGCGCTCTTACCATTGGGCACCGGCAGATCCGTACGGGCAATGGCTTTTTCGCTGAAGCGGTCCTGGGCCTTTCCGCTGACGGTCAGGGTGTAGCTCATTCCCTTGCCCAGCGGGCTCTTCTCCGCAAGGCGTGCCACGGCCATCAAACCGAAGGCGGTGCTCTGCGTGCTGTACCAGCTATCGGCACTCAGCCTTTTCGCGATCCGTTGCACGACCGCCGCTGCGGAAGCCGTGCGGTCCATCGTGAGCAACGCTTCCGCGATCAACGCTTCGTCCCGAAGGTCGCTTCCGTAGGTGAAGGCCATCTCGGTGTAGGCAGGCACGGTGTCGTCCAGGTCCTTCACCAATTGTTCGGCGACGTCCTTGCGGCCGATACGCCCGTAAGCCGCGGCAAGCATCCAACGGGTACGCAGGTCGAGGTCGGCTTGATCGCGTAACC
This sequence comes from Flavobacteriales bacterium UBA3364, assembly GCA_002360495.1. Lineage (GTDB taxonomy): Bacteria > Bacteroidota > Bacteroidia > Flavobacteriales_F > PHOS-HE28 > PHOS-HE28. The sequence continues at coordinate 3,101 of DEQO01000111.1, forward strand.
GGTTCATGGAAGAAAGCTCCTGGCTGCCGGCGAGCGCGAGGACGTATAGGCGATACGCTTGCGTGAACCGCGATGCCTCACGGCTCCAGCCCTGGTCCAGAGCGTTGTTCCAATCACGGGCACTGCGCCGCTGGTAGGAAAGCCATCCGGCGCGCAGGCCTTGTGGTGGAACGAACCCTTGCCTTTCGGCTTCCACCATGAAATGGCCCGCGTAGATCGATGTCCACTGATCGTAGTGGTCGCCACCACCGGGCCAGTAGTTGAAGCTGCCATCGGGGCGCTGGAATTGCGTGAGCTTGCGCAGCGCAGCCTCCACATTGCCCCGCATGTTCTGCGCGGAACGATCGGGCAACTCCATCACGCTGCTGAGATAGAGCTGCGGGAAGGCCTTGGACGTGGTCTGCTCCAGACATCCGTGGGGGTAGTCGATCAGGTATTGCAGGCGGCGGCCCATATCCACCGGCGGGATCGTGCTCACCTCCAGATAAGCGCTGTTCGTACCCGCAACGCCGAGCGCTGTGGGTGTCGCTTCCCAACGTTTCCCGGCTTCCACGATCGCTTCCGTGGCGTCGGTGGCTGGAAGATTCGGTTGACGCACTTGGAGTTCGATGCTTTCCGATGCACTCTCACCGGCGCCTGCTGCGCTCACCTTCACCTTGGCTACGCCGATGCCTTCTTTCACGCGCACCTTGAAGAACACGACCTGATCACCGGTCGAGTTGAAGCGTATCGACTTTTGCGCAGGACCTTCCGGAACGAGGAACGCGTTCGGTTCGATCTTCACCTGGACATCCTTCACCTTGGCATCCATCGCGAAGACGGTCACCGGCAGATCGACCACTTCACCGGGAGCGAGGACACGAGGCAACGTCGCCAGCAGCATCAATGGTTTGCGCACCGGAACGGCCTTCTCCGCATTACCGTACGCCTTCTCACCATCGCTCGCCACCACCATCACGCGCACGGAACCCACGTAATTGCCGATCGTGAAATTGTGTTTCGCCTTCCTGCCCTTCGGAAGGTCGAAGGGTCCTACGAAACGCACCACGGGCTTGAAGCGATTGGCTTTTGCACCTTCGGCGGGCCCTGCATCATCACTACCGCCGAGCGCAAGGATGCGCGCGATCTGTTTCCCGAAAGCGCCGATGACATCATCGTAGATGTCCCAGGTCTTCACCCCCAGTGCTTCGCGGGCATAGAAATGACCCCATGGGTCCGGGGTCTTGAAGCGGGTCAGGTCAAGTAGACCTTCGTCAACGATCGCGAGCGTATAGGTCATTCCCTTTCCGCTCTTCTCACTCACCTCCACATCGAAGGCCACATCGGTCCGTACCTCCTTTGCCATGGTGATCACCGGTGCGATATGCGTTGCGGGGTCTTCGACGAGGATCGGGATCACCCCGTACAGTCGGATGGGCAGATCGTTCTCGGTCTTTGCATGGGGTTGGATCACGCTCACATGAGCATACACGTTCGGCGCCATGTCCTCCGTGACCTTGAAGGAGTAGCGTGTTTCGTTCTTCTTCAGATCGAGCCATGTCGCCTCGATCACGCGGCTGCCGGTCTCCAAGCTGATCAGTGCTCGGCCGGTGCCAGCGGATGGGATGATCAGTGTTGCTTCATCCCCGACGTTGTATTTCTCCTTGTCGGCATTGAAGCTCAACATGGCGGCTTGTTCGGGATCCTCGCGGCGTGAACGGCCTTCCCATCCGGGCCAATCCATGTACAGTTGCAGCGCCGTCGCATGACCGCTCGCCGGATCGGTGATGCGCACGGCGAATCGACCCCATTCGGGTCGGTCGATCCGGAATTTGAAGGTGGTGCGGCCCTTCGTATCGGTCACCAGGTCCATTTCCTTCCGCAGCTCTACGCTGGGCGAGCTCACGTAGTTGGACGGGCCGTCCATTTCGCCTTCCCACCACCAGTTGCGTTTCAGCTTGTACACCTGCGCTTTCAAGGCATGACCGCCGAGCGGTTTGCCGTTCGCATCCACCGCCACCACGGGAATGGTGTAGCTCGTGTCCGTGACCAGGTTTCCCCAAGCGGAGCGCACTTCCGGTGCTTTCACTCCGGCGTAGCTCGCGTACGGGTAGTAGGGGATGGATGTGCGGTCCATACTGGCGTCGCCACCGGGTTCGAAAACGCGCGTCACCACATTGGTATTGACCACGGCCGGTGCGCTGCGCCCCGTTTCGACTTCGAGCGGGAAAGATGCCTCCCCGATTTCGCTCAAGGTACCGTCGAATGCCACCTGCTCCTCTTCGGGCACCCAGGTGCGCAGATCATTGAACGTGTACTTCTCGTACCCCTTGAACTCCGGTGAACCCGGCGTCATGGTCACGGTAACACGTGCTTTCAGGGAACGTGCAGGAGCGCCGTGGAGCCAGTTGGATCGCAGGGTCACCTCGCCATCATCGGTCTTTGTCAATCGTTCGCCGACATCCAGGAGGATCTTCAATCGGTTCGGCTTCACCGTCTCGATGCGGATGCTCTTGTTGAAGCTCGTTCCGCCCACGACCACGCGCGCATTCCAGAAGCCGGTCGGGGCATCCGAGGATGTCGCGCAGCGGAAGGCGTACACACCGTTCACCGAGCTGGTACGCACATGTTTCTGGTCCAATCGCCCGCGCGGATCGGAGAGTTCGAGTACTACTGGGTGGTCCTTCGGAAGCTTCTTCTGCACATCCTGCAGCATGAAAGAGAGATAGAGCGAATCACCGGGACGCCAAACGCCACGTTCGCCGTAGAGGTATCCCTTCAAACCTCGGTCGATCGCGTCACCCTGCACATCGAACTCGCTCACGGACAACGATGAGCCGTCGTCCAATTTCAAATAGCCGCGCTGCGTGCCTTTGCTGGCCAACAACAGGAAGGGCTTGTGCTCCGTGGAAGGGATACGCGCGAGCCCCGCACCATCTGTCACCACCTGGGTCATGCTCTGGCGTTGCAGGTCCAGCACATCCAGTTTCACACCGGAAAGCGGTTCGGTCGAGCGCAGGTCGCTAACGGCAACGAGCAACGAACCATCGTTCCCACCCTTCGCGATCAGGCCGAGGTCCGATGCCAGGATGTTGCGTGAGACGGATGAGCGGCGCGCGAAGTACGACGGCGAGCAGGGGTCTTCGCGTTCGCTGTAGTCGTACTCTTCTTCGTAATAATAGTCGTCATAGTACCAGTAGTCCTCAATGCGATCATAGGCGGCTTGTTCCTCTTCCCACGTGCGTTCTGCCACGACAGGTTGATCCGCGTTCGCCGCTTCGCTGCACGGATACACGGAATGCTGTTTGCTGAAGGAAAGTTCCACACGGTAGATAGCGCCTGGCTCTGCTTTGAAGTGTTCGCCGAGGTCCAGGTGGAACCGGTTCCAACGGCCGAGGTCAGGAGCGTCGGCCGTGCGCAAGGGAATGGTCTTGCGGGTCACCAATCGTCCGACGCGTGCGAGTTCACGTTCGCCGTCGAGTTCGTTCACCTGGAGGAATTGCGCGACGTTGTCGGTGTTGATGCGCACCACACGTACCTCAACGGCGCTCAGGTTCACGGCCTCGAAGGGCATCAACAGACCATCCGATGATGGCAGGACCGTTCCTTTGCCCACCATGCGTACGGCGGGTTTCAACTCCTCGAAGGTCAGGTCCACCGTGATGTCCTTGCCCAGCTTGCGATGGTTCACGTTCTGCACGCTGGCGGAAACGTATCCCTGAACATCTCCGCTCAAACGTTCGGTGGGGTAGAGGAGGATCTTGTTCCCATCCACCGCGATGCGCAGATCATCGGCACCGGTGATGCCCACCAGACCGTTGAGGTCCTGTGCGGGATCCAACGGGTCGGAGAAGAGCAGTGTGGCGTACTGGTCGCCTTCTGAATTGGTCGTGGCCGAGATCAAAGCCAGATCGCCGATCGCGGGCACGTCGAAGGGTAGGGATCCTTTATCCGTGGAACCGATGCGATCCCCGTTCCAGGTCAGGTCCAGCAAGGAAGGGGTTTCCCCACGTAGCACGCTGTCCACCGTGAAGCGGTGGTAGAGGCCGTTCGGTTCATGCTCCCAGGTAAGGGGCAACGTGCGGTCTTTCTGTGTAGCAGTGAAACAGCCTTCAAGGTCCTGTCCCGAAGCATCGTCGGAAGTGGCCACGGAGACCACCACGCGTTGCCAGGTAAGGTCCGTTTGCGAAAGCGATTGCATGTCGCTCACCCGCACGTCCAACCCCTGCCGCACGGTGGTGACCTGGAACTTGAAATCGCCCATGCCACTGGGCAGCTCGATCAACCGGCCCAGCTTGAAGTTGACCGTGTAGGTTTCCTCTTGTTCCAGCCGTTCTGCGGGTTGGAAAGCAAGGGTCAGTTCGTCCTTCCAGCTAACGGTGCCTTCCACGTTCGGGTCCAGATCGAAGAGGTCCTGGATCGCGGTATTGCTGGAATCGCGCCAGCGCTGGTCCTCGGCGATGCGCACCAGGATCGGTGCCCGCGCGCTGATATGCCCGGCCGTGAACGCCGGTATGTAGGGCGTGAACGCGGCATCAGGTGTAAGCTGCGCATCGCGCGAGCGACAACCGGATAGCAAAAGAGCGACACACGCGACGTGACCGAGCACGCGCACACAACGGGGCAGGCGGGACATGGTGGTGGAGATGGGGGTGGAGCCGCCTTGCTTGATCTTCGGCGACCGAAGGGGAAAGGTAGCAGGGGGCAGACGTTCAACGAGAGGGTCGCTGAGCGTATTGCAGGAGCGTTGACAAATCCAGCGGAGGTGACCGGTCGGTCGCAGGTTGGCCGGATGGAGCGCTACGGCTGCGCCATCAACCCGTCCGCATCCTCGGCGGTGATGATGTGGCCGTTCATATCGCCCACGACGAAGGCATCGGGGAAGCCCTTCGCCTGGATCGCCGTGCGGGCGTCATCGGCGGACTTGCGGTCCGTGAACTTACCGTAGAAGTAGCGTACGGCATCCGAACTGGTCACGGGCTCGATGTCACCCATCTCGATCAACTTGCCCATGGTCTCCATCGGTACATTACCCACGAACGTGCCCACCTGCACACGGTACCGCAGCAAGGACTTGTTGATGCTGCCGCTGGGCAGATTGCGCAGGTCCTCCTTACCGGTGAGCTTGGCACCGGCCTCCTTCATGCTCACACGCTTGCCGTCCTTGAAGGCCACCAGGAAGGCGCCGTCGAAACCCTTGAGCAACATCTTCACCTTGTGCTCGGCGGCAGGGTTCACCTGCTTGAACGAACCGGTGTAATAGCGTGTGAGACCATCCTCGCCCTTGATGGTCACCAGATCGGTGATGCCTTCGAAGATGTTGCGTGAAAGCGGGTTCCGGAAGGCGCCGAGCTGCACCCGCACGATCAAGTCCTTGCTCGGGGACGGTGCCGTGGTCGGTGCTTCCAGTTTCGCACGTGCTTCTGCGGTCTCTGCGCTCACGTCGATGAGCCGGCCGTTCTCCTCGGCCATTACCATGCCCTCCACGCCGATGCCGCGCAGTTCCAATTCGCGACGCAGACCTTCGGGTATGGTCTCGTAGTTCCCCACCACATAGAAGGTGGTATCGCCATGCTCCACGGTACGGATGTCCGGTATGCTGAGCAACTTCTGGATCAGGTCTTCGCTGATGCTTTCCACCTGCGTGCCCACTTTCACCACGTACACGCGTTTCACAGGTACGAAGGCGGGCTTCATCTTCCCGAAGGACTCCACGCGCGACGCCACTACGTTCACGTTTCCTGAATCCTTGTAGGCCAGCCAGGCCTTCAACAGTTCTTCATCGGTGATCGTCACGCCACGGGCGTTCACAGGGGCACCGGCCGCAGTGTTCAGCTCATCATCGTCATGGTCGGGCACGCCATCATTGTCACCGTCGATCGGACAACCGTTCACATCCACCTTCGCACCGGCAGGGGTATGCGGACATAGATCGCTCACATCCTCTACGCCGTCGGCATCTTCGTCACCGGCCCAAGCCAGCTGATCGATCTCCTCGCCGGACAACGTGCTCTTTGGATCCTTCTTCTTGCGTGGGCCCGGCAGGGTGTATCCGATGGAGAAGGAGGAGAATAGGAAGCGGTCGTTCTTGGCGTCACCGGCCCTGTTCTCGACGCTCTGGTCGGTCACGCCATCAACGAGATCGGTGAAGGTGAAGTGCATGGTGGCTCCCATGCGGAAATCGAAACCGTTGCCGATGTCCATCCGGGCTCCGATACCGACGGGTACCGCCCACGTGCGTTCAAGGTACTTCCCGAAGCCATCGAGGTTCGATTCACGCACATCGCTTTCATAGTCGTAGTCGCGCTCGATCAAGACAGCATCGCCGGCGTTCTGGGCGTCCTCCGCGATATCGCGGATGGTACCATCGCTCCAGTAGTTGTACGCGCGACCCTGGTCATCCTGCAGATCCGTCTTGGTCAGGAACTCGACCGATTCGAAACCCACGGTCACGAATGGTTCAACGACCCTCTTGGGATTGAGGAACTGGAGGAAGTTGTAACGGAATTGGAGGCCACCTGTCGTGATGCGCGACTCGAAGTTGAGGTTGCGCTCAAGGCTTCGTTCGTTCACACCCAAGCGGCCGTGAAGGACATAGATGCCTCCTTCAAGCCACTGGGTGATCGGTACGGAGGCGCGCAACTCATACCCCACACGGGTGACCAGCGGGCTGTAACCTTCGTGGTCCTTGCCGACGTCGCCGTAGAAGGCGAACATGCCGGGACCCAGGCCGAACGAAGGCTTCAACTGTACGGTTGCGCTGTCGACCCCAGTGGTATCGGTCTGTGCCAAGGAAGTTCCCGGCAAGATCAGCGCGATCGGGAATACCGCGCAAGCGAGGAACCGGAGCGGGCTGGGGCAAAGGACGTTGCGCTGGGACATGCGATCCGGTCCGTGGTGCTATCGGCGTGCTACTGGATCCACTTCTGGTTGCTCAGGAGCAGTGCCTCTTGTACGGTGATGCGATCGCCGTTGTTGTAGGCCGTTACGAAGGGGCCTGGGAAGTTGTGGCCGGCTGCGACGAACGAAACACGTTGGTCACGGGCTTCGGAGTAGGAGCCGAAGCGTCCGGTGACGTATTTGATCCAGCCCTGGTGGCGCTCCACATTGTAGTTCCCGCTGAAGCGGTGGCGCGCGCTGAAGTAGCCCTTGCCCACTTCACGATGGCCTGCGGAGATCTGGACCTTGTACAGGATGCCGTTCTCCGGTGCGGGGGTAGAGGTGACCTTCTTCGGATCTGTCGCAGGTTTCGTGTTCTTGCTGGCGGTGACCTCGGGCTTGGCAGGCTTGCTTGCTTGGGTTTCGGTCTTTTGTGCGCGCTCCTGTTCCACGCGCTTGGACTCTTCCGCTTTCGCGACAGCTTCCTGCTGGGCCTTCGCAGCCGCTGCAAGCTCTGCTGCTTCACGCTCCTTGCGCTGGCGTTCGGCCAATTCGGCGTCGGCATTGGCCATCGGGTCTACGTGGACGGGGTCGTTGGCCATCTCCTGCAGCTTCATGGCCTCAAGCGCCTTCGGTCCGATGAAGAACTTCGAGGTTCCGAGAACGGCCTTCTGGGTCTCGTCGTTCAGCAGGTAGCCGAATTCGCCATCGATGCTGTATTCACCCTCGGGGCGTTCGTTCGCGCGCAGCTTGTACACGACGCGTATCTCCGGGCTGGCGGGGAGGTTGAGCCACACGAATTTGGCGATGCGGTCCTGTGCGGTGAAGATGGCCTCGCTACTTGTTTTCTCAAGTGCGGTGAAGCCTTGCGGGATCGTCTCTTGCAACTTGCCGAACCCGCGGATCTCGCCCTTCTTCACGATCACCTCGACGAGCATTTCGTTCTCGCTCACAGGAGTTACGGTACGGGTCCCGGTAACACCACCCATGCCTTGGATGGGAGCGGTGCCGCTGGCCTGATCGATAACGGCCATCATCGTGCTACCGGCCGGTGCACCTGCCCCGGCAGAGACGAGGTCCTGCGCGCTGGGCTCTCCAGTGGTGGTGGTCTGGGCCACTTGTACCGCGACAGCCTCGCCAAGGTTGACGGTGGAGGTCGGCATATCGAAGGTCTTACGTTCGTTGTCCTCGATGTAGGAAAGGCGACCTTGGATGGCCTGGTTGCCACTGACCGAAGCTTCAGCGCTCAACGTGTAGCTCACCTTGAAAGTGGGGGTGCTGGGCAGCGCCATCCAGATGAACTTGGCCTTCTGGTCGGCGAAGGTGAAGGAAGCTCCCTTGGTCTCGATGGCCGTCGCGGTCATGCCCGGAGGCAGGTCCAGCTGCAGCTTCGCGAAACCGGACAGTTCACCCTTGTTCACGGTCACCGTCACCCGCACCTCGCTGCCCGGGGTCATGGTGGTGGGGATGTTCTGGGTGATGCTGATATCCGCCAGGAAGAACGGATCGATGAGCAACAGTCCGATAAAGTTGATCAGCAGGACCAATTGGTTCGCCATGGTAGTTCGCTAGGTATGGGCCGACCCGGAGAGGGCTGCGTCCAAATGTACCCGCACACCCTTGAGCCGATCCACCGGCGAACTTAGCAATACCAACAGGAACTTGTGGACTTGGGACGATGTATTGCGTACCGTCCCAGGTCGACCCCGTCAGGAAGCGTGGGGGCGGAACAGGCAGGCCGCCCTAGAAATTCGGCTTCAGCATGTACTTGCTGTAGAAGCTGTCGATGGCTGCGACGGCCTCTTCGGGCTTGTCCACGATGCTGAAGAGCTCGAGGTCCTCGGGGTTCACGTTCCTGTGCTGGTCGCCCATCACGGTCTTGATCCAGTCGTACAGTCCCTGCCAGTATTTACGGCCAACAAGGATGATGGGGAAGCGCCCGATCTTCTGTGTCTGGATCAGGGTGAGCGCCTCGAATAGTTCGTCCAGGGTCCCGAAACCACCGGGCAGAACGATGAACCCCTGGCTGTACTTGATGAACATCACCTTTCGAACGAAGAAGTAATCGAAGTTGATGCTCTTCTCCTTGTCGATGTACGGGTTCGGCTGTTGCTCGAACGGCAGTTCGATATTGAGGCCAACGCTGGTGCCACCGCCGCGCTGTGCACCCTTGTTGGCAGCTTCCATGATACCTGGACCACCGCCAGTGATCACGCCATAACCGTTGCCGGTGAGCTGGAAGGCGATCTCCTCGGCCAGTTTGTACGCTTCGGCATCGGGCTTGGTCCGGGCACTCCCGAAGATGCTGACACACGGGCGGATCCGTTGCATGGCCTCGAAGCCTTCCACGAACTCGCTCATGATCTTGAAGATCGCCCAGCTGTCGTTGGCCTTCACTTCGCTCCAGCCCTTGCGTTTGAAGGCTTTCTTGATCCGGCGTTCGCTGTCGTGGTGGGCTTGTGGTGTCTTTGCCATTTGGAAAATTGGGTTGGGGTGCGGTATCCCGCGCCCATACTCTAGTTGAGCTCCGTTCTCAAATATGGATAGGTATGTCCGCGCCCCATCAGCACCACCTCTTCCGGTGTGCCTCGGGCCACCACTTGTCCGCCACCGGCGCCGCCTTCCGGGCCCATGTCGATCACATGATCGGCTACTTTGATGATGTCCAGGTTGTGCTCGATCACCAGAACGGTGTTGCCATGGTCAACGAGGCGGTCCAAGACGTGGATCAACTGCTTCACGTCCTCGAAGTGCAGTCCCGTTGTGGGTTCATCCAGGATGTAGAAGGTGTTGCCGGTGTCGCGCTTGCTCAGCTCCGTGGCGAGCTTGATGCGCTGTGCTTCACCGCCGCTCAAGGTGGTGCTGCTCTGTCCGAGGGTCACATAGCCGAGGCCGACATCCATCAAGGTGCGCAACTTGGTATTGATGTGCGGGATATCGGCGAAATGGACGACGGCGTCCTCGACCGGCATGGCCAGCACATCGGCGATGCTCTTTCCTTTGTAGCGCACTTCCAAGGTTTCGCGGTCGAAGCGTTTGCCACGGCAGGTCTCGCACGGCACGCTCACATCAGGCAGGAAGTTCATCTCGATGGAACGCACACCGGCACCCTTGCAGGTCTCGCAGCGGCCACCGGGCGTGTTGAAGCTGAAGCGTCCGGCTTTGTAACCGCGGATCTTCGCGCTGGGGAGATGAGCGTACAATTCCCGGATGTGATCGAACATCCCTGTGTA
>DEQO01000101.1 GCA_002360495.1 Flavobacteriales bacterium UBA3364
GAAACACCGTGGTACAATACCGCTACGCAGCAGGCCTATCTCGATTCGTCCATCATACAAGGGAATGATACGGTCTACTTCAACCTCACGGCCGAAGCGGCACATCCGCTCAATGGTCGTCCGCACTTCCGTTTGCGGATCAAGAACAGGAGCAATTCGCTGAAGATCCTGATGAAAGCGACAGCCGAAAGCGGCACGGTGCATTTCTGGAACCTTGTTGAGCTGTCCAACGGAGTCGGCAACTGGGGACAGGCTTTCCAGGCGCCACAACCGGGATGGACGCAAGGCGACGCCCAATACGGCATCAGCGAACCAGCATGTACCAGGAGCCTGATCACCGTGGCGGCCTACAATTCGGACTATTTCTCCTCCACGGGCGAGCAGTTCGGCGGGGAGCTCGCATGGTTCTCCTCCAACGGCCCCACCTTGGATGAACGTGTGAAACCGGACATCGCAGCCCCGGGTGTCAACGTGGCTTCTTCGATCAGCTCGTTCACGGACGATGATTTCACGGAGATCGCCTCGGTGGAGTTCCAAGGCCGCGACTATCCGTTCGCGCGTTTTTCCGGGACCAGCATGGCGGGTCCGGCAACCGCGGGAACCGTGGCGTTGATGCTCGAGGCCGATCCGTCACTTACCCCGGCCCAGGCCAAGGAGATCATCAAGCTTACTGCCCGCACGGATGATGACACCGGGGTGATCCCCGAAGGTGGAAGTACACGTTGGGGAATGGGCAAGCTCAACGCATACCGCGCCGTGAAGGACTACTTGGGTGTTGCCGGGGTCGATGAGGACGCGATCGGTGACGCCCGGATCTGGCCGAACCCCGTTTCCGCGTTGTTGAACGTGTCGGTCCCGGAAGGTCGAGGGCAGGTGCGTTACAGTATCATGGACATCACCGGTCGTACCGTACATACCGGATCACGCGTTGGGGCGGGGATCATCGCCATCCTGGTGAAGAACTGGCCCGCCGGCGTGTACCTGCTTCATTTGGAACAGGATGGGCATCGCTCCGTCGGGCGGTTCGTCAAGGAGTGATCGACGTGCGGTCGGGCGCATGGAGGAGTGTGTGGGGCTGCTAGCTTCCTGCGATCTTCGCGCCGCATGGATCCGCGCGGGCTTTCCATACACGACTTCACCTATGAGCTGCCGGAAGGCCGTATCGCACAGCAGCCGTTGGGGCAGCGGGATGCCAGCAAATTGCTGGTGCTGCGCGACGGTGTGGTCCAGGACCGGACGTTCACGGATCTTCCGGATGTTCTGCCGCCCGATGCACTGCTCGTCCTGAACGATACGCGGGTGGTCCATGCCCGCATCGGTTTCAAACGCGCCACCGGAGCGGCCTTGGAATGCATGGTACTAAACCCGGAGGCGGGCAGGCCGATCGAACAGGCGTTGTTGGACCGGAATTGCTCGCGCTGGTGGTGCATGATGGGCAATGCGAAGCGTTGGAAGGGGGAGGAGTTGATCGTGCGAAAGGACATCCATGCGCTGCGGGCCGGGCGTATCGAACACCGCGATGGGGAGCACTTGATCGAGTTCAGCTGGGAGGGAGGGGGCACATTCCTCGAACAATTGGATCGATTTGGATCCGTGCCCTTGCCTCCTTACATGCGGCGCTCGGCAATGGCGGCTGACGACACGCGCTACAATACCGTCTTCGGCGAACGCGACGGATCGGTGGCAGCACCAACGGCGAGCTTGCATTTCAGCAAGGAGCTACTGGAGCGGCTCAGCGGCAAGGGAGTGCGGTCCACAACGCTCACCCTGCATGTCGGCGCCGGGACCTTTCTTCCGGTGAAGAGTGCCACCATGGCCGAACACGCCATGCATGCCGAGCAGGTCCGGATAACGTTGGAGGCGTTGCTGCAATTGCGCCGGCAGCTCGGCACCGCGCCGATCGTTCCTGTCGGTACCACCGCCTTGCGGACCTTGGAGAGCCTCTATTGGCACGGCGTCATGCTCTTGCAAGGGAGAGCGGGGACCGAAATGGCGGTGGGCCAATGGGAGCCGTACGTTCCAGAAGGATCGATGCTGCCGACCGCAACGGAAGCACTACGGGCCGTGATCGCACAGGTTGAAAGGAATACCGACCATGTGCTTACAGGAACGACCCGGGTATTGATCGCTCCAGGCTACACCTTCCGTTTCGCGGATGCGCTGGTCACCAACTTCCACCAACCGCAGAGCACCCTCCTTCTACTGGTCGCCGCCTTCGTGGGTCCGGATTGGCGCACCGTCTACGACCATGCGCTGGCCAACGGGTATCGTTTCCTGAGCTACGGCGACGGTTCGTTGCTGTTTCGCAGCTGAAGTTCGTCAGCCTGCATTGAGCGCAAGAACGGCTGCGACGAGGATGGCAACGGGAATGGCGATGGCCGCGATGGCGATACCCTTCCCGCGCTCGTTGTGCTTGATGGCGAGCAGGAGCCCGATGATCCCCGTGAGGATCGAGAAGGTGAAGATCAACCCGATGATACCACCACCGCCCGTCGCGGCAACGAGAAGGGCGAGGATCAGGAAAGCACCGGAGACCAGCGCCATGCGGTTCCAACGTCGGGGTCCATCCGTGGACTGTTCATCGGAGGTTGCGACTACCTTCCTCACGAGCGGCGCGACGGAGCGGATCCCGCCATGCTTGCTGCGCGGTGTCCAGCGTTCGGGTGGAGTTCGTTGCAGCCCGTTCTCGTTGACGGAAGCCGTCAACGGTTCGCGAAGGGAGGCTTGTTCTACAGGTGGGACCGGCGTCGTGGCCATCCTATGGACGTCCTCGCAATGAAGCGCCGTGCGTTCGGCCGGTTTCGGCACCTGAGCGATGTCGACTTGCTGTCCGGGTCCGTATTTCCGCGTCTGGAATGGTCCGTGACGGACGACATCATTGTTCGCCGAACATCCGTACAGGAAAAGGAAGGAGAGCCACAGGATCGCACGAACCGTTCGCCGCATGGGGCCAAGGTATCCCGGCAAATGATCGGTCGGATACTAGGCACTGCTATCTTGCGTTCCCATCACGCTATGTGACGCCCATGCTCCTTCGGATACGCCCTGTTCTCCTGACCGTCCTTTTCATGTGGAGCCCGACCGCTTTCGCGCAGCTCGGGGGGAGATCGGCGTTCCGCATCCTGGATATTCCCAGTTCGGCACGCGCTTCGGCGTTGGGCGGGAACTATATCGCCGTTAAGGACAACGATCTCAACCTGGGCATCTTCAACCCTGCGTTGCTCAACAGGGACATGGGCCGTCAGGTGGCGTTGAGCTACCTGCCATACTTCTCCGGGACCAACATCGGCTACGTCTCCTACGGGCATCATTTGGACAGCAGCGGCATCACGGTCTCAGGCACCCTGCAATACGTGGATTATGGCTCCTTCACGCGCACCGATGAGGTGGGCACCGAGCTCGGTACGTTCCGTGCTGGCGAGTACGTGGTCCAGGCCGGTGCGGGGAAGGCGATCGACAGCTTGTTCAGCGTGGGCGCCAACCTGAAGTTCATCACAAGCAATCTGGACACGTACAAGTCCTCGGCATGGGCCATGGATATCGGGGGTGTCTTCGAGAAGCGCTCCATCGGCCTGACGGTGGCCGGTATGTTGCGCAACATCGGCTACCAGGCATCCACCTTCACGGACCAGCGTGAGAAACTACCGTTCCAGGTACAGCTGGGCATCACCTACAAGTTCAAGCATGCTCCCTTCCGTTTGGGATTGATGATGGAGCAGCTGCAACAGTGGGACCTCACCTATACCGACCCCAATGCCCCCGTGGTGATCGACCCGACCACGGGCGAAGTGATCGAGGAGAAGGTGACCACATGGGATCGCACGGTGCTGCATCTGGTGCCTAGCGCGGAGATACTCTTGAGCAAGAACTTCATGTTGCGCGTTGCCTACAATGCACGCCGCAGGCAGGAACTGGTCCTTCCGGACAAACCAGCGATCACCGGGGTGAGCTTCGGTGTCGGCCTTCGCGTGAGCAAGTTCCACATCAGCTACGCCTACTCGCAGTTGCACCTGGCCGGCATCTCGAACACCATTACCCTGGGTATTCGCTTCGCGGATTTCAAGAAGGTCGAGGAATAGAAGCCGTCCCAAATTGGTTCCTGGCAGCGAGCCGGATGAGTTTTGCAGCCAGCCGGGACGGGAACCCGGGCATAGCTGGACGCTCTGCAAGGGTTGAGCAACGAAGGAGGGCTGCAACAGGCCCCGGCACGGACCGAAGGATGATCCTGAGATGGCTCAAGGCACATCAGTCGTTTCCGGTCGGCGCGGCAAGGTGGAATGGGCCCATGAGGCTTCGTCCTGCTACCTTGGCTGCACCAACCACCGCCTGTGAAGCGCATCACCATCGCCATAGACGGCTACAGCAGTTGCGGCAAGAGCACGCTGGCCAGGCAACTGGCGCACCACCTGCAGTACACCTACATCGACAGTGGGGCCATGTACCGGGCCATGGCGTTGTATGCCATGGAGAACGGCCTTGTGGTGGGCGATGTGCTCGATACGCCGAACCTGCTCCGGGTGCTGCCCAACATCCACATCGGATTCAGGCATGACGATGCCACCCAGCGCAGTGTCACCATGCTGGACGGGCGCAACGTGGAACATCGCATCCGTGAGATGGACGTGAGCAACAAGGTCACGCTCGTTAGCCCCGTGCCCGAGGTGCGGGCCAAACTGGTGCAGTTGCAACAGCAGATGGGGCAGGGCGGTGGCGTGGTGATGGACGGTCGCGACATCGGTACGGTGGTGTTTCCGAACGCCGACATCAAGTTCTTCCTGACCGCAAAGCCCGAAGCACGTGCCCGCCGCCGTTTCGATGAGGACAAGACGAAGGGCCGTGTCAGCACTTACGAGCAGACGCTC
>DEQO01000055.1 GCA_002360495.1 Flavobacteriales bacterium UBA3364
GCGCAGGCGTGATGAGGCATCCCCTTCCAACGTGTGCTTGCCGCTGAGGATGCCGCTGGCGAGCGGGCTCCAGATGGTGGTGCCCAAACCCACGGTATCGTAGAGCGGCCCGAACTCCTTCTCCACCTTCTCGCGGTGGAAGAGGTTGTACTGCGGTTGCTCCATCACTGGTCCGATCAAGTGGTGCTTCTCGGCGACAGCATGCGCCTGCTTGATCTCCTCGGCGCTCCATTCGCTGGTGCCCCAGTACATCACCTTGCCCTGCATGATCAGCTGGTGCATGGTCCACACCGTTTCACTGATGGGCGTGTTGGGGTCCGGTCGGTGGCAGAAGAAGAGATCCACGTAGTCCACCTGCAAGCGTTGCAGTGCCGCATGGCAGGCCTCCACCACATGCTTGCGGTGCAGGCCGAGCTGCGTGGGTAGTTTGCCACCCGCACCGAAGAAGACCTTGCTGCTCACCGTCCACGTGTCGCGCGGCCACTCCATCTTCTTCAGGATACGGCCCATCACCCGCTCACTTTCGCCACGGGCATAGATCTCCGCGTTATCGAAGAAGTTGACGCCGTTGTCATAGGCGATCTTCATCAGCGCCTCGGCGGTATCATCAGTGATCTGTTTGCCGAAGGTGAGCCAGGAGCCCAGCGAGAGCTCGGAGAGTTGCAGGCCGGATGTGCCGAGGCGGCGGTAGCGCATGGTATCCACTGGGGGGTGTGTTGCAAAGATCGTCCTTCGGGCAATGAGGTGGTGGTGTCGGATCCACGGTCCTTGGAACAAGACCCCGGACGTACCCCACACAGATCCCACTCGCTTCGAACCTTCGTCCGAACAAAGTCGCACACTGCGTTGTTCCATCATCGTACCGTTCGAGCAGAGCGGTCGATGTGCGACCGGTCCGGGAGGGCAGGAGCGAACAAAGCGCTCCGCAGACGCACCGCGGATTTGATCGACGAGGCCCCGGGGACGGGGCCTCGCCGCTTTGGAGGCTCGGGGTCCGCGCCCCATCTTCGCAGCATGTCCAGCATATCCAGCAACAAAGCCCCCGAGCCCGTTGGCCATTACCCGCATGCCCGCCGCGTGGGTGATCTGCTCTTCCTCAGTGGCGTGGGCCCGCGTGAGCGCGGCACCAAGAAGATCCCTGGCGTCGAGCTGAACACCGATGGCACGATCGCTTCGTACGACATCGAAACCCAAGTGCGCAGCGTGTTCCAGAACGTGAAGTGGATCCTGGAGGACAGCGGCTCATCGTGGGAGAAGATCGTGGACGTGACGGTCTTCCTCACCAACATGAAGGACGACTTCCCCACCTACAACCGGCTGTGGAAGGAGTACTTCGAAAAGGACCCGCCATGCCGGACGACGTTGGAGATCAACTGCCTGCCCACGCCGATCGCCATTGAACTGAAGGTGGTGGCCACGGTATGATACCTGACCGAAGATGGCATCGGCAACGCGCACTGGAGGCATTGGGCTGGCATGCGTCTTCGTTGTCGCATGCACCTCGATGCGTCACGCCGACAGCGGCAGAGCGACCGACGGGCAACGCGCCAACGGTCCGGGCATCCTCCACATCCACGCCACCTACACCGAGGCGTACTGCGGCGGCGAGGACCCCGGCCCTGAAGGCATGCCACGCCCGTATCCCTGGAGCGGTCGCATGTACATCCGCAAGGCGATCCCTGACAGCACAGGCCGCTTTGTGATGAACGATCCCGATGCACCGCTGCTCGACTCGATCCAGATGAACAGCGACGGTCACGGCTGGCTGGACCTGCCCGCCGGCACTTACCTCATCTTCGATCGTGACCGCGTGGATCGCACGCGGTACGACCAACTCATCCGCGATCATGAGGCCGGGGACATGTACACCGATCCCATCGACAAGGCGTGCATGGACCGGTGGTTGCACGGTCCCTTCCCCTTCCATACGATCACCGCCGGGGACACACTGCACATGCCCTTACCCCTGCATGGCCAGTGCCCTTCGTTCGATGTGCCATGCGTAGTCTACCGGGGTCCGGTGCCGCCGTGACCGTTGTTCGCACCATGCGTAGCGCCATCCGGTCCATGCCGAGCATGAAGGCTATCATGCAGCCCACACACACAGGCGCCAGGGATCGAAAGCGGCGGAACTATGCGATCTTCGGCACATGGACTACGGTGTCAGACCCTACCACTACGCAACTATCGAGGCTGCTTTTGACCGAACGCAGGAACGCATGCTTGGCGGATCCATCGCTTCGGGTGTGTTGGAGGCAAGGTCGGACTCTGTCCGATCAGTGGCGACACTGACGCAAACCAAGGCATGACCCGGTCGCCAAGACGCATGGACTCGTTCCCCCCTACACCCGATCCGGCGGTCAGCCGAAAAGAACCCTGTCGGTTATGCGGCTCGAGGGATGCACTGCTTTTGGGGCGCACGGACTTTTGGGATATCCGGTCCACCGACATCGTTCGCTGCACCAGTTGCGGGTTGATGCAACTGGACCCCATGCTGACGGGTGAGGAGACCGCACGCGGCTGCCTGGCTTACTATGTGGAGGAAAGCCTGCGGATGCCGGTACACGAGCAAGGGCGAAATCTGGTACGCAATTTCCGGCGGGGCGTTCATTTCGCCTTGGGGCTGCGCAGGCGCGGCATCAACGTGGACCACATGCTGGAACTCGGTCCGGGCTCTGGCTATTTCGCCGAAGGGATGCGCCGCGTATTCCCGGCGATGAGGACCACTGTAATGGACGTGGTGCAGGAGGTGCTCGACCTGAACCTGCGCGACCACGGATACGCCGGTATCCGTTCCATTCCCGAGGAACATCGGCGCGAACTGGACGGCCGATTCGACCTGGTGATCGCACGCGACATCATCGAACACGTGATGGACATCGGTGCCGTACTGCGTAACGTGGCCGGTTACCTCAAACCCGGTGGGCACTTCCACTTCATCACCCCGAACGGTCATGAGGATGTTTGGAAGCACCGCCTCACGCATGTGATCGATGGCGCGCGCTCCGAGCTGCTGATCAATCATGTGAACTATTTCGACGGAAAGGGCTTACAAGAGCACCTCCACTTACGCGGCATGGACCCCGTGGAGTACTACATCTACGGCCTGAAGCCCCGCTTGCGTGGTCGGGGGTGGAGTACCGAACGCAAGGCTTTCGCTCCGCATTCGACGAAGCGCCCGGCGACACCCTTTGTTGAAGAGCTCGTACATCAGGTGCGCCAAGCCAATTTCAAGAAGAGCGAGGTGCTCCCGTCCTGGTACTTGAACGGCAACCTGCAACTCCTCGGTCTGATATGTGCATACCAACACGGTCATGTGGTGCGCATTGCGCCACGCAGGAATATCGGGCACGAGGTCCATGGGCTTTTCCGGAAACGTGCTTGAACTTCCCGATCGCCCGAACGATACATGGACCGCTCGCAGATCAACACCGCATTGCGCGAACACTACGAAGCATTCATCGTGCGCACCCTCGCCGTGCCGGTGGAGGCACGCGATCGTTCCATGAACGGAAAGTGGACCGCCGCACAGCAGTTGGAACATATCAAACGTGCCACAGCACCGGTCGCCATGGCGTTGGTGGTACCCAAGTGGTTCCTGCGCTGGCGCTTCGGGAGACCAAACCGCACACCGCGTGACTATGACGCATTGGTCGAGCGCTACAAGGAAAAGCTCGCTGCGGGTGGCCGAGCTTCCGGGCGGTTCGTTCCTCCGATGATCCCCGCTTCAGCGGTGGACCCCATCGTGGCCGACTTACGCCGCATCATTGCCACCATGGAGAAGCGGGTGGACAATTGGTCGGAGGAGGAACTCGACCGCTACCTGCTTCCACATCCCTTGCTGGGCAAGCTCACTGTGCGCGAGATGTTGTTCTTCACCATCCACCACGCTCAGCACCACCAGGCCTTGGTGGAGCGCGACCTGCAGGACTAGTACCTGTTCGCGCGCTGTCTGCACACTGCGCACATCCCACGGCCTGCGGCATCCACGGAAGACAGGTGCTCCACAGCATCACGCATCACACAGCCGGGGTCCAGGCAATGCGGCAATCGACGGTTGTGCCCGATCTCATGCACGGTCACCTTCAGCAAGCGATCGAAGAACACGGGGCCACGCCCATCGCCCAAGCGGAAGGTGCTCACCACGCACGAAGGTCCCCCGATGTAGCCCAGACCGAAGATGCCGAAGTCGCGGTATTTCCAAGTGGGTTCCTTGATGGCACCGTCCGCTCCATACTTCGTGATGCTGATGTCCTGCGCCGTGATCCCGAGGATTAGGTCCACGCTGTCCGGCTTCACCTCCCGCAGCCAGGCGATCAGTGTGTCGGCCCGGTAGCGTGGGCTGCGCAAGGTGGTGTAGGCCGAAGCCGGCAACTCGACCTGCCCGGCGATCCGGACCTCCGCCCCATGCACGAGCACCAACCCAACACGCACGCTGTCAAGCTGCGCGGCAGGGATCGGACCCAAGGGCTGAACCAGCACCGTGAGCTTGTGGTCTGGCGGCGGTCCGTTATCGGGTCGCTTCACCCCGCAACCGAGACAGAGCAGCAGGAGCAGGATCAACAACGGTCGCATGTGCAAAGATCCCTTCCGCATCGGCATCACCTTCATGTAGGTGATCAAGCGTCATAGGCCGCCTTCAATTCACCCCGCTTCACCATCTTGCACAACCATGCCCGAAGCACCCCTGCGCTGTCTATGCATCATCGCCCTACTCTCCGCAGGGCTTCCGCTGCGCGCGGGCACCATCACTCCCGACAGCCTCGCGGGCCGCACCCCCGCCCAGCGCATGGTGCAGCTCTCCAGCTTCTACCTGCACGACCTTTTCACGCTCGACTCCGCCGCCGTCTTCCGCGATATCGTCGCCGTGCGCCAAGCCGCTGAACAGGCCAACGACGAAGACCTCCTCCTCGAAGCCGCGTTGATGCGCGCGCACTTCTACTACTACCGCAAGCAGTATCCAGGCAGCATGGTGGTGCCGATGCTCGACAGCCTCTTCACGCTCGCGGAGACGAAGCAGGCCGATTGGCTGCGCGTGCGCGCCGAAAGTTTGCTCGGTCATTACTACTTCAGCCATTTGCACAACTACGAGGAAGGCTTTCGTCACCTGGCGCGCGCGGCCGAACTGTTGCGCACCATGGACGCGCAGACCTTTCCGCTGAAACAGATCTGCCTCTACCACGTCGCCCTCGCGCACTATCGCTTCCGCGACCATCGCAGCGCATTGGAGCACCTGCGACAAGCCGTCGACGCCGGTGCCGTGGAGGGCCTGCCCGACCACAGCACCACCCTGCTCAACACCATGGGCCTCTGCTACCGCGCGCTGGAGCAGCCCGACTCCTCCGATCACTACTTCCGCCTCGCGCTCGCTTCCGCCGAACGCCTCGGCGAACGCCAATGGATCGGCATCACCACCGGCAACCTCGGACACAACCTGTACCAACGCGGCGATTACGCGCAAGCCATCCCACTGCTGGAAACCGACGCCACCTTCGCGCGTGAATTCGGCGATGACGGCCTCGCCGCCGGTGCCCTCACCGCGCTCGGCGACATCCGCTTGCGACAAGGCGACCACACAGCAGCGCGTCAATTGCTCAGCGAAGCCTACGATCGCGCGCGGCGTTCCGAGCAGTTCGATCGCCTGGAGCCGCTCTTCCCGCTGCTCGCCAAATTGTACGCGGTGGACGGCGATGCGGCCAAGGCATCCGTGTACATCGACTCGGCCCTCTTCGTGCGCGACAGCCTGGACCGCGCCTTCAGCGCCATGAAGCTCACCCGCGCCGAACAGAAGCTGCAGGCCGACCGCATGCGCGCCGAAGCCGAAGCGCTGGAACTGCGCCTCGCCGGCGAGCTCACGCGCCGCAACGGCATCATCGCCGCGCTGCTGCTCACCATGATCATCGCCCTGCTGCTCTTCAACCGCCAGCGCGTGCGCGCCCGCAGCAAGCGCCGCGAACTGGAGGCCGCGCAGCGCATCACCGAAGCCGAGTTGCGCACCGCCTCCGCCGACCTGCAAGCCTTCATGCGCTCGTTCCAGGAGAAGAGCGCGCTGCTCAGCGAGGCCGAACAGGAAGTGCTGCGCCTGAAGGAAGCCGTTCCCGCGCCCGAACCCGTGGACCGCGACGTTCACCTGAAGCTGCTGCAGAAGTCCGTGCTGCTCACCGACCAGGACTGGCACGAGTTCAGCGCGCTCTTCGAGAAAGTACACGCGGGCTTCTTCGCGCGCCTCGCCGAACGCATCCCCGCGCTCACCCCGGCCGAAACACGCTTCATGGCCCTCAGCCGCCTGGGCATGAACAGCAAGGAAATGGCCGCCATGCTCGGCGTAGGCGCCGAAGCCATCCGCCAGGTGCGCATGCGCGTGCGGCGCAAAGCGGGAGCGGGGGATGGGGCCGATCTGGAGGTGCTGGCGGGGGAGGTGTGAAGAGGGGCCACGCTACGCGAGTTGGTTATTCCACTAACATTGTATCTTCACGGAACGTAAAAACGAGTAAAACGTGAAAATGCAGGAGACCGACATCATCCATGCCCTGTTGGCGGATCCACTGGTGGTCAAGGAGTTCGCCCCTCATTGGAAACCAGGAGGCCGGGCTGATGCCGATGGGGAATTGACCCTCATGATCGAGGGGAAAGCCCAGACCTTCCTAGTGGAGGTGAAGCGTGAGGTGCGCTCACACATGCTCCCGCACCTGGAGGAACAACTTAAGGCCTACAAGGCGGGCTTGCTGGTGGCCGCCCGTTTGAACCCGACCGTACGCGAACTGATGCGCGAGCGGCGGATCAACTACCTGGAGGCGAACGGCAATTGCACGATCCGTAGCGGCGGGAGGTACGTGTATATCGATGGTCGTCCGGGTCTCACGCAGGAAGTGGAGAAGCGGCAACGGGCCTTCAGCAAGGCGGGGCTACGGGTCGGGTTCGTGCTGCTCATCGATTCGAAGGCGGTGGAGGCGACCCTGGCCACCCTCGCCCAACGCAGCGGCACCAGCATCGCCACCGTGAGCATCGCCTTGCAGAACATGGTGAAGAACGGCCTACTGTTGGAGAAAGGCGCGCGTGGTCTGATCATCCCGGACCGTGCGGCGCTCTTGCACAAATGGACCGATGCCTATGTGGAACGGCTCAAGCCCAGCCTGGCGCGCGGGCGGTATCGCTTCGCCAAAGGCGCTGATGCCGCTTGGCGTGAACTACCCATCGACACCACCACCACCTGTTGGGGTGGCGAAGCGGCCGGTGCGCTGCTCACCAACCACCTGCATCCAGGTGAACTCACGCTGTACACCACCGCGCCGCGCTTGAACCTGGTGCGCGACCTGCACTTGATCCCTGATCCGCAAGGCGAGGTACTCGTGTACGAACGCTTCTGGGATCAGCCTGAAGCGAACACACTCGGTGGCCGCTGTTGTCCGCCAGTGCTCGCGTACGCCGACCTGGTACACTCGCGCGACGGTCGCTGTGTGGAAACGGCCCAGCTCATCCACGATGAACATCTCCGCGCAGCACTTCCGTGAATTGGGCATGCCCCATTTCGAAAAGGTGTTCGCAGCGCTGGATGATGTGATGCGCGAGCACGACGTACCCTGCTACCTGATCGGTGCGGCGGCCAAGGACCTGCAGGCGCTAAGGAGCGGCATACGGCCGGTGCGCTACACCAACGACATCGATTTCGCCATCATGGTACCCGACCATGCGGCTTACCGCTCCATCCTCGAAGCGCTTCTCCGCAGTGGCTTCCACGCTACGCGGCTTCCCTACAGGGTGGTGCATACGACCACCGATTCGATCGTGGATGTGCTGCCCTTCGGGGGAATCGAGGAGCAGGGCACGGTGCGCTTCGATGAGCGCGAAACGGAACTGGTGATGCTCGGTTTCTCGGAGGTGATGCAGCAGGCCGAAGCCTTGCCTTTGGCGGACGGCCGCACGCTGCATGTGCCACCGCTGCCCGGCATGTGTCTGTTGAAATTGCTCGCCTTCGGTGACCGTCCCGATCGCCTGAAGGACCTGAGCGACATCCGCACGGTCATCGATCAGTACTTCGATGTGGCGCTGGAGCACATCACCACCGAACACGCGGACCTCTTCGACGAGGAGCCCTTCGACCGCAACCGCTGCGCGGCCCGTGCGATAGGTCGGCACATCGGATCCACGATCGCCAGCAACCCGCGCGCCGTGGCGCATCTGCGCAGCACCCTGGAACTCCACCTGGCCGATCCGGACACCTCGCACATAGCGATCCAATGGGCACGCGAAAGCGGAACGTCCACTACCGGTACGTTCGGCTGGCTTCAGGCCCTGCACCAGGGCTTTCAGGAACGCGTCACCGGGTAGACCGCTTGGTCATCTTTTTGAGTGCGGTTCGGAAGCGCCGTCGCATTCCTCCGTGCCTCCGTGTCTCCGTGTGAGCCCCCATTACCTCCGTTACACCCCCCATTCCCCTTCCCCCGCAACGCCCCCAGAACCCCTGTCCCCCAGCCCCTTGCAAGTTGTAACGCTCTGTAACACCCGTTACCGCAGGGTGCCCCTCTACGTTCGGCCCGTCAACCGAACGAGATGCCTTCCAACCAAGCCCATCTGCCCGAGCGGCATCAGGTGATCGTCACCTACCTCATCATCGTCTTCGCCTTCCTCATGCTCGCCTTCGGGGTGTGGGCCTACTTCGATTACCGGGGTCTGCAACTGCGCCTGGAGGACCGTCCCGCGCAGCGCTCCGCCATCACCACCGAACCCATCCACTGACCACCAAACCACTTCCTTCCCATGCGACACGTTCTCCTTTCCCTTGTCCGCCGAAGCCTTGGCGCAGGCGTGATCCTGCTGCTGGCAGCGACCAGTCTCCGCGCCCAGGCACCGGTGCGCTTCAGCTACCAGGCCGTGGTGCGCGACGCCAACGATGACGTGCTGGCCGATATGCCGGTGGGCATGCGCATCAGCATCCTGCAAGGCTCCATCAACGGCACGGCGGTGTATGTGGAAACGCATACGCCCAGCACCAACGCCAGCGGGCTGGTGAGCGTGCAAGTGGGCGCGGGCGCCGTGCAGAGCGGCAGCCTCAACACCATCGATTGGGGCGCGGGGCCGTACTTCATCAAGAGCGAGACCGATCCGAACGGCGGCGGCAACTACACCATCAGCGGTACGCAGGAAATGCTGAGCGTGCCGTACGCGCTCTTCGCGGCGAACTCGGTTGGCGGGGCTTTCACCACCACGGCCGGTGTGGACCACAACACCAACAGCGCCACGAACGATTTCGCCGTGGGCAGCAGCACCCTGGACAATGCGCCGGGCTTCGATGATGATGGCCGCATGTTCTTCGACAAGAGCAAGGCCGCCTTCCGCGTGGGCACCACCAACAGCACGCAATGGGATGCACCGAACGTGGGCGGGCACTCCTTCGCCACCGGGCAGAACACGCAGGCCACGGGCAGCGCCACCACCGCCATGGGCGAGTACACCGTGGCGTCGGGTACGGCGGCCACCGCCATCGGCGCGGGCAACACGGCCAGCGGCGATTACAGCCTGGCCCTGGGCGAAGGCACCACCGCACCTTCCAAGAGAGAAACCGTGCTGGGCAGCTTCAACAACACCGCTGGCTACTCGGGCGATGCCACGTCCTGGGAACCCACCGACCGCCTGCTCACCGTCGGCAATGGCAGTTCGTATGGTGACCCCAGCAACGCCCTGGTGATCCTGAAGAACGGCAACACCGGTATCGGCACCGACCAGCCCACCTCCGCGCTGGACATCGATGGCGCGGTGCGCATCCGGGGTGGATCGCCCGGCGCGGGCAAGGTGCTCACCAGCGCGGCGGATGGTTCGGCTACGTGGCAGGTGCCGACGAGTTCATCACCGTTCCAGGTGGTCGTAACCAATGAAACGTTGTCCTGTACGGATCCTCCCTGTGTGTTCAACAACACGATCATGGCGACCTGTCCGACCGGTTATGTACGTGTGAGCGCACTGGACCTGTACATCGATGACGGATTCTACACCGGTGATCTCGATGTGGTCCAACCCGGAGACGATCTGCGCTCGATCGGTGTGAATTACTCGTTCTCCGCTTTCTTCTTCAGCAACAGTTTCCCGGTCCGTCTGCGCACCCTCTGCGCGGGTGGCTTCCCCATTCCTGAGTAGGATCAACCTGACAACACACGATCCCATGCAACGCCTTCCTCTTCTCCTTTCATTGCTGATCACCGGCGCAAGTCTCTTCCTGCCACGGCAGGCAGGCGCGCAGGCACCGGTGCGCTTCAGCTACCAGGCCGTGGTGCGCGACGCCAACGATGAGGTGCTGGCCGATACGCCGGTGGGCATGCGCATCAGCATCCTGCAAGGCTCCATCAGCGGCACGGCGGTGTATGTGGAAACGCATGCGCCCAGCACCAATGCGAACGGACTGGTGAGCGTGCAGGTGGGCGGCGGCGCCGTGCAGAGCGGCAGCCTCAACACCATCGATTGGGGCGCGGGGCCGTACTTCATCAAGAGCGAAACCGATCCGAACGGCGGCAGCAACTACACGATCAGCGGTACGCAGGGGATGTTGAGCGTGCCGTACGCGCTCTTCGCGGCGAGCAGCGGTGGAACGGGCGGAATGCTGGATGCATCCTACGACTTCGGCGGCGCGGGCGCGGGGCGAACAATCACGGCCGATGGCGGCGCGGTGACCGTGGCGGGCACCGACGGCTTGCTCGTTACCGGCACGCACGGCCAGGGCGCGACCATCACCGCCAGCGGAGCGGGATCGCGCCTGTTCTTCAACCCGCGTAAGTCGGCGTTCCGCGCGGGGCAAGTGACCGATGCGGCGTGGGACGATGCGAACGTTGGGCTGCACTCCTTCGCCAGCGGCTTCGGTTGCACCGCGAGCGGGAACCGTTCGGTGGTGTTCGGCTACACGTCCACGTCCACGGGTTCGGAATCCTTCGCGGCCGGTACCGGTGTGCATGCCACGGGCAACCGCGCGGTGGCCTTCGGATCGAACACGGTGGCCTCGGGCACGGCCTCCTTCGCGGCGGGGATCAGCCCGGATGCCACGGGCGAATCATCCATCGCGTTGGGCCAGAGCACGCAGGCGAGCGGCGCCTATTCGGTAGCGCTGGGCAACAACGTGTTCGCGCGCTCGTGGGGCGAAGTGGCGCTGGGCACCTACGGCGAGGACTACACCCCCGCCGATGTGGATGACTGGTCCGTGAACGATCGCCTCTTCACCATCGGCAACGGCCTGGGGCCCGACATCCGCACCAACGCACTGGTGCTGCTGAAGAACGGCAACCTCGGCCTGGGCACGAACACGCCCACGGCGCACCTGCATGTGCAGAACGGCGCGGTGCTCTTCAACGGCACCACGGGCGGCACGCCTACCAGCGGCAGCGGTCGCCGCCTGATGTGGATACCGGAGAAGGCGGCCTTCCGCGCGGGCATCGTGAACGGTGCGCAATGGGATGAGGGCAACATGGGCCACTACTCCTTCGCTGGCGGACAGAACTGCACGGCCAGCGCCAACTATTCGTTCGCCTTCGGATCGAACTGCATGGCCTCGGCGCAGAACGCGGTGGCCATCGGGCAGAACTGCTCGGCCACGGGGCTCAACGCGGTGTCGCTCGGCGCTACGGGCAATGCCACGGGCACTTGCTCCGTCACGCTCGGTCTCGGCGGCGATGCCACAGGGCATGGATCCATCACGGCTGGTAGGAGTGGGATCGCCTCGGGCAGCGGATCGGCGGCGATCGGCGATGAGGTCATCGCGCGTTCCTTCGGCGAAGTCGCGTTGGGCGTGTACAGCGCGGACTACACCCCCACGAACGCCACGGCCTGGGCCGCTACGGATCGCCTGTTGGTGGTAGGCAACGGCTCTGCGCCAAGCGACCGCAGCAACGCGCTGGTGATGCTGAAGAACGGCAACACCGGTTTCGGCATCGATGCACCGGCGGCGAAGATCCATGTGAACGATGGCGGTGTGCGCTTCACGCGATCGCTCACCGGCACGGCCTGGGAACTGAACTACGATGGAACGGACAACTACTTCTACCTGGACCAGTTCGGCACGGCGCGTCACCTGGTGGTGAAGGCCGGTGGCAACATGGGCCTGGGCACCACCGACCCGAAAAGCAAATTGCACGTGAGCAGCGGCGACGTGTACATCGACAACAGCGCGCGCGGCGTGATCATGAAATCGCCCAGCGGCCAATGCTGGCGCATGACGGTGAATAACGCGGGCACACCGGTCTTCACCAACATCACCTGCCCGTAAACGCATCTTTCAATTCCACCGAACGACATGAACTTCCTCCAACACATCACAACGGCCTGCGCACTGGTGCTCATCGGCCACACGTCCATCGCGCAGCGCAACACCGTAAGCGCCGGCGGCGAGGCCATGGGCAGCGGCGGCACGGTGAGCTTCAGCGTCGGCCAGCTGGACTACATCACAGCCTCCGGCAGCGGTGGCAGCGCGCAGCAAGGCGTGCAACACGTGCCCGTGGTGCGCGTGCGCGCGAACATCATCGCCATGCTGCAAGGCCCTTACGATCCGGGCAGCGGCCTGATGACCGACGGACTCCGCGCCAACGGACTGATCCCGCTGAACGAACCCTACACCGCGATGGGCTTCCCCACGGTGGAGGGCGGCGGCGAGAGCACCACGGCGGCCGTGTTCACCACCACCGGCGATGACGCGATCATCGACTGGGTGCATGTGCAACTGCGCGACGATGACAACTTGGTGATCGCCACGCGCAACGCCCTGCTGCAAGCCGACGGCGACATCGTGGACACCGACGGCACCTCGCCCGTGCGCTTTGCCGCGAAGGCGGACGACTACCGCATCGCCGTGATGCACCGCAACCATCTTTCGATCATCAGCTTCAATTCCATCGCGCTTACCGGCGCACCGGCGACGGTGAACTTCAGCAATGGCGATGTGGCCACATACGGATCGAACGCGCAAGCCATGGAACCCGGGACTTTCGCGCTGTGGTGCGGGGATGTGAGCGGGGATGACCAGGTGAAATACACCGGAGAGAACAATGATCGCGACTTTATTCTACAGGCGATCGGTGGTGTGATCCCCACCAACACAGCTGCCGGCTATTTGTCTGAGGATGTAAACATGGACGGAACCGTGATGTACACTGGTGCCGATAATGATCGCGACCTCGTGCTCATGGTCATCGGCGGTGTGGTGCCAACCAACACACGCGCCGCGCAGATGCCATAGGTGCGTCGGGGTTCAGCGCGGGAGGGTAGTCGGTGGTTGGCCGGAGTACATTCGTCCTTCAACCTTCACCGCCATGCGCACGACCGGCACCGTTCTATTCGCAGCGATCGTCGCTTTGCCCATTTCCGCAAGCGCCCAGCTACCGCCCTACGTGCCGCAGGATGACCTCGTGGGCTGGTGGCCCTTCACCGGAAATGCCGAAGACATCGGCGGCAACGCCCATCATGGAACATCGAATGGCGCCGTGCTGGCGGCTGACCGCTTCGGCACCGCCGACAGGGCCTATGCGTTCAATGGGACAAGCAACTACATCGAAGTGGCCGATGCGCCGGCGCTGCGGTTCGGCGATGCCTCTTACGCCATCGCTTGGTGGGCACTGGTCAACACGTACAATGCCAACGCGACGGCTTTTGTGGTGAAGCGCGGCACCGGGCCGCAGAACGGTTGGATGGTGGTGGCCAACGGGCTGTATGAGAACAAGATCGAGATGAAGACCAGCAGCGGCACCGATCCGGAGATCCGCTGCGATACGGCCCTGGCCACGGGCTCCTGGTTCCACTTCGCGATCGTACACGACGCGGATGTGGATTCCATCATCTTCTTCGCGAACGGCACCGAAGTATTCCGGCAGTCCAGCGGTGGCCTGTACTATAACCCGAGCAGCACCGCTCCGATGCGCTTCGGCAGCGATACCAGCATCCCGGCAGGCACCTATTTCCTGTCCGGGGCAATGGACGACATCGGCATCTGGGGCCGCCGGCTTACCGCGCAGGAAGTGCTGGATCTCTACCTGAACACGAATGTCGGTATCGGAGAACCGTCGGCCGGGCTTCCGGTGGTGACGGTTGATGCGGCTGCCCGGCAATTGCAGGTATCCGTGGCTGCCGATCATGCGGTGTCGCCCTTCGAGTTGTTCGACGCCAGTGGGCGGGTGGTGCTTTCCGGGCGGTTGAATGGCGCGCGAACGGTCTTATCGGTCCATGGCTTTCCGCCCGGATCCTATGCGTTGCGCTGCATGGCGATCAGCCCGGAGGCAGCACGCTTCGTACTGCCGTGAGTTGAGCAGGGCACCACGCGCGCTGATCGTTCTAGTGCATGGCCTGCGTTCGGTCGATCGGTTCCATTGAACACTTGCGCCGCGCAGATGCTGTGACACATCACTTCCGCATCGGCATCACCTTCCCGTAGGTGAGCGAGCGCCAGGCCCACTCGAACGGGCCGTACTGGAAATGCGCCAGCCACCAGCGGCTCCATATGACCTGCACGATGAATAGTGCGAGTGCCAGGCTCTCGAACTGCACGGCGCTCACATGCGTGCCCCAGCCCAGGCCCACGCCCGTGAAGAGCGCCAGCCCGATGATCGTTTGCAGGAGGTAGTTGGTGAGCGCCATGCGACCCATGGGTGCGAGTACCGTGAGCCGACGCCGCCAGCGATCCTTCGTCCAGAGCAACGCGAAGCCGCTTGCATAGGCAATGGCCAGCGGCACCACGCCCAAGGCACTGCTGGCAGTGCCGATGAGACCTCCTGCCGCGGGGATGTCCCCGAGGTGCTTGCCGGACCACCACATCAGCCCGCAGAAGGGCAGGCCAACGGCAGTTCCAGCGATGCACGTGCGGCGTAGCAGGGTGCGGTGTTGCTCAGGCACCACGAAGAGCTTGCGGCGTGCCACCCAAAGCCCGATGAGGAAAAGCCCCAGTACTTTCTGCGGTCGGTTGCCCGCCACCAGATGTTCGAAGCGGAACAGCCAGGTGCGATCGTTCGCGGCCACGAACTCATCCCATCCTCCGCCTGGCATGGCCAGCAGCGCGTCGAAGGTGGTGTAGCCCAGTTCCGCATCGAGGGCCTCCAGGCGCGCGAGCAGGGGCGCCACCGGATCGATGCGACCGTCCGTAAGCACCACGACGGCATCTACCGCGATCGGTGAAATGATCAAGATGGCAGCGAGGACCAGTAGAACCCGATCGGGGAATTTCCGGAAGAGCGGAAGCAGCAGGCCGAGCAACGCGTAGAGGAAAAGGATGTCGCCGGCCCAGAGATAGCGCAGGTGCAACCAGCCAATGACCAACAGGACCAGCATGCGACGGTAGAAACGCAGCAGGCCATCGCTCCCCTTCTCCAGGAAGAAGCCGAAGCCGATGCCGAAGAGCATGGAAAAGATCGAATAGAACTTCCCGTCGATGAAGACTATCCGGAACCATTCCAAGGGTTCGTCAAGGAAGGCTCCGGGCAAGGCTGCCTTCTGCTCGGGTGGCAGCATCATCCAGAACGCAAGCCCTGCGAAGTTGCTGTATACCACACCGAACAGTGCGAAGCCCCGCAAGGCATCGAGCAGATAGGCGCGTTGGGTGGTGGGGCGTGCTTGCTCCAAGAGTCCCGCTTCTCCGATGAATGTACGACCTGACGGCAAACGACCTCGACCTAGTGTTCCACCACTCCTTCTCCCGAACGACCGCGACAGGCCAGGCACAAGAACCTGTCCGTTCCGTCTATCGAAGCGATACGCTCCACCGCATCACGCATCACACAATGCTGTTCCGGACAATGCGGTAAACCCCTGTTGTGTCCAACCTCATGCACCGCGATCTTGCAGAGCCGGTCAAAGAACCGCTGCTCACCGTCATCTCCCAACCGGAAGGTGCTGATCACGCAGGACGGTCCGTTAACATAGCCCAAGCCGAAGATCCCGAAGTCCTGGTACTTCGACCGTGGCTCCTTGATCGTGCCGTCCGCCGCACGCTTCGTGTGGCTGATGTCCGATTCCGTAAGACCGATGATATGATCGATCGTGTCCGGCTTGATCCCGCGCAAACGGACGATCAGTGTATCGGCACGGTATCGTGGTGTTCTCACGGTCGTGAGGGCTCGTTCCGGCAACGGCAATGAAGGGGCTATGTGAACACGGGCCCTGTACTCCCTTTGCAAGGCCCGCACGACGGAATCCACATGTGCTGATGGAACGGCCCCCAATGGTTGCACCATGAGCACCGGTCCACGTTCCCTTCTTTGCGATGTCCCCTCAGAGCACGACCACTGTAACAGCAGGATGACCGCCAGTGCCGTTCGCAACAAAGCCGAGCGCACGCTCATCCTTCGATGATGCCACAGCATTTGATGCACGGCTTACAACCGCACAGCGGTGTTCACCACGCCGCACCCGACAACTTCCGCTTCTCCCAACCCAAGCGTGAAGCAGCGACATCCATGCAATAGTCGAACGATTGCTTGGAGCGCAGGAAGTTGTACTCGCCTGCCTTCACCGCTTGTGCGTTCACTTCCTGTTCCACGAGTTCGCTCAGCAAGGTGCGGCAGGGTCCGGTGGCCAGCGCGCTGATGTACTGCATGTAATTGGCGCTGATGGAAAGGTCCTGTCCGTAGCGTTCGGCCATCTTCGCGAGGTCCTTGTCGTTGAGGATCGCCTGGCACATCAATGCCCAGAGCAGGTGGCGGCCACGGCCCACGAAGCCGTACTTGTTCTCGCCACGTTCCAGGATGGAGCGCGTGAGCAAAGGCAACCGGAACTGCACCTTGTAGCATAGCACCACGTAGCGAGGGTCCAGTTCCAGGCGACGCATGTTGAAGATGGCATCGTACTGCTTGTCCTCCTCGAAGGCCTTGCGCATGGAACGCATCACCACCAATTCACCCTCCGAGGCGAGGAAGGTCTGGGCCAGCTTCAGCATCTGTATCGCCTTGTCATCGGTGATACCCTGCTCATCGCGCTCCTCATCCGTGAGACCTTCGAATGCGCGCTGCTGCCGCTCGTAGTAGATGCCGAGCTTGCCGCGGAAATGATCGCTCAACTCCAGTTGGATCTGGTCGTTCGCACGCAGGTTCCAGCTGTCGACCGGATTCTGCCGGTTGTTGTTGATGGTGACCGTGGTGATGAACGAGTCGTCCGCTTGCGTGATCACTTTGCAGATCACCTCGATACGCTTGAGGCGGTCCTTGATGGTCTCGATGTCGTCGCGCTCCTTGTTCTTCTCGATGAAGCGCGCCATCGTCGTGATGGTCTGGGCACCGTTCAGCAGACGTGGTTCAATGATGCGGTAGCCGTTGCCGTCCTCCTCGATCTTCTGCGCACTGAAGGTGACACCGTTGTGGTTGAAGGCGAACATGGCAGGTTCCAGCTTCTTGTCGATGCCGATGTCGCGGAAGGCCTTCTGGAGCACGCGGTTCACAGACCCATCCTCCGGAAGACTATGCCGGATGTTGCGCTCGAAGAAGCGTGATCCCATGTGGCGGAACATTCCATAGAGGTCGTAAAGACGCCCCATACCGATGATCATCTGCTGACCATCGGGGCCGTCCTTCTCCAGCGAGCCGGAGAGCTTCAATGGGTATTCATGCGTACGGTCCACCACGATGTGGGAGCGCTTGCCGGAGAGCGAGCGATACTCGATCACCATGCTCATCTCCTTGCCCCACCACTCGTCGATCAGGTGCTTCTTGTTCTCGAGGTCCTCGCGCATGGCGCCCAGAACGCTGCTGTTCTCGGCCTTTTCCGGTTCGCCGCTGAAGACGAAGTGGAAACAGACCTGATCGATCTTGCCCCGGTTATCGCGCAGCACCGCCTTCAACGCGTTCACCACCGCGTTACGGCTCTTGGTGCCCGAGTTGGTACCGAACAGTTCGTTCATGCCGTGCTCCAACAACGTGCGGAAGCCCTGCTTGAACTGCTCGTGGTCGCTGCTCCATTTGAACTGGAACAGGAAGAGGTTGCGCTTCGCCTTGTCGAAATGGAAGCCGTCAATGCCGTAATCCTCTCCGCCGAATGCCACTTGGTGCAACGCTTGTTCGCGGGGCACTTTGTGGAACTCTTCCAGGAAGAGCAATCCGAAGTAATCCTGCCAGGCCCCACCGTTCTCGTTCTTGAGCGACTTGTGGGCGGCCTTGATCTGTTCCTCTGTGATGCGCATGGTATCCAAAGGTGTGAAAACCCGGCTTGTTTTCACCGCGACCGGTCAATTTATTCGCACAGGCGGGGAGTGAAAGCCTTCCGGAGCGAGGCTCCCTTGACCTCGTCCTAACCATCTCATTTCCAGCCGAAAAACAGAGTCAAGAGCACGATCCCGATCAGGTCCAGCCAGATGCCGGCGCGGACCATGGCCTTGACAGGAATTCGCCCGGTGCCGAAGACAATGGCTTGCATGGGGGAGGCTACGGGCAGGGCAAAACCCAAGGTAGCGGCCAGGGTTGCGGGTACCAAAAGTGCCCGTGGGTCCATGCCCCACGCCTCGGCGGTCTGGGCCAGGATCGGGAGGGCCAAACTGGCCACAGCCGTGTTGCTGCCCAACTCGCTGAGCAGGCAAACAAGCCCGGAGACCGAGCCGATCAAGAGCCACGCCGGGAGGTCCTTCAGGTTCTCCATACCGGCGACCATGTGCGCGGCAAGTCCGGACTTCTCGATGCCGCTGGCGATGGCGAACCCACCGCCGAACAAGAGCAGGACACCCCACGGGACATTGGCCTCCGCGAATTTCCAGGTCAAGAGCGTGTTCGGTGTGTTCTTGAGGCTTCCTGCTTCGGTGTCGTCGATGTCCGTAACGCCCGGCTCCGCGCTCACCCGGCCACCCACAGGCAGAAGGAAGAGCAGGAGTGCGCTCAAGATGGCGACGGCACCGTCGGTAAAACCCTTCAGGCCAAGGGTGGTGCGCCAACCGTTCAGCGTGAACGTCCCGGAGAATCCAATGTCATCCCCGGTGATCCACAACAGGGCGGTGCCGATGAAGATCAGCGCAGCAATGCGTTCAGCAGTAGTGATCCGACCCAGTCCTTTGACGCGCGCGCTTACTTCTTCCGGTGAACTCAAGTGTGTGAGCGGGACCTTGAAGATGACCCGCGTGATCAACCACCAAGCGATCGCGAGGTAGACGATCATCAGCGGCACACCGAACGACATCCATTGGCCGAAGCCGATCGGCGGCCGGTCCGGCCAGCGGTTCCGCCACATCTCCAGAAGGACCAGGTTGGGCGGGGTACCCACGGGCGTTGCCATGCCGCCGATCGTTGCACCATAGGAAACGGCGAGCAGCAGGGGTACCGTGAGCCTCTTCCGCAAGGCGGGATCACCGTCACCATCGAGCAGGCTCAACACGATGGGAAGCATCACCAGTACACAGGAGGTGCTGTTCATCCACATGCTCAACAACGCGGAGGCGATCATCATGCCCGCGATCAAGCGTGGACCCGTGCCACCGACGCGGGAGACGATCCACAAGGCGATACGCTTATGCAAATGCGCTCGCTCCATCGCCAAGGCCAGCAGAAAACCGCCGAGGAAGAGGAAGATGATCTCCTTGCCGTAGTTGACCGCCGTGCCGGGTACGGTATCGATCCCCAACAACGGGAACAACACCAAGGGAAGCAATGACGTAACCGCCAGCGGCACCGCTTCGCTGATCCACCACACGGCCATCCATGCCACGATGCCCGCCATGGCCGACGGTGCCGGGCCCAAGTGGCGCAGCAGCACGAAGACGATCGCCGCAAGGAGGGGGCCGCTCAAGCGGAGAAGGTGGATGCGCACAGGTGGTTCGTCTGCCTGCCAATGTAGCGGTCCGATCATCGCTACATCGCCACATCGCCACGCCTTCGATCAACAGGTCGTTCGTCGTAGATCGCCGGAGCGTGCCTTCCTGGCCACAGTACATTCGGCACTTCCCAACACCTTGCGTATGATCCGTCCTTCCGCACTCCTCGTCACGGCTTCGGTCTCCTTTTCCTGCATCGCCCAACAGATGACGCTCGGTTGGGCCACACCCGTGGTGGCCCAGAACCAACGTGTGAAGCTGGCGAGCAATGGTGACCTCTTCGCCTTCGGCACGGCGGACAACGCAGCACACCTGCAACGGGTGTCGCCGGACGGCGCTGTACTATGGACCAAGGTGTTGGAGGCGCCCGACCTGCGTGCTCTTGACATGGATGTGGATGGGCAGGACAACGTGTACCTCTACATGGGCTTCAGCACGGGCCAACTGGACCTGGACCTCGGTGCGGACCAGCACTTGGTGGATCCCGGTAAGGTCTATGCCAAGTACAATGCGAACGGCCAGTTCCAGTGGGGCTTCGTGCTGGAGAACCTTACGGACCTGAGCGACGACTACGGCGGGATCTCCGTGGATGAGGCCGGCAATTTCTACCTCTGTGCCGATCTCGGTGAAGGGATCTACGACTTCGATCCCACGCCCGAAGCTGAATACGAGCTGGCGGTGGGCACCTCCACCACGGGCTGTGCCATGGCGCGCTACCATGCTGATGGCACCCTGGACTGGGCGCACATCTGGACCTGGGCCGGTGGATCGGGCAATGCACGCGACATCGCCGCGATGCGCGACGGCAGCAGCTTCGACCTGATCTGCCAGCTGGACAATGGCGGACCGCTCTCCTCGCAGATCGATGTGGACCTGGGCGACGGCGTTTACAACGTGTCGAACGACGGCCAGCACATTCTCCGTTACACCAGCACTTTGGAATTCCTCGGTCGCGCCGGCACCAACTACTACCAGGCGCGGATCACGAACGATGCTGCTGGCAAGGCATACGTGCTTGGTTATCGCCTGGGTGGCATCGGTCCGGTGGCGGCGAAATTCAGTTTGAACGGCACCTCGTTGGAAGAGGTCTACGAAACGCCGCTCTTCACCAATGGCAATCTGCGACTGGGTGATGTGGAGGCCGACGAACAGGGTGGCTGCCTGGGCATGTACAACAACAACTGCGACTTCAGCGCGGTGCGGTTCTACAAGATGGACGTGAGCGGACTGGTGGACTTCAACCTGAACCTGAGCAGTGGGACCGATTGCACCATGCCCGGTGGCAAGGGCTTCGCGCTGTCCGGGAACGCCTTTTACATCGGCACATACAACGCCAACTACCAGATCGATTTCGACCCCGATGACGATGTCCTGAACCTGCCGAGCGGGACCAACGATGGTGTGATCGCGAAGTACAGCTGGTGCGCCGATGCGCCCTTCGATCCCTTCGAGATCAGCACGCCCGGCGCATTGTGCACGGGGCAGGAAGCCAGTTTCACCGTAAGCGCCTTCGGCGATGCCAGCAGCTACACCTGGAGCGTCCATCCCGGATGGACCATCACCAGTGGGCAGGGCACATCGACCATCTCGGTGATGGCCAGCGCGGGAAGTGGACAGGTTTCCGTGATGGCCGTGAACGATTGCGGTACCAGTGCGCCCGTGGGGCTCACCTTCACTTTCTTCAACCCACCCATCGTGGATCTTGGACCCGATATCACGATCTGCGCCGGAGAGTCCATCACCCTGAACGCCATATCCTCCGGTTCGACCTATCTGTGGACACCCGGTGGCGAAACCACATCGAGCATCGCCGTATCACCGGAAGAGACGACCACCTACATGGTCGAAGTGACCGACACCGGTTGTTCGGCATCGGATATCATGATCGTGAACGTGGACCCCTGTCTGGGTGTTCGCGAGTTGAAGCGTACGACGCCACATCTCCGGCCGGTCCCAATGCGTAGCGATGAGCTGCTCTACGTGGAAGGCGCAACGGCCGCGGATCTCCTCGGGATCTTCGGCAGCGACGGTCGGGCGTGGCCGGTACGCATCTCAGCGCAGGAAGGAGCGCTTGCACTTGACGTGCGTGCCCTGCCACCTGGCGCGTTCGCATTGCGCACCATGGCAGGCGCCGCGTTGCGGTTCGTGATCAGCGAGTGATCGACCTAGCCCAGCCGCGCCACCTTCGGCGTGCTGAACGTGAGGAAGATCAAGGCCCAAACGGCGATCATCAACCCCAGGAACTCGCGCACCACCTCCACGTGTGGTGTTGAGGCCTTCATTTCCTCCACGATGGAAGGCATGTCCGAATCCAGCCAATCGATGATGCCGGGTAGCATGGTGAGCATCCATGCGGTAAGGGCAACGCACAACCAGCCGCTCACCCGCCGGTCCGCACGGCCGAAGACGGCGAGCGCGAAAAGCAAGGCCACGCTGCCATAGGCCATCACCCAAGGAAGTGGATCGGGGTCGTTCAGGTTCACCACCGCGAAGGCAATGAAGACCAGGGCGAGGAGGATGTTGATGATGCGTTTCAACATGGCGGTTCAGAATTCAATGCGGTAGCTAAGATTGGGGATCAGGCCCAATTGGTACTTGGTCACCACTTGGTTCTTTCGGTTATCGTAGTACTGATAGGCCACGTTCTGCGCATTGGTGGCGTTCAGGAGGTCAAGTGACCACATGCCGGTGTG
Source organism: Flavobacteriales bacterium UBA3364 (assembly GCA_002360495.1). Taxonomy (GTDB): domain Bacteria; phylum Bacteroidota; class Bacteroidia; order Flavobacteriales_F; family PHOS-HE28; genus PHOS-HE28. Next base: position 22,435 of record DEQO01000055.1, read on the forward strand.
CTGCTTGCGCTCGCGTTTGAGGTAGATGCGGATATCCAGGCGATAGGTGCTGTTGTATTGGGCGGAATACGGCTGCACCACCTCTCCGGCATAGGTGCGGCTTGGCGTGTAGCGCTGCCCTCCGGTGAAGTTGATGCGACCGTTCACACCCCAGGTCCGTTTCCTATCCTCTTTCTGCTTCACGAATTCCTTGCCCAGCACGGCGTTACCGATCATGCCCGTGTTCCAGCGGCTGTCATAGGTCTTGCCAAGGTCGTCCGTGTACGTCGCGTTGAATACCGTAGCATTCATCTGATAGAAGATGTCGCGATGGACCGTCCGTTCCAAGGCGATCTGGCCACCGGCGTTGAGCGCCTTCCCCTTGGACACCAAAGGCAGAGGGTAGATCTCGTCCCATTCGTTCGCCAAACTGTAATCATCCCCATCATGGAACATCTCGAACGGTGCGCCGACCGGGACATCGGTCAGTTGTTGCACGAAGGCCGACGTCTTCAAGCGCAGGAACGGACGGAACGCATGCTCGTATGCGAGTTCAAGATCCTGCGATCGCACCAGCCCGATCTGCGTATTGTTCGTCGGCGCTATTGGATCCATGGCGTTCCATACATAGTATTCGGCGTAGTTCTGCACAGCGGGTAACTGGCTGCGCTGCCCCACCGCAAGCGCAAGTTGGTCCTTCGCGCTAAGCTCCATTTGCAACGAAAGCCGCGGCTCCACGCAACCCGATCCGTTCCCGGTCCAGTGCGCGTAAGCCGCACCGATGTCCATACGCAGACGTTCGGTAATGCTGTATTCCAACCGCGCGAACGGTCGTAGCAACCAGCCGGTGGTGGTCTCCCGCAACGTGTACGTGCGCTTCTGCACGGTGCGCTCCATGCCACTGATGCCCGCGTGCAACGCCGCACGCGCACCGATCGATGTACGAACTTGAGTGACGAGGGAGAGCTTGCGCTCGCGCAAAGCCGCCGTATCCTGATAGGCGTAGAAGATGCGGTTCCGGATGTTCACTTCTTCATACACCGTGCGCTCCTGATCGTTCTCGGAGATCACCGCCGTGGTGTTCCAGTTCGTCCGCTCGCCGAAGCGGTGCTTGAAGGTGAGGCCCACCGCGCCCACCTTCGCGGTGTAGTCGATGTCCTGGCTGTCCTTCTCGTACTCCCATTCGGTGCTGTCCTTCGCATCGAAGCGGTTGCTGCTGCTGCCGCCCATGCCGAAGACGGTGAGCACGCTGCGCTCCTTGATCGGCAAAGACACGTTGAACGAGAGGTCCTGGAAGGTGATGGCCTCATCGCCGAGCTTCACGCCCATCGCACCCAAAAGACCGAGGGTGGAATAGCGGTAGTTCACCAGGTATGATCCGCGACCATCCTTCTTGAACGGCCCCTCGGCGCTGAGGTCGATGCCGATGAGGCCGGCCTGCGCCGTGAAGCCACGCCGCGCGGTACTACCGGGCCTCAGGTGCAGGTCCATGATGCCACCCAGCGCGTTGCCGTAGGGCGCGGCCATGCCACCCATGAGCAGTCGTGATGTGCCCAGCATCTGTGCGCTCAGGATCGTTGTACCGCCACCGGTCAACGTTGGCAGATCACTTTGTGTGCCCGCGTTGGCGAGGTGGTTGGGGTTCACGATCTCCGCTCCTTCCAACAACCACGCATTGCTCGCCGGTCCGTTGCCCCGCACACTGAAATGGTTCGCCTGATCGTTGGTGCTGGCCACGCCGGCGTAGCTCATCGCCAACCGCGCCGGATCGTAGAAGGTGGCCGGGTAGCGCAAGGTCTGTTCCTGCGTGAGCAACTGCGTGCCGATGGCATCCATGCGCTGTGGTGCGGCGACACGGATCAGTACTTCGCCCAGTTCTTCTGCGCCCATTGCCAATGCCAGCTCCACCCTTTCCTCCCTGCCACTGCGCACCCATACCTCCGGCAGTTCCGTTGCCCGGTAGCCCACATAGCTCGCGCGCACGCGATGGATGCCCGTGGGCAATGCTGCAAAGCGGAAACGGCCCTGCTCATCACTGCTGGTGCCGTAGCTGGTGTCGCTCACGAAGACCAGTACCGTGGCGCCGGGCAGCGGCGCGGAGGTGGTGGCATCGAACACCGTTCCGGCCAGCGATGAAGTGGTCTGTGCCTGCACAGTTCCGCCCAAGGTCATCACCAGCGCGACGACCGTAGCATGCGCGGACAGCTTGCGGACCATGATGCGAACTTACCCGAGCAAGTGGCGGTACGGTGGATGCCCCAGGGAAGTATCCCTTGTTGCGCTGTTCACAAGGCCGGAACGAGAACAGCCCCGGGTCCCCGCTGTCACCCCCGAGTAGGCGGGGGGCGGGATGACACCGGGGCCGTTCACACGATCGAACCTTACTAGGCCGTAGCCGGGCCGGGCCGCATGGTATTGCGTGGCATCACATCCACGGACGCGGACTTGGCCATGCGCAGCTCCTGTTTCCACTGCCTGCGGTGCTTGATCTTGGCGATGATGAGCAACATCACGGGCACCATGATCAGCGTGAGGAAGGTGGCGAAGGTGAGGCCGTAGATCACCGCCCAGCTGAGCGGGCCCCAGAAGATCACGTTGTCACCACCGACGTGGATGTGCGGGTTGAGCTCGGTGAAGAGCGTACCGAAGTTGAGGTTGAAACCGACGGCCAACGGAAGCAGGCCCAATACGGCGGTCACAGCAGTGAGCAACACCGGACGTAGACGGGTCTTGCCGGCCACGATCAAGGCTTCACGCGTTGCATCGATGGGGAGTTCCTTCGTTTCTGGCAGGCCGCGTTTCTCCTTTTGCCGTTCGAAGAGCAGCTTGGCGAAGTCCATCAACACGATGGCGTTGTTCACCACCACACCGATCAGCGAGATGATCCCGAGCATGGTCATGAGGATGATGAAATCCATGCGGAACACGATCAGCCCCAGGAATACACCGATGGTGCTGAACAACACGGTGCTGAGGATGACCATGGGCCAGCTGATGCTGTTGAACTGCCACACGATGATGAGGAACACGATGAAGATGGCGATCATGAACGCCTTGCCCAGGAAGGACATTTCCTTCATCTGGTCCTCCTGCTGGCCGGTGAAGGCCATGCCGAATTGCTCGTCGGGTTCATAGCTGTTCAAGGCATCCTTCATCTCGGCGATCACCTCGTTGGCGTTGTACCCAGCGATGACGTTGCTGCTCACGGTGACGACGCGCTTCAGATCGGTCCGCTTGATGGCGCTGAAGGTGGAGCTCAGTTCATCCGTGGCCACGGCACTGATCGGGACCTGGCGGATCTGTCCGTTGAGCATGTCGCGGAACGTGATCTTCATGTCCATGATGGTGCCCACATCGTAGCGCTGGTCGTCCTGCAAACGCACCATGATCTTGTAATCGTCATCGTCCCCCTCGATGCGGTAGGTGCTCACCTCCTTGCCGAAGAGCGCGCTGCGGATGGCGTCGGCCACAGCATAGGTGCTCACGTTCAAACGGCGGGCTTTCGCACGGTCGATGATGATCGGCATCTCCGGCTTGGCCCGGTCGATGTCGATACGCAAGGCTTCGACACCCGGCACGTTCTTGCTCTCCATGAATGTCTTCAGGCGGTCGGCCTCGGCCAGTAGTGGTTCGATCTCGTCCCCGCTGATCTCGATGTTGATCGGTTTACCGCTCGGCGGACCCGCTGCATCCTTGTCGACGCTGACGATCACACCGGGATAACCGGCGAGCCCCTTCTGCAGCTTGAGCAGTACCTCGTTCGTCTTCAAGCCACGGCGGTCGGCGAATTTCACGAAGTTGAGCTGGATACGGCCCTTGTTCGGCGTGTTGGCCAGGCTCACCCCCTGGGCGGGATCGCTGGTGCCATTGCCCACCTGCGTGATCATGGAGTTGATCAGCCAGTTCACCGTGTCGGTGCGCACCTGTCCGTTGGGGAGCGTGACCTCCTTCATTTCGATGTACGGGGGCACGTTCACGATCGCCTCCACCTGGCGCTCCAAGCGGCGTGTGATCATGTCCGTCTTCTCGATGTCGGTACCGATCGGCGCCTCAACGAAGACGTTCACATATTTCGGCTCGTTGATCGGGAAGAACTCCACCTTCGGCGGCACCACGATCAGCAACACGATGGCAAGCACCAGCAACCCGAACGTGCCGAGGAGGAAGGTGCGCGGGTGGTGACGATCCAGTGCGTAGCGCAGGAAACGCTCGTAGCGGGCTTCCAACCTCGGCAGGAACACATCCTGGAACCACCTTGTGCCGGGAACGGCGATCATCAAATTGAGGATGCCGAGGATGCCGGCGAATATGGTGAGGCTGCCGAGGCCGACCAGGAAGTCCGCGCCCATGCCTTTGCCCATCACCAGGACCAGTGTGCCGATCACGGCGAAGATGCCAACGAGCTTATAGACCTTCTTCGCGTCCGGGTTCTCGCGCTCCACCTTCATGAACTGCGTGCTCAACGCCGGATTGACCACCAGGGCCACGAAGAGCGAAGAGCTCAAGGCCACCATGAAGGTGATCGGCATCCACTTCATGAATTGGCCCATCATGCCCGGCCAGAAGAGCAGTGGCACGAACACCATCACCGTTGCGGTGGTCGCGGCAACGATCGGCAAGGTCACTTCACCGACCGCTTTCCGTGTGGCGGCCATGGCCGGTTCGCCGTTGGTCATGTGGCGGTAGATGTTCTCAACGATCACGATGCCGTCATCCACCAAGCGACCGAGCGCGAGGATCAGCGAGAACAGCACCATGATGTTCAACGTGACACCCGCCGCGTTGAGGATGATGAAGGAGATGAACATGCTCATCGGGATCGCGAGACCCACGAACAAGGCGTTGCGCAAACCGAGGAAGAAGAGCAGCGTGCCTACCACGAGGATCACGCCGAAGATGATGTGGTTGAACAGCTCATCCACCTGCACACGGGTGTCCTCGCTTTGATCTCCCGTAATGGTGATGGTGACATCCTCCGGGATCACCGTACCGCGCGTTTCCTTCAGGATCTCGCTGATCTTGTCACTGGCAATGATGAGGTTCTCGCCGGCACGCTTGATCACATCCACCATCACGACGGGTTTGCCGTATTCGCGGGCGTAGCTCTCGGCCTCCTTGTAGTCGAACTCCACCGTGGCGATGTCCCGTAAGCGCACCTCCTTCTGGAACTCGTTCTTCACCACGATGTCGCGGATGGTCTCCATATCGGCGAACTCACCGACCACGCGCACAGCACGGCGCTGGCCATCGGTGAGCACTTCGCCCCCGCTCATGGTCAGGTTCTCGGTCTGCAACGCCATGGCCACATCCCCGAAGTTCAATTGCAGGGCCTCCAGCTTGTGCACGTCGATGGCCACCTGCACTTCCTTCTCGGGTACGCCCCGGATGTCCACCTTGTTGATCTCCGGCAGCGCTTCGATACGGTCCTCGAGGATCTTGGCGTAGTGGTGCAACTGGTCGATGCTGTAATCACCGCTCAAGTTGATGTTCATCACCGGGACCATCTCGGAGAAGTTCATCTCGAAGATGCTCGGCTCCGCCGGCAGGTCCTTGGGGAAATCGACATCGCCCTGGGCCTTGTCCACCGCGTCCTTCACCTTGCGCAATGCCTCGGTCGGCGTCACGTCGTAGTTGAACTTCACCTGGATGGTGCTGAAGTTGGGCACGCTCGTGGAGTTGATCTCGTCCACGCCGGTTATGGTGTTGATCTCCTTCTCCAGCGGTTTGGTGATGAGCTTCTCGATGTCCACCACCGAACTGCTGTTGTAAGGCGTGGCGACATAGATCTCCGGCGTCACCACCTCCGGGAAGCTCTCCTTCGGCATGGCCGAATACGAGTACATGCCGAAGACGGCGATCAGCACACTGATCACGATCACCGTGGTGCGGTTCTTCACCGCCCAGCTGGTGATGGCGAATTGTTTGCCGTGGCCTTCGCCGTATGCCTCGTTCTCGATGTTGCTGTGGTCCATTGCCATGATACGTTTAACCCCAGAGGCACGGGGGAACGGAGAATACGACGTGCTGGTGTCGTTCTTGCGTGTGCCCTTGCTTCTGCATTGGATCTGTTTGTGCCTCCGTGGTGAACGACCCTAGAGCTTCGTCACTTTCACTTCCTGACCACCCCCGACGCTCTTCGCGCCTTCGTCCACCAGGATGGCACCGCCTAGTTCGGAGGCATCACCCTGGGCTGGCACGATCATGGTGCTGCCGCGGTAATCGGCCATACGCTTCACCATCACCTTGCGGGTCGTCTTCCTTCCGGCGGCATCATCCAGCAGGAAGATGTAGTTGTTGCCGTTCACATCCTCCTGGATGGTCCGGCTCGGCACCACCAGCGCCTTCTCCTGTACCTGGTCGCGGATGTGGATCACGCTGAGCAGGTTGGGCCGCAACAGGCCGTTGGCCTCGGGAACACGCACCGTGATGCGGAAGGTGCGGTTGGCGGGATCGATGTACTTGCTCACGTTGCTCAAAGTGGCCATGATCGTGTCACCCAGGCTCGGGAACTCGACACGAACAGGGTCGCCCACCTTGACACGGGTGAGGTAGCTCTCCGGGACATCGGCCTCCAACTGGGCGCCACTGGCATCCACCACACGGGCTACGGGGGACATGCCGGTCATATCACCTATGCTCACCATCACCTGGTCCACCGTGCCATCGAACGGCGCGGTGACCTGCGACATACGGCGCTGTTCGCGCAAGGCTGCAAGGCTGGCCTCGGCCTGTTCCTTCTGGCTCCTGGCCTGCAGGTATTGCATCTCGCTGCCGATCTTCTGTTCCCACAGTTTGCTCTGCTTATCGAACACGTCCTTGGCGAGCGCAGCACCCGACTCGGCGGCGGCGATCTGTTTGTCGATCGCATCGTTGTCCAGGTCCACGAGCAACTGGCCGCTGTGTACGCGGTCTCCTTCCTTCACCAACACACGGCGCACACGGCCACCACCCATGGCAAAAAGATCCGCGCTCTTGTCCGCCTTCACGGCGCCATGCACCTGCACGAAGTGCTCGAAGGTGCTGGGCTGCAACACCAATGTGGTCACGGTAGGAAGGTTCCTGCGTACCGTGGTATCGTGTTCGGCCACCCAGGTCTCGGTCTCCTTGATCTTCAGTCCGAGTTCCTTGTAGACGGCCTTCAGGCTGTCGAGCTCCGCACGCTTGCGACCGAGGTCGTCCGTTGGGGTGGTTGCCCCGCACGCGCTCAACAGCACTACAAGGGTGAGAAGGTGGATCGTGTTCTTCATTGCGTGGTCAGAGGACGGTTCAGTAGAGGTCAAGTGCTTTGCGCAGTTCGGCGCGTGCGAGCAGCAGGTCCACCAGGGCGCCGATGTATTGCTGTTGCGAAGTGAGGTATTGGGTCTGGTCCTGGTTCAGTTCGAAACTGCCGGAGAGGCCATTGGTGAACTTGATGCTGGTATGATCGAAGATCCGCTTGGTCAGTTCCAGGTTCTGTTGTGCAGTGGTATAGCTGTCCATGGTGGTGCGCGCCTTCTGGCTGCGCTCCTGTGCCTCGGCCAGCAGGCGTTGCTGGGTGGCGGTGAGGTTCACCTGGGTCTGCTGCATGGTGAGCTGCGCCTGCTGCACACGGCTGCTGCGCAGGCCGCTGCTGAAGATGGGCACCTGCAACTGCAGGCCCCAGAGCGTGGCGGGGAACCAGTCCGTCTCCACGGGTGTGGTGAAACCGAATGCCTGCTGCTGCGTGTTGATGAAGCCAAGGAGCTTGGGCAGGTAGGCGCTCTTCTGGTTCTTGACCTCGAGCTCCTGCAGGCGCACCATGGTGTTGGCGAGCTGGAAGTCGATGTGACCGTTCAGGTCAAGGGTCATGCTGGAGAGCGCCACTTCGGCGGGATCGTTCACGATGGTCTCCAGATCGCTCGATAGCGTGACAGGGGTTTCGGCCGGAATGCCGAGGACCAGACGAAGGAAGGCAAGCGCCACGCTCTCCTGTTGGGTGAACCCGCGCGCGTTGTCGCGGGCATTGGCCAGGGCGATCCGCAGCCGGTCCACATCGGTGGTCTCCATGAAGCCTTGTGAAAGCATGGCTTCGCCTTCGCTCAGGCTCTTCTCGAGTACCGGAACGCTCTCTGCGCTGAGGCGTCCTCCTTCCCGCGCGGCAAGCACGCCGAGGTAGGCTTTCGCCGCCTGGTTGCGGGCATCGGCCACTATCCTCTCCAGGTCCTGGGTGCTGCGTGTGCGCAGTTCCCTCGAAGCGCGCAAACCAACGATGTAGCTGCCGTCGAAAATGAGCTGGTTCAGTTGCAGCACCCCGGTGGTGGTATAGGGCAGGCCGAACTGGATCTGCAGGAATTCAGGGCCGACCTGCGTGAAGTTGGGGATCACGCTCGTGGGTACCTCCAGGTAGTTGTTGAAGCTCCCGGTGCCTTCGATCTGCGGAAGGCCGAACGCGGTGACCTCCTTGATCTTCTCTTCCGCCTTCTCGGCATCCAGTACACCAGCCTGTACCGCGTAGCTCTGCTTCGCGGCCAGGTCCATGGCCTGTTGCAGGCTCAGGGTCAACGGCCCTTGGGCGCTTACCGATAACGAGAGCACGATGGCTGCTATGGTCCAAATGTTCCTCATGCGTTCACACGTTCCTTGGTCATCTTCTTTTCCAGGTAGTCCAATCCCTTCTTGCTCGCGATACCACGAACGTGGTAGCGGAAGATCTCCCAGTGCAGGTCGTCCATGCTGAACTGCTCCGGGGGGAACAGTGCGCCGTCGAAGACCATGTCGAAGCGCGCGATGTAGATCGTCGCGATCATCGGGATGTTCAGGTCATCGCGGTACAAACCCTCCGTGATCCCGCGCGCCATGTTCTCGCTCATGCACGAGAAGATCTCCCGCCGCTTATTGGAGAGCATGTTGTGGAAAGCCGCCGGATGGTACTTCTCCAGGTCGAAATGGATGCTCGGGTGGATGCCTTGCATATGCCCGGAGACTGTTGTGGTGATGGCGTACAACTCGTCGATCGCGTTCTGCTTCTCCTTGGCGCGCACCGCGTCGATGTCGCACTTGTAGCAAACGCTCAAGTGCTTCAACACCCGATCGACCAGATCGTTCTTGTCGCTCACATACTGGTATAGCGTCTTCTTCGAGATGCCCAGTCGGGTGGCCACATCGTCCATGGTCACGCTCTTGATGCCCAGTTTCCAAAAGACCTTGGCGGTCTCTTCCAGGATGCGGTGGCCGCGCTTATCCATGGGTTCGGCACCGGGCCGATCCATCGATATGTGGTTGTCCTCTGCCATTTCGGGGCGCAAATCTAGCTGTTGGTGGATACACAGGAAACAATATTCCCAAATTATGTTTCCTGCGTTCGTCGCCTTCGACCAGGAGAACGAGCAGCGCCGCTTTTTACTCTTTCCGCTGCCGCCGCATCGCACCGGTATGCATATCACACCTCCGTGGTATTGGACAACACAACGGGAACCATCACCTTTCGACCATGCTGAACATCCGATCGCACCTGCCCAGCATCCGCGCCTACCGGCTCGGGCGTCGGCTCCTCGTTCTCTGGCTGGGCTTGTTCCCAGGCATCTTCTCGGCACAAACTCCCCTATTGGACAGTTTGCGCGCCGTGCTTCGCAGTACTGTTGCGGAGGGCACGGTCATCGATACCGCACGCTCCCGTTTGCTCCTGCGCATCAGCGCCGCGCAGTCGAGGTCAGGGGCCTACGATCTGGCGTTCGCCTGTACCAACGAGGCGATCGGCATCCTGGAACGGTTGGCACCCACCCTTACGGACCCTGCGGTATTGGACCCGCAATTGGCTACTGCCAATAAGCAGCTCGGGCGCCTGTTCACGTACCAAGGGGACCACGAGAACGCACTGAAGAGCCTGCAGGAGTCCCATCGTATCGCCGAACGAACGGGGAACGTGAAGGACATCGGTTCGAGCCTGACGCTCATGGCCGGCTGTTTCCGGGAAATGGGCGATCCGCAACAAGCCTTGGTGTACGGAAGGCGTTCGATAGGTGTGCTGTCCGCCATCCCCGATGGGAAAGACCTGGGGCTGGCGTACATGGGACTGGCCGGCGCTTTCAGCAATGTGGTGGGATCCAAGGATAGCGCGATGTTCTATTTCAAGAAAGCCCGTCACCATTTCGAGCGTACCAAGGACCTTCCGCAATTGGCCGCTGTGGACCTCAACCTGGCCGAGCGCTTCCAGGAAATGGGGCAGTTGGATTCGTCGTTGCACTACCTCCAACTAGGCGGCGTCCATGTTGCCCATTTGAACCCCCAAAGCCAATTGCGTTACCACGGCATGTTGGGACGCGGCATGATCATGCAACATCGGTTCCGGGAAGGTCTCGCGGAACTGCTGATCGCCGAGCAGATGGCCGATGGCAATCCCGCCGACCTGGGCTTCATCCACCACATACGCGCCCTGGCTCTTGCCGGTATGGGTGAACAGGTGGAAGCGTACCTTGAATCACGCCGCGGGGATGATGCCATTTTAGCGGACCTGGACATCGAAAGGACCAATGCGATCACCGAAGCGCGGGTCGAATTCGAACACGAAAAGGAACAGGTGCTGGCCCAGCGCATGATCGGTGAGCAGCGCATCCGGACACGCTATGCCATCGCCCTGGCCTGCGGTGTTTTCGCGCTCGCCGTGTTGCTCTTTGCGCGTTTCCGGGCAAGCAAACGATACAGCACGACCCTGGAGGCCAAGAACCAGGAAATACTACGCGCACAGCAAGAGTTGATGGTGAGCGAGAAGCAGCGCGAAGCCGAACAGGTCCGGACACGCATCGCCAGCGACATTCACGATGAACTGGGGGGGGACCTGACGAAGATCTCCCTGTTGGGCAAGGAAGTGCAACGGCGATCCATGGAGGACCCAACATCCGTATCCGAGGCTGCGGACCGGCTGGGACGGCTTTCCCGGGAGGTGGTCGGGGCGTTGCGCGACATCGTATGGTCCGTGGACCCGGAGCAGGATACCTGGCAAGGCCTGGTATCACATGCCTCCGCCTATGCGCAACGCGCACTGGACGGTACCGGCATCCAAGCGGACCTGCATTTCACGCATCACGGACCCGATGCCCCGATCGACCCGGCGACCAAACGGGACATCTTCCTGTTGCTCAAGGAGGCGCTCAACAATTCCGTCAAACATGCCAACGCCTCCGTCATCCACGTAAACTTCACCACGCATGGTGAGGGGTTCCAATTGATCGTAAAGGACAATGGCGATGGATTCGACCCCGTACCGGGCATGCGCGATGGGAACGGTTTGCGCAACATGCGCAAACGCAGTGAGCGCCTCGGTGCGCAGTGGGACCTGGCACCCGTTCCCGGCAAAGGCACCACGCTCACTGTACGATCGAGCCTTGTTCCTGCATAGATCATGATACGCCTGCGGTGTTCCTTGTTCCGTGTATTCGGCTTCGCGATGGCCTATGCCTGCACGCAGATCGGCAACGCCCAGGAATCACCGGAACGGTTGGATTCCGTACTGCCGCTCCTGAACACCTCCATCAGGGATACCGCACAGCTGGACCTGCTCATCATGGTGGCCGAGTCCTGGTACACATCGGACAATGCCTACCCATACCTGGCGCGGATGGACAGCCTCTCCGCAGAACTGCTCAAGAGCCCGAACGCGGATGTACGGCGCAGGGCACGCCACGCTCGCGGTGCCTACCACTATTTCATCGGCTACCACGCCAAGTTCGCCCGGAACATCCCCCTGGCGCTGCGATCGCTCCAGCAGGCACTGGCCGATTTCCAGGTCCACAACGAACGCCATGCGATGGCAGAGACCAATGACGCATTGGGCGTACTGTTCCGCGCAGCGGGGCATCCTGAGCGGTCCATCGCGTTCTTCCAGGAAGAACTTCGTTTGGGACGCGAATTGCGGCACGACCATGTGACCAACCAGGCCCTTGTCCATCTGGCCGCTGCGCACATCGAGAGCCATCGGCCGGACATTGCGGCGATATACCTCGATTCATGTGGCAGGGGCACGCCGGCGGACAGTTCCGCGGTACTGTTGGAACGGGCGAAGATCAGCACGCTCCAGGGCAAGCATTCGGACGCCATCGCACAACTTGAAAAGAGCCTGACGTTCGCCGGGCGATCGGCGAACCCGTGGGACAAGTTGCCCGTTCTTTCCCCCCTGGCCCGGTCCTTCTACGCCATCGGTAAACATGAGAAAGGTCTTGCGGCCGCTCGCGAATGCGTAGACATCGCCGAGCGCATGGGCGACCAGACCGCGCGTTGCGCATGCACCATGTTGATCGGCATCGGGGAACTTTCCTTGGGCCGGGACGCCGATGCCGAACGAACGCTTCTCGAAGGATTGCGACTGGCCGAAGCGAACCACAACGTGGGCGCGGCCCGCGAACTCGGTGACGAGGGATCCATGGTGCATGCGAGCAAATTGCTCAAGGACCTGTACCGGAAACAAGGACGCCTACCGGAGGCGCTCGCCATGACCGACCTATGGTCCGGTTTGAAGGACAGTGTTGCACGCATGGACGGGCGGGAAGAGATCCTCTTGTTCGAATTCCAGCGCGAACACTACACCGACAGCCTGGCGAACGTGGAACAGGTGCGGTCCCAACAAGCGCTGCACGATCGCCAGATCGCAGCCGAAAAGACCCGGCGCAACATGTTCGCCCTGTTGGGGATATTACTGCTCGTGGTGGTGGTCGCATTCTGGAGCAGGGCACGCCTGTTGCGCCGCAGCAATGCCGCGATCCTGACGGCACAGGACCAGTTGCTCGCCAGCGAAAAAGCATTGGAGGCAGAGGCCGTGCGAACACGGATCGCACGCGATATCCACGACGAGCTCGGAAGTGATCTGACCAAGATCGCCATGCTCGGCAGTGAAGCGAAACGCCGCATGGCCGATGGGTCGGACCAAGTGGCCCCGGTTCTCGATCGGCTCGGGCGTTTGGCCCGGGAGGCTGGCGGCGCATTGAAGGACATCGTCTGGTCCGTGGATCCCGAACAGGACACCTGGCAAGGACTTGTGCATCACGCGCGGGTGTACGCCCAGCGCGTCCTGGATGGAACAGGGGTCGAAGCCGATCTACAATTCGGGCATTCCGGTCCGGATGCCCCGATCGACCCGGCCACCAAACGCAACATCTTCCTGGTCCTGAAGGAAGCCTTGAACAACGCGCTGAAGTATGCGCAAGCCTCCCGGATCAGCGTTCATTTGAACACCTCCATGCACGGCTTCCAGTTGACCGTCTCCGACAACGGTCCTGGGTTCGACCCGGTGAACGCAAGCCAGGCAGGGAACGGCCTGCGTAACATGCGCACTCGCGCAGAACGCTTGCGGGCGGAACTCCGCATCAGGGCGAACGACCCGCAGGGAACACGCCTGGAGCTCGTCTCCGTCACCGGTCCGTGACCGCTGCGGTGGGGGCCTGCGGCAGAAGATGGCCCGATCGGAACGCTTCCATTAGTTTAGTGGCATGGAGGTACGGCCGGTCCGCGTTGCGTTGGTGGAGGATGACAAGGAGATCCGCGAACTGCTGCAGAGCGGTTTGGAACGGGCGGAAGGCATCCAGGTGGTGCGCTCCTTCCCGAACGCCGAGGATTTCCTGGACGTTTTCGAAGCATTGGCGGTGGATGTGGTGCTTATGGACATCAACCTGCCCGGAAAAAGCGGGATCGATTGTATCCGTGAGGCCAAACCGACCAAACCTTCCGTGCAGTTCCTGGTGTTGACGGTGTTCGAGAACCCCGCCTACATCTTCCAAGCCCTGTGTGCTGGAGCCACGGGATATCTGGTCAAGAACGAGGAACCCGAACAGTTGCACGCCGCGATCCACGATATCCATGCCGGTGGCTCGCCCATGGCCCCGGCCATTGCACGTTTGGTCGTGGCCAGTTTCCAGCGCGAGGTGCAGGTCCGCATCCAGGACCACGCGCTCACCGAACGGGAAAAGAACGTGCTGGACCAGTTGGCCAATGGACTTATGTACAAGGAGATCGCCGCCAAGGCCGAGATCAGTACCGAGACCGTACGCAAGCACGTACGCAACATCTATGACAAGTTGCAGGTCTCCTCGCGCATGGAGGCCATCAGAAAGGTGTATCCAGGGGCGTCCCTTTGATACGGATCCCGTCGCTCGGAGGTAACACTAAGTGGGTATTGCCGGTCTCCTTAGGGACCGGTTGCTTTGGTTCAGTGGTCCCAAGCCATGCTGCGAACCGTGCACACAGTACCGCGTCGTGTTCCTTCGCCCAGGTGTTGCCGGCCTTCGGCCGCAGTGCTACTGGTGCTCTTTTCGGTCGGATCGATCCCGGCACAGGACCTTGCGCAGATCGGCAAGACGGAGCCCGTTCGCGTGAACGGCAGTTTATCGTTGTTGGGTGGTCCCTACTTCTTCAGTGGTGACGGATCGCCGCGCAACCAACCCTTCTGGTGGAGCGCCAATGGGGCTTTGAACCTGAGCATCTACGGTATTCAAGCCCCTTTCAGTTTCACGCTCAGTTCACAGCAACGTTCCTATACCCAACCCTTCAACCGCTACGGATTGAGCCCCTACTACAAGTGGGTGCGGCTCCATGTGGGGTACCGGAGCATGCGGTTCAACCCATACACACTTTCCGGCCTGCAATTCTTCGGCGCTGGTGTGGAACTGGAGCCGAAGGGCTTCCGGTTCGCCGCATTCTACGGACGCTTCAAGAAGCCGGTGGCACAGGATACGTTGGCTTCCATCACTCCGGCCACCGCCTATCGCCGAACAGGCTTCGGGGTGAAGGTCGGAGTCGGCAACCCACGCAATTACGTGGACCTCATGTTCTTCCGCGCAGCGGATGATACGACCTCGATACCGGATATCGGGACCACTTCCAATGTCGCGCCGAAGGAGAATGTGGCACTGGGGATCAGTTCCCGGATCACTGTGACGAAACAGATCACCTGGACGCTCGACCTGGGCACCACGGTATTGAACGAGGATATCCGATACCCGGCACGGACGGACGTGGAACTCCCGGATTTCGTCACCGGGATCTTCAACCCGCGCGCTGGCGCCAAGGCACTTTTCGCCGGCAACACGGCTATTGGTTACAACGGTCGCACCTTCGGTATCCGCGGACAATACAAGCAGGTGGACCCGGACTATCGCTCGCTCGGGGCCTTCTACCAGCAAAGCGACCTACGCGCCATCACACTGGACCCCAGCTTCCGCCTCCTGAAGAACAAGCTGCGTATCGGAGGAAGCATCGGTCGGCAGCAGGACAATCTCTACAAGCGAAAAAGCTATACCTCCATTCGCAGCATTGGATCGGCGAACATCTCCTACAATCCATCGGCGACCTACGGGATCGACCTGAACTTCTCCAACTACGGTATCGCACAAGAAGCCGGCTTGCGCGCTGTGGTCGATACGTTCCGCGTGGCGCAGGTCAACAGAGCCTATTCAGTAAGCCAGCATTTCTCGCGCACGAACAAGATCCGGACCCTCGCGGTATCATTGGCAGTGGGTCTACAGCAACTGCAAGACCTCAACCCCTACGGCACCTTCGATGCGTCGGAGAACGACGTGCTCTATGGCAACCTCTTCGTCAGCCACACACGCCTGAGGGGGAACCTGTCCGTAAGCGGTGGCCTCAACTTCAGTCGCAATACCACCAGCTTCGGGGAGAACATCCTGATCGGTCCCACCGCAGGGGTCTCGCAGCAGTTCGCCGGTGACAAGATGATCGCCTCGCTTTCCGCCACCTGGAACAAGGCACTGCAGAACCGCGAGCCGTCGGGTACCACCATCAACGGTACAGGGACCATCCAGTACCGGTATTCCGCCATGCACCGGTTCCAGATCAGTGTGAACGTATTGCAGAACAGTACTTCGTTCGTGGCCAACACGCAATTCACCGAGGTGCGGCTCCTAGGGGGCTATGTGTTCGTATTCCAACCGAAAGCCGAGAAAACATGAGCGACCGGCCGATCACCTGTTTCACGTATGCGCTTGCTCTCCTGCTTGCCCCCCTCGTGACGTTGGGGCAGAACCAACTCACGATCGATGTGCAGGTGACCCCACCGTACAGCGCGAACTATGCCGACTACTTCCAAAGCGGGAACCAGGTCTTCATCCGGATCAACAACCTGGCACCCGGAGCCCCAACGTACCAGGTCTATCTCACGGGTTACATCCGTACGGTCGATGGGTCCGTCTCGGTCGGCATTCCACCGCAGACCCGATGGAACGCGCCACCGCTGACGGTCGTTCCCGGCGTGAACCAACTAACCGGCTCCGATCTGCAGCCCTTTCTCGCCAGCGGGGGTTCGGAGATCGAATTCATCGGAACGAATGAAACGGACATCCGGACAGGTCTTTTGCCGGAGGGTGAATACCAGATCTGCCTGCAGGCCTTCGACTACAACACGGACCAACCGCTGTCCATGGAGAACCCATCGGCAGGGTGTTCCAACATATTCAACGTCACGTTCCCACCACCGCCGATCCCCACTTCCCCTCTTTGTGATTCGGATGTGCCGGCCATGACCCCACAGACGGTGGTCTTCATGTGGAACCTGCCTCTCGGTCCACCACCCGGCGCATCACTGGTCTACCATTTCAAACTGGTGCATCTGGGCGACGACGACCTGGGGGCGATCGACGTGGTCTCCGCACTGGAAGCCTCGACCTTCCCCTGGCACGAAGCGGAACTGACCACGCCGATGCTGCTGTACGACCAGACCAAACCTCCGCTTGAACAGGGACAGCGGTACGGCTGGCGCGTTCAGGTGGAGGATGTGGTCGGTGGGACGGTATACCAGAACGACGGCTTTTCCGAACCCTGCATCTTCACCTACTCTGCAAACGTACCCCTGATCGCGGAGAGTCCCTCGCTCTTCAAGATCGCTTACCCGGCGAACGGTGACACGTTGCCTTGGGACTTCATGCCGATCATACAGCGTTTCGATCCCTATCAGGAGATCCAACACTTCAATAGTGCCCTGACCATTACCGAGGATGGCGCAACATTCGATGATCAAGCGCGGGACCTGCACTGGAACAGCGGTCCACAACGCTCCCAGCAATTTCTGGTGCGCGATGGCCTTAACAACGATAACATCAATATCACGCTGGAAGAATCGCAGCATGTGAACATCTACAAGAGTCCGGCCGAACCGCCTGGAAAGCGTTTCATGCACGGACACACATACAGTTCGGTCGCGACGTTGCGGACAGCGCTCACCTATGACGGGCCATATACCAACTCCGAGCAGGTCTTCAACGCGTTCCGTAGCGGCATGGCCACCCCCCGACCCCGTGCTCCGGGATACAACGAACGGTTACCAAAGAACGGTGGCGATGCTTCCTTAAGCGGGTTCGCGGGCGTAGCGATCAGGTTCAAGACCTCCGAGCCCCCTTCGCGCCTCACCCCTCCATTCCCGATCTGGTACATACCGAACGGTGGTACCCCCACACAGATCAGTGGGGCTGTGAACGAACGCTGGCGACTGGAGATCTCCAAGGACGAGACCTTCACCACCACCGTTGAAGTGAAGACCGGCCGCATCGGCGTGGGCGTGGAAATGCCCGGCCTCAACGCAACATGTACCGAGCAATGCCTGATCGATTCGCTCTACAAGGAAGTCGCCTACACGTTCACACCCACCTCGGAAGGAACCTACTTCTGGCGCGTAAGCTGGCTCTCCGATGCTGAGGATCCATTGAGCAAACCGTATCTCACCGGCCCCGTATGGAAATTCACCATCGGTGAAGGTGCTGCCGAAGTGGAGCAAGAGGAAGAGATCGTGCGAGAGACCGACCTCAACTGCCTGGCGGGATGCGCCATGTCACCGATCCCTGCAGCCGAACGCATGCCTGTGAAAACGGCCCAGATAGGCGATACCATCGACGTAGGGCTCTTCGAGATGCGCCTGACGCAGATCGCGTGGACCGGCGTGGAGGCCACAGGCCAAGGCACGATCGAGGTCCCCTTCATGCACGCACCCTTGCGCGTGCGCTTCGAGCGGATCAAGATCAACCAGCGCAAACGACTGTTCGAAGGCGAAGTGAAGGGGGTCCACGACAACGCGGACGTGATCCCACCGGCTTGGATACAGGGTGGTGCCATGGCCGCAGGTTTCAATGCGCAGGATGCCGAAGCGATCGAGAACTATGTGAACGCACAAGGGCGGCTGGTGAGCCAGATGACCATGAGCAACCCCATGGGACTGCCCATCGCCATCGATTCGCCAAACCCGGAGATACCGATGTCCGTGTCGGTGCTGGCCATGCGCTTTGTGGACACGCTGGCCACGATGAACGCGGTAATGAACTACCGCATCCCTGAAGAAGGCCTCAACCTCGGCCTGGGTAATATGGATATGCCCTTCACCCCGAGCGGCCCGGGTTGTGTCACGGCGCAGGCCACACTATACCTCGTGAACGATGTGAAAGTGAAGATCACCGAAGACCAGGACAGCCTGCTCTTCAAAGGAACCAAGTTCGAGACACACGACTTCCAAGCCGTACGCGACTCGGGCACCTTCGTGGCGTGGGATTGTCACGGCTTCAGGGCGATCACCATCGATGGCGAATACCGTTTCAGCCGTGAGACGTTGGTCGAGGACCTGCCCGACGGAACCGATGGTCCCACGAAGATCGCAGCGGCATTCAAGGGAAGAGCCGGACGCCAGGGCTACCTCCTACGTGCCGACTTCAACAAGCCGTTCCATGTGAAGGGTGGTTCCGGTTGGGGCTTCGATGTGCAGGAGGCGTGGGTCGATCACGCGAGCTACACCAACCCGAGCCAGATCAGGTTCCCCAAGGACTACGGCCAGATCACGGGACTTGCACAAGCGGGACAACCGATCCCCACAAGCTGGCATGGATTGTACATCGAACGCGCCATGATGCGGTTGCCGGAAGAGATCGAGGCGTTCGACCAACCCGGTCGTGTCACGGCCGTTGTGGACCACCTGATCGTGGATGGCAATGGCCTTTCCAGTGAATTGAAAGTGGCCAACCTGCTTGGGCCGGATGAAGGGAACCTCGAT
The DNA here is from genome assembly GCA_002360495.1 of Flavobacteriales bacterium UBA3364. Taxonomy (GTDB): domain Bacteria; phylum Bacteroidota; class Bacteroidia; order Flavobacteriales_F; family PHOS-HE28; genus PHOS-HE28. The sequence goes on from DEQO01000055.1 coordinate 41,402, forward strand.
GGCTGGGGTTTCTCCATGGACACATTGCAGTTGGATATCATCGCCAACTCCTTCAGCCAAGCCGGGTTCAAGGGCCGCATCCACCTGCCCATTTCGGACACCTTGCTGACGTACTCCGCGATGCTTCAGCAGAACATCGTCGATAACGACTGGCGTGCAGAGTTCCTTGTCCGGCCGGAGAACGACCTGAACGTTCCCATGTTCTTCGCCGAGATGAAGTTGGAGGAAACCAGCTACATCCAGGCCGTCGTGGGGGACGAACAGGAAGGCACCTATGCGAAAGCCGAGCTCAATGGCCTGATCACGATCAACAAGGACAACATCCCCAAGATCGGCCGGATGAGTTTCCGTGACATCCGTTTCAACCACCTCACGTTCGAGACGCGTGATCCCTACACCAATGCTGGCCAGTCGGGCGTGTTCTCGCTCGCCAGCCCGCAGAAGTGGATCGGCGGCACTTCCGCACCGACCGATCCCGCGAACGGCGAAGAAGGGGAACACAAGGCCGGCGGCTTCCCGATCACCATTACCAAGGTGGATATGGAACGGCGCAACCTCGATGGGAAAAAGATGGTGGGCCTTTGTTTCGATATCAGCTTGAACCTGACCGGAGATGAGAACGTGTTCACCGCCACCACGCGCATCGCCGTGCTCGGCGAACTGAACACCGAAGCCATGCACAAGTGGGGACACAACGAAGTGGAGCTCGACTCCATCGGGGTATACGGTGATGTGGGAGTGGTGAAGGTGAGCGGTGGGTTGCGCTTCTACTACGGCGACGACATCTATGGTGATGGCATAAAAGGTCTGTTACGCGCTGAATTCCTGAAAGGCAAACTGAAGGTGCAGGCAGCGATGCAATTCGGCAGCAAGGGCACCCTACGCTATTGGTACGCCGATGCCATGGCCGCCATGGAGAATGGCATCGACGTGGCGCCCGGTTTCACCGTGTATGGTTTTGGCGGCGGCGCCTGGAGGCACATGAGGCGAACATCCGATCCACCCAGTGCCAAGGACATCACCAACCAGATCATCAGCGAGCAGGATGAGGAGAACCAACCCGTGGGGCTATCGCTTTCCGGGATCACGTTCGTGCCGGATGCAGCGATCAACTATGGATTCCAGGCCACCATGGTATTCGGCAATCCGGGTGGCGGAACAGCCTACAACGCCGATGTTACCATTGGCGCCGATATCGGGACCACCGGTGGGGTAAGCAGAATGTTCCTGAACGGACATGCGTACTTCCTCGGCACCCGCAACGAACGCACCTACACCCCTGTCCACGGCGAGGCGGATATCTACTTCGACTTCCCCAATGATGTGTTCTCCGCGCAATTCGATGTGTACGTATCCATTGGCAGCGGTATGGTGACCGGCCTGGGTGCCGGTGACCACGCCGGCCGTGTGGCGCTCTACATCAGCTCGGACACCTGGCACTTGCATGTTGGTACGCCGGACACCCCCATCGGCCTTGACTTCGTGGGGTTGTTCGATATGGAGTCCTACTTGATGATCGGTGAAGACCTTCCGGCAGCTATGCCTCCACCGTCCGAGGTAACGGCCAAGTATGGCATCACAGCACAGAACCTTACCTCACAACGGCAGGACTTCTCCAATGGCCTGAACGGGTTCGCCATGGGTGGCCGAATGTCGGCGGGCGACACCTTGAAATTCGGGTTGCTCCGCTTCCGTTTCGCGGCTGGTATGGGCTTCGACCTTTCTCTACTGGACTATGGGGATACCGAGTGTTCCGGCAGCGGCGAACAGATCGGCGTGAACGGATGGTATGCCGAGGGGCAGCTCTACGGCTACTTTACCGGAGCGGTGAGCTTATACGTGGATCTATGGTTCACGGAAGGTGAATTCGAGATCTTCGAAGTTGGTGCTGCCCTGCTGGTCCAAGGAGGTTTGCCGGAGCCCTATTATGCAATGGGCAGTGTGAGCGGTCACTATAGCATTCTCGGTGGCGCGATCAGTGGGAACGCCAGCTTCCCGTTCGAGTTGGGAGAACAGTGCGACCCCAGCGAAGGCACGCTGGGCGGACTGGAACCGATCCGGGACCTCAAACCATCGCACGGGGCACTGGCGGTCAGTTGCGGTGTGAATCCCGAGGCCACCTTCGACGTGTCGATGAACGAGGTCTTCGAGATGTACGAGATCAAGGATGACGGCGGCCGGGTGCGTCACGTGTACCGATTGACGATCGAGAAGTTCGAGGTCAAACAAGGCAGCACCGCACTTACTGGTACCCAACATTTATCAACGAGCAAGGATCAGGTCACCTTGATCCCCAACGCGTTCCTGGAAGCGAACATGGCGCATACGGTCACCATCCGTGTGAAGGCGGAGGAAATGAACACCTCCACCATGGAATGGGCCCAGGCGCGCAAGGATGGTAGCCCCGTGTTCTGGGAAAAGACGCACTCCTTCACCACGGGCCCCGAACCAGATCGGATCGATCCATCGTGGGTGAACTACTCCTACCCCTTCCACGATCAGCGTCGCCTCCTGCAGGACGAGTGTCGCAATGGTTTCATTGAAGTGAAGTCGGACATGACACAAATGGACCTGTTCGATACCACACCGGCGGAGAACAAGGTGCGCACGTTCCGCGTGGTGTTCACCCCGGTTTCTGGGGGCGCAACCCTGGAAAGCCCCGTTCAACTTTCGGGCGGCGCACCCATGCACATCTTCTTCGAGATCCCTGTGCTGTCCAATAGCAAGGTGTACCGCGTGCAATTGATCGCCAAGGACTCCACCGTAAACACACACACCGGGCCACAAGCCGTCCTTGCCGGGGTCGCTCTCGACCACTCCGCCATGATGTTCTCAACCGGCAGCTATACCAACCGGAGCCTCATGGACGGCAGGATCCAGCTACGGCAACGAACCTTGGCAGGGTACTCCTTGCGCTCCAACGAGAAGATGTTGTACAACTTCTATTTCGGTACCTCGCAACACAACACCCTGGCATCGAAGGTGGCCGCCATGCAACACGTGGTCACGGTGCGCGACCCGGTCACGCCGATCACGGCGGTGAACGAGCACCTCTACTCCTACTATACGGGTGAGCGATTCGATCGCGTTGATGTGCGCGGTTTTGCATACGGTCCCGGCGCCGGCCTGAAGATCCCTCCGCTCGTCGATATCTCCGAGGCGCGAACCGATGCATGGACCACCTCCTGGGCACAACCCATTATCTACGACTTCTACTCGGCAGCAAGAAATCACCCGTACACACCCACCTTGCTGAAACTCAACCGAGGACTCATCTACACGGAGGCCGGAGTAATGCAAGGACCCGATACCATCGGGATCCCGCCAACAAACACCATCTGGTTCGATGTGAACACCCCGACCGCAGCCCTGCTCACGGCTTCTGATAGACGATCGAACTCGCTGTACGGCAACAACGCGATCGTCGCAGATGGATTACCTCTTGCGGTGGCCGTTGGCGAATCAAGCGGTCCCGTATCGGATGTTCGCCTGAAAACGAGCACGGCGATCTACGTGCGACAGGACTATCTCCGGATGGCCACCATTACCGGCGATATCTCTTCGCGGTATGGCTCACCCTATGGCCAGGAGCATTTCATCGGCGAACCGGTCGATGAGTATATGCGCGATTACCTGGAGTCGACCTATAAGGTGATGTACAAAGGCACGTATGCAGCCGATCTCGAGTTCCGTCCGCCGTTCACCTGTGTGGAGAACATCATTCTCCGAACCACAGGCGAAGGAGAGGGACCTGCGCCCAACCCAGTGGGCTCACGTGTGCAGTATGTTCATACCACAGGTCCAAGCGCCCCACGCCGCATCACATTCGGAACTGAGGCGACACCACCCACCAAGAGTACCAGTACCACAAGCCCAACCCGATGAACATGCACGAACCAAGGCATCTCCTGGCCCTGCTCCTGGTACTTGGCTGCGCATTTCCAACGGCGGCACAGGGGCTGATGGCCATTGCGCGGAACACGAATGACTCGGTGGTGATCCGCTGGTCGCCCACAAATATCCGCACGTGGGAAGGTATCCGACGCTACGGCGTCAAGGTGGAACGGCTTACCATTCAACAGGGAATGACGGGCAAGCCCACTGCTGATCGCATCTCGCCCGATACGATCAAGGTATGGTCCATGGAACGCTTCCGCGCCAATTTTCCAAAGGACCATGCCTATGCGCCGGCCGTGGTGCAAGCCCTTTACGGTAAAACCTTCGCCGCGCCACCCGGCCAACCCGATCTGCGCAATGCCATGGACCGGGCCAATGACCAGCAACTGCGTTGGACCTTCTGCATGCTCTTCGCCGATATAGATGCCGGATCAGCGAATGCAATGGGGCTGCGCTGGGTGGATCGTGACCTGAGCGTGGATGCGCTCTACCTCTATCGGGTCATTGCTCTGGATCCGCTTCAACGAGATACCGCATTGATCGGCGTGAACCGCAAGAACGGTCCTGATGCAATTGCCGCTGTGCCGCAACCCGTGGCCGAGGAATTGGACGGCGCTGTCCGTTTGCAATGGGATGCTGGCAGGACCGGCGAACAGTTCAGCGCCTACTGGATCGAACGCTCCGGCGCCGGAAAACCATGGAGCAGGGTCCACGCACGCCCATTCATCGAATCCATGGGTGTTGCTCCAGGCCCATTGGAAGTGGTGCACTATACCGACACCACATTGACCGCCAACTACGTGCCCTACCAATACCGGGTCGTTGGCGTAACACCGTTCGGCGAAGAAAGCCCACCCTCCAGCACCATTGCCGCAATGGGGCGTGATCGCACCGCACCATCCGCACCCGTGCTGAAGGAGGTGAAGGACGTGCGCGGCAAACTCGTGGTGTATTGGGACCAACCATCAGCCGCTGCGGATCTCAAAGGATTCCGCGTGGAGAAATCCCCGGAACCACAAGTGGGCTTTCTCCCTCTGCACGAAGGTCTGTTGCCAACAACAGCGCGATCATTCACGGACACCTCGACATTCCTGATCGGCGAGAACCATTTCCGCGTCGTGGCCTTGGACACCGCCAACAACGCATCGTTCTCGTTGACCGGTTACGGTTCGCTCATTGATTCGATCGCGCCCTCCACCCCGACCGCATTGACCGGTTCCATTGATACACTCGGCGTGGTGCGCCTGCATTGGAAAGTGGGGCCGGAGCAGGACCTGCTCGGCTACCGCGTGTTCTTCGCCAACGCAACGGACCACGAATTCACCAATCGGACCGGTGTTCCGGTAGGCGATACCACGTTCACCGATACGATCCCGTTGAATACCCTGACGAAACGCATCCATTACCGCATCGCGGCAGTCGATCGCAATTTCAACCATAGCGATCTCGGGCCGATCCTCACTCTTCTTAAACCCGACATCGTTCCGCCGACGGCACCCGTTTTCGCTGGACAACAGGTCTCGGACACCACGGTTACCCTGCGCTTCGTCCCAAGCTCCAGCGAGGACCTCGCGCACCACCGGCTATTGCGGAAACTGCAGGGCGATACCATTTGGACCGAGCTCTTCATCTGGCCCGCAAGTGATGTACGACGGGAGATCACCGATGGGACCGTGAACGGTCCAGCCTACTTCAGCTACTCGATCATCGCGGTGGACAGTGCCGGCAATAGCACCAGTGCCCCGGGTACGGCGGATGTCCGCGTACACAAGCACCTGCGCAAAGCAGGGCCTTCCGGCCTGCGAGGTTTTCACGACCCGCTGAGCAAGATGGTGCAGTTGAACTGGTCAGCGCCGTCGGCACAGGTGAAGCACTACATCATCTATCGGAGCAAGGATGGAGGCAACTTGGTTTCGCTCGCTTCAGTAGAGGGATCGCGTACTGGTTTCGAGGATATGCGATTGACAGGGGTCGGTCGCTACGACTATCAGCTTCAAGCGGTCTATTCCGATGGTGGCGTTTCGGCCATGGTACCCTGCGCGAACCCCATCGAGGTGAGATGACGCTCTTCTTCGCCCTACCACCTAAGTGTTATTGATATGCCAGCCGCATACCAAGTACTTCGTGTTTGCATGAAGCCCCCACGGACCCACAATACAAGCGAACCCCAAACGCCGGTACCCATGAACAAACCATCCTTCCGTGGTCCACTGGCCTTGTTGGCCTTCGTCCTGGGAACAGGGTATTGCGCCGGACAAAGTGTCCTGTCCGCCGGCGGTGGAACAAACGATACCGGTCCTACGCGCATTACCTACACCATCGGTGAACCCGTGATCACCACGGAGGGCAATGGAGCGAGCCAACTCACCCAAGGCTTCAACCAACCATGGGTCGACATCAACACCGCCGTGGACGACCCTGGCATCGGCGAGAACACCATCAGTGTCTACCCCAACCCGGTACGCCATGTGTTGAACATCGCACTTTCGGAAGACCCGGCCGATCATCGGTACGAGTTGTTCGATGCGGTGGGCAAGCGGGTCCTCGACGGCCGGGTAGAGGGCACGATCACTGAACTGGATATGGAGCCCTATGCCAGCGGGGGTTACTTCCTGCGCGTGTTCGGCCCCGATGATTCCTTCCTCCGTTCATTCAAGATCAGCGTTACCCACTAGACCATGAAACAGCGCATCCTCCTCCTCTTTGCGATCCTGTTCGCAGCAGGACTTCACGCCCAAACACCTCAACGCATCAACTACCAGGCTATCCTGCGTGATGCTGGTGGCGCCATCCTGCCGAACAGCAGCAACACGTTGGGTATCGCCATCCTTCAAGGCAGTACTTCCGGTGCGGTGGTCTACAACGAGAACCACAGTGTGACCACCAATGGTTTTGGATTGGCCAACGTGGCCATCGGTAGCGGGACCATCGTCAGTGGCTCCATGGCCGCGATCGACTGGAGCGACGGACCCTACTTCGTACGCACAAGCGTGAACGGAACGCCGTTGGGTACTTCGCAATTGCTCAGCGTGCCCTATGCCCTCTTTGCGGAAACGAGCAATACCCCGGGGCCACAAGGGCCGCAAGGGGAAGATGGACCTGCTGGACCCCAAGGTCTTCAAGGCATCCCAGGAACTGCCGGTGCAACTGGGGCACAAGGGCCTCCGGGGGCTACCGGACCACAGGGTCCGGCCGGACCACAAGGACCACAAGGGAACGTAGGACCTGCCGGGGCTGACGGCACCGGGGTCACCATTTTGGGAACATTGGACGACGAGAGCGAACTACCCCCAACTGGAAACCCCGGTGATGCCTATCTCATCGACGGGAGCCTGTACGTTTGGTCCACCACCACCAACGACTGGACCAACTCCGGCAATATCCAAGGACCCGAAGGACCGCAAGGACCACAAGGACCGCAAGGACCAGCAGGAGCTACGGGGGCAGCAGGAGCAACGGGAGCAGCGGGGCCGCAAGGATCACCTGGGCCACAAGGAACGCCTGGTACTCCTGGTGCTGATGGGGCAGATGGACGAACAGTGCTCAATGGTGCAACGAACCCAACGGCCGGGACCGGTGCCAATGGAGACTTCTACATCAATACAGCGGCCAATACGCTCTTCGGGCCCAAGACCGGTGGCGCTTGGGGTACCGGTGTTCCGCTTGTTGGGCCGCAGGGTGCCATGGGAGCACAAGGAACGCCCGGCGCGACCGGACCACAAGGAACGCCCGGCACCAATGGCGCCCCGGGCGCTCCTGGGTCGCAAGGTCCTCCGGGAACGAACGGCACCAATGGTGTTGACGGCCGGACCGTGCTGAACGGCACAACTGATCCAGCTAACTCCCTGGGTGAGAATGGCGACTTCTATATCAACACGACCACCTACTTCCTCTTCGGACCGAAGGCCAATGATCTCTGGAACGAACAGACCGCAATTTCCTTGGTAGGACCCGAAGGACCAGCGGGTGCAGGAGGCTGGGCATTGACCGGGAATGCCGGCACTGTGCCAGGCACCAACTTCCTGGGTACCACGGATGACCAACCGCTCCAATTCAAGGTGAACAACATCTATTCAGGCTGGATCAGTGGAGCGGGAAGCACAAGCTTCGGGTATCAGGCCTTCGGCCCAACGAACACCACCATTGATGCCAATACCGCATTCGGGTTCCGTGCGCTCACGGCAGCGACTGGCGCAGGGATCGCCAATGCTGCTTTCGGTCGGCGTACCCTGAACCAGTTGACAACAGGATTGAGCAATTCCGCTTTCGGCGATCAGTGTATGCTGAATACCACAACAGGCGGTTTCAACTGTGCGATCGGCCAGGGAACGCTTGGGGCGAACACCACCGGGAACAATAACACCGCTTTGGGCTATCGCGCCATGAACGACAATACCATCGGCTTCTCCAATGTCGCCATCGGTATCAACGCCTTGCGCCGCAACACCGAACGGGGAAACCTCGTTGCCATTGGCGACAGCGCGTTGTTCAACAATGGCGTTGGTGCCGTATTCGATCCGATCGAGGGTATCGTGGAGGCCTTTAGCAATACTGCGGTAGGCTCGAAATCACTCTTCGCGAATACCAAAGGCTCCTTCAACACAGCAATGGGGAACCTGGCCTTACGCAATAACACGATTGGAGACAACAACACCGCCGTTGGCGATGGGGCGATCAGCGCTTCAACAGCTGGCGATCGCTCAACGGCCGTAGGCGCTTTGGCACTCGCCAACACCACCGCCTCCTTCAACACTGCGCTAGGCTACGGCACCGGGCCATCCTCGAACAGCTCGAGCAACACCACCTCTCTAGGCTATCAGGCAACTTGTACTGGAGGCAACATGGTGCGCTTGGGCAACAGCGCCGTAACGAGCATCGGCGGCTACGCCGGCTGGACGAACATCAGCGATGCACGCGTGAAGGACGATGTTCGCACGGATGTGCCCGGTCTTGAGTTCATCTCGCGATTGCGTCCGGTGACATACCACCTCAACATCGATCGCATCGCCGCGCATCTGAACGAGGATACGCAGGTGGACAAGCATGGCAACCGAGTGCCGAGGCTTGCATCGGCTGAGGAGCTCCAAGCCCGTTCCGAGAAAGCCGCACTGCGCTACACGGGCTTCATCGCGCAGGAGGTGGAGGCCGCAGCCCAAGCCACGGGCTTCGATTTCAGCGGGGTGGACAAGACCGGCGGCGGCGATGACCTCATCGGCCTGCGCTACGCCGAATTCGTCGTGCCCTTGGTGAAAGCCGTACAGGAGCAACAAGCGATCATCGAAGAGCTGGGCAAGCGGATCGCAGAGCTTGAACGGCGCTAGCCTGGACAGGGTATTGATGCCATTTGCAGCATGAGTTCGATCTGGTCTGCGACGCCCTACAGCCGAGCCGCTGTCCGGGCTCCAAGCCGCTGTTCGCTGCGCCGCTCGCTCTTGTCTGACACGATGAGAGCTGCGAGAACAACTCGATCATCAGGGCCCTTGGTCCAGCTGGGTTCCGTCCCTAGGGCGGCCTCATGCCCTATGCACTGATCCTATGCACTGCGTTCAATCCGCTACCGAAAAGCGACGATTGCCCGTCCCAAGGAATCTGGCTCTAGCGCAAACGTCTTCGATCTTGGCATCTAACGAAAGTTACCCCGTTCAAAGCCTTGATTTCCTCGCTCGTAGAAGGGTTCTACGCTACTTTCACCCCATCATGTGGCGATGCTTTTGGGTATCGGCGGCGATTGCAGCGCACAGTGCGGTGCTGGGTCAGAACGTGGGGATCAGCGCGGACGGATCCGCGCCGCATGCCAGCGCCTTGCTCGATGTGGATGCTGCTGCCCTTCCGGCTGCTGATAAGCGGGGCCTGCTCATACCCCGGGTGACCACTGCTGAGCGGAACGCCATCCCCTCTCCTGCGACCGGCCTGCTGGTGTACGACAGCACGTTGAACGCTTTCTGGTACTTCGACGGCACAGCATGGGTTCCCATCGGCATAGCCAGCGAAGTGGACCCCACCTGGGGTGGATCCAACTTGGAAACCGCTGCCTCCTGGCGCAGTGGTGATGTCGGTCTTGGCATGAGCGCTGCGCCCAACTCCAAGTTGCAGGTGGTAGGCCGGGTGTTCATCGATAACAGCACCTTCATCCATGGCCTTGCCGGCAACCCGGCACTTGTGGCGGACGGCGCCCTGAACGAGGACATCATGCGCATCCGCGATGTGGGGGCCAACAACCGGCTTCTCGTCAACTCCGCCGGGAATGTGGGGATCAGCACCTCCGCACCTACCGCGAGGCTGTCGATCGCTACCCCGCTCGGCGAGTATGAATTGACCGGCACGGCAGCATCGACCACCCTCAAGACCAATACCGGCGGGCTTGGCACTATCGCCGGCAATACCTTGAAGTTGGCAAGCTTGGGGTTCAGGACCAACGCTCTCGCTGACAATGTCTCATTGGGCGTCACAGCGCTAAGGACCGCGAACGGCACCACGTCCACCACCACCGCCCTCGGCCTGACGTTCGACGTGAACAATACCTCACCGGTGAACAATGCCGAGATCTGGTTGACCAACGCGGGGAACATCGGCATCGGCTCGAACGCCCCCACGGCGCGCCTCGACGTGAACGGCAAGGCACGGAGCACCGCCATTTATGGTACTGGTGGGATCACCGCGGCCATCACCACCACCTCCACAACCCTGGTGAACGCCACTGGCCTGAGCGCCACGGTCGCGGTCCAGAACAACGACATCATCAAAGTGGATTGTGCGTGCAACCTGCAGAACACCATTGGTACCACCTTCATGACCGTCACGAATTCAGCCGGGACTGGCGTGTGGGTCCAAACGCCCAACCTGATCCAGGTGCAGGGCCCGGTATGGAGCGGCGGTTACAGCACCGGCATCATGCGCGCCACAGCCGATGGCAACATCACCTTTCAAGCACAGTGGCGCGTGAGCACCTCCACGGGTTCCGCCAACAACTGCAATATCACAGCGGTGGTGATCGGCAAGCAATAGATCATTCCAAAGGACGACCTGATGATCCGACCGCATCGCGACAGTGTCCGGGCCGTGCGCTCTCCATCGATCTTCACGCGGCGCCTGGCATTGTTCAGCGTCCTTTTCATGGGGCACTATTGCGCAGCCATCCAAGCGAACTTGGATTCGTTGTTCCAGGTCTGGCAGGACACCACCAGGCACGATACCATTCGACTGGACGCGCTGAACCGGTTCCTCTTCAGCGACTTCCTGCATCAGGATCCGGATAGCGCGCTTCGCATCAATGAAGCGCGGCTGGCACTGGCCAAGGCCAAGGGATACCGGCAGGCAGAAGCCGAGGCCTATAACCTGCGAGGGTACATCCTGTTCACACGGGGTGACCATGCCAAGGCCATTACGAACTACACCGACTGCCTGCGTATCTACGAGCAGTTGGGCAAGAGAACGGGGATCGGCGCGGCACTCAGCGGCATCGGAAGCATCTACTACCATCAAGGTGAGCACGCCAAAGCGCTGGACTATTTCGAACGTGGGCTGAAAGCGAATGAGGAAGCGGGCCATGAGCCGGGGATCGCGATATGCCTGAACAACATGGGCAACGTCTACGCGGATAAGGGCGAGCCCGAGAAAGCCCTGGAATACTATGAACGCGTGCTCAAGATCCGCAAGGCACGGAACGACGTTCGTAGCATCGCATCAACACTCAACAACATCGCGCTGGTCCATGCCGACATGGCCTTGGTCGACGACAGAGAAGAAAGGACAGCCCAAGCGGCAGCGCAGCGCAAGGTGGCGATCGATAAGCTGAACGAGAGCATCGGCTATTACCAGGAGGTTGGCGATCACCAGGGCGAGTGCGGCGCGTTCGCCAACATCGCGAGCATCTACGCCGACGAAGGCGGCCGGGACCCGGAGATCATCCAATACTCGCTGAAGGCCCTGCCCATCGCAAAGGAACATGGGCTTCTGACCGAGGCCCGGGAGATCCATTTCGCCTTGTCCAGGGCCTATCAACGCATGGGCAAGCATGCACTGGCCCTCGATATGTACAAGGAGTACATCCTGATACGCGACAGCATACGCAGCGAGGACAACAAACAGGAGATCCTCCGGCAGCAAATGCAATACGACTTCGACAAGAAGGAGGCCAAGACACTTGCCGAACAGGAGAAACGGGATGCCGTGGCCAAGCAGGACCTCCGTCGGCAGAAGGTGATCCGGAACGCCTTCATGGGTGGCTTCATGCTTGTTGCACTATTCGCCGGAGTATTCCTTTCTCAGCGGAACCGCATCAGCAAGGAAAAGGCACGCAGCGAAGAGCTCTTGTTGAATATCCTTCCCGAAGAAGTGGCGGAGGAACTCAAGGCCAAGGGTGAAGCCGATGCCCGCTTGATAGACCAGGTCACCGTGCTCTTCACCGACTTCAAGGGTTTTACCGCCATGAGCGAGGTCCTCACTCCGAAGGATCTGGTCCGCGACCTCCATGAGTGTTTCAGCGCTTTCGATCGCATCTGTGAAAAGCACCATCTGGAGAAGATCAAGACCATCGGCGATGCTTACATGGCTGCCGGTGGATTGCCCGTGGCGAACACCACCCATGCGCTGGATGTGATCAATGCCGCACTGGAAATGCGCGACTTCATCGCCGAGGGTAAGGCACGGAAGATCGCGACGGGCCAGCCTTACTTCGAGGTCCGCATCGGTGTCCATTCCGGCCCCGTGGTCGCAGGCATCGTGGGCGTGAAGAAATTCAGTTACGACATCTGGGGCGACACGGTGAATACAGCGAGCCGCATGGAGAGCAGCGGAGAAGCGGGCCAAGTGAACATCAGCGAGGCGACCCATGATCTCTTGAAGGATGGGACGGGGTTGACCTTCGCACCCCGTGGCAAAGTGCAGGCGAAGGGCAAGGGGGAGATGGAGATGTACTTCGTTCGCCGAAGCTCAGAAGAAGCCGGGGCGTGACTTGGTTCCGCTCGGACAATTGCGGGCACGACCTACACGGCCAGACTCATCAAGCAGTAGTCCCGTTCGGCTCGTAGCACCGTTGCCGACCATACATCCCCGCACGGCGGAGCGACAGGTCCATGCGGTCCGTTGCTGCGCCGTGCGGGGCATTAGTTCCTCGTGGTTCCATGGGCCTTCGTTCCTTTGCCCACCGATCATGGAACCCACCCCCATCAAGTCCGCCCTGGACAACGAATCCCTTACCGGCACCACGCTCACCGTGGCCGGCTGGGTGCGCACCTTCCGCAACGACCGTTTCATCGCCCTCAACGACGGCAGCACGATCCGAAACCTGCAGTGCGTGATCGACCAGGAGAAGGTGGATGCCGCAACCCGCGCGCGCTTCACCACCAGCGCCGCGGTGAAATGCACTGGCCTGATCGTGGAGAGCAAGGGCAGCGGCCAACGCGTGGAGATGCAGGTGACTTCCGTGGAGGTGCTCGGCGACAGCGATGCGGAGAAGTACCCCATCCAGCCGAAGAAGCACAGCCTGGAGTTCCTGCGCGAGCAGGCGCACCTGCGCTTCCGCACGAACACCTACAGTGCCATCTTCCGCATCCGCCACCAGGTGAGCTTCGGCATACACGAGTACTTCGATAAGCAGGGCTACAACTACTTCCATGCGCCGATCATCACCGCGAGCGATGCGGAGGGAGCTGGCGAGATGTTCCGCGTGAGCGTGCTGGATGCCAAGACACCGCCGCTGAACGAGGATGGCAGCGTTGACTTCAAGGAGGATTTCTTCGGAAGGGAATCACGCCTCACCGTGAGCGGCCAGTTGCAGGCCGAATTGGCTGCATTGGCGCTGGGCAAGGTCTACACCTTTGGCCCCACCTTCCGCGCGGAGAACAGCAACACCGCCCGCCACCTCGCTGAGTTCTGGATGATCGAGCCTGAGGCCGCCTTCATGGACCTGAAGGGCGACATGGACCTCGCCGAAGGCCTCTGCAAGCACCTCATCGCCCGTGTGCTGCGTAACAGCATGGACGACCTCGTTTTCCTCGATGCGCGCTTGAAGGAAGAAGAAGCCACGAAGCCGAAGGAGCAGCGCAGTGAGATGGGCCTGATCGATCGACTCAAGTTCGTGCTCGACAATCCCTTCGAGCGGATCACCTACACGGACGCGATCGAGATCCTGCTACACAGCAAGCCCCACCAAAAGAAGCAATTCCAATTCCCCGTGGAATGGGGCATCGACCTGCAGAGCGAGCACGAGCGCTACCTGGTGGAAAAGCACTTCAAGAAACCGGTGATCGTCACGGGCTACCCCGGCAAGATCAAGGCGTTCTACATGCGCACCAACGGCCCAGGCGATTTCGGCTACAGCGACAAAGGCACCACCGTGGCCGCCATGGACGTGCTCTTCCCCGGCATCGGCGAGATCATCGGTGGAAGTCAGCGCGAGGAGCGCCTCGATGTGCTGGAGGCGCGGATGAAGGAGATGCACGTACCCGCCGAAGAACTCTGGTGGTACCTGGACACGCGCCGCTTTGGCACCGTGCCGCACGCCGGCTTCGGACTTGGCCTTGAGCGCTTCGTGTTGTTCGTGACGGGCATGGGGAATATCAGGGATGTGATCCCGTTCCCGCGGACACCGAAGAGTGCGGAGTTCTGAGATGACACGCGCTCGCTAGTTCTTCTTCGCTCCTTCCCCTATATGGCGATCCAGCCAATCGAATACCGTCCTGTGCCATTGCATTGAATTCTGTGGCTTCAGTACCCAGTGGTTCTCGTCCGGGAACCGTAGGAATTGTGACTCGACACCCTTCGCCTGCAGTGCCGTGAAAAGTCCGATGCCTTGTTCGATCGGGATGCGGTAATCCTTGTCGGAATGGATCACCAGCATAGGCACGGACCACTCGTTCACATGTAATGCGGGGTTGAACGTGTCGTACTTCTGCGGGTCATCGTAAACGGAAACACCCTGCTCCCAGTCCTCGAACCACATCTCTTCCGTGGTGTAACCCATGCTGCGTGCTTCGAATACGCCGTTGTGGGAGACGAGGCATTTCCACGGTGCCTTCCATTGGCTCGCGATCCAGTTGACCATGAAGCCGCCGTACGAAGCACCCAATGCAGCGGCGCGGTCCGCATCCAGGAACGGATAGGTCTTCAACGCATGTGCCCAGCCTTTCTGGAGATCCTCCAACGGACGGTCGCCCCAATGGGTGCTGATGGCATCGCAGAATGCTTGACCGTAACCCGTGCTGCCGTGGAAGTCGATCATCACAACAGCATAGCCCGCGCCGGCATACGTCTGTGGGTTCCAACGGAAACTCCACCCATCGCCAAAGCTGCCTTGCGGACCACCATGGATCAGGAACGCGACGGGATACTTCTTGCCCTCCTCATAGTTCGCCGGCTTGATCACATAACCATGAACGGTCTCGTTGTTCCACCCGGCGAAATTGAATTGCTCGAATGCGCCGAACTTCTTGCTCGACAGTGAAGCGTTGACAGCGGTCAAGGTGGTAGCACCCTCGTCGACCATCTTTGCTTTCGGGGCCGACGCGAACAACTGCGAAGGACTGTTGAGGCCGCTCTTCAGGAACACGAACCCTTCGGGCGTTTCCAAGAAGGTGTCCATGTGGCCATCCTGGGAAAGTGGCGTGACGGTATTGCTCTTCACTTCGATCTGGAACAGTCGAGTACGACCGACATCAGCGGCAATGGCGTAGATGCTCTTGCCATCGCGGCTCCAAGCGAAATCATCAATGCTCCGATCCCACGACGCCGCAAGTGGTGTCACCTTGCCTGTCGCGATATCCCGTAGCTGCAGCTCGAAGCGATCCGCCTCGAAGCCCGGTCTTTTCATCGCCTTGAACGCGAGAGTCTTCCCATCCGGCGATATCCGTGGGCTGGCGTCCCAGGCCTTGTTCTCCTTCGTGTAATTGGTGAGCGCACCACCGCCGATCGGCACGCTGTAGATATCGAAGTTCGTGCTCCATGGTTCCGTTCTTCCAGCTTCCCGCGCGGCGAAGTACACCGTCTTCGAATCGGGGGAAATGAAGAAGTCCTCGTTGCCGCCGAAGGGTTTGGAAGGCACATCACCATCATATCCGGGCGTCAAAGCCACATGCGGACCGTATGGCATTGGCGCGTCCGTGCCGTCCATAGGATAGTAGAACAAGTGGTTGCGCATACCATCGGCCCAGGTGTCCCAGTGCCGTACGAACACCTTGGTGTACACGGTACCACTGCCTTGGCGCTTCTCAGCTAAACGACTTGAGGTGCAGGCCACCTCATCGCCTTTGCAATCCGGAAAAACAGCTAGCGAAAGCACCAACCCTTTACCATCAGGCGTGATGCGATAGGCTCCGACATCCAAGGGCAACCTGGTTATCTGTTGGGCGGAAGCGCCGTCCAAATTCGATTTCCATACTTGTGTCGTTCCACCTTCTCCACGACCGGACAGGAAATAAAAGCTTTTCCCATCAGGGGCCCATTGTGCATCCGATGCACCTTCTTCGCTCTCTTTGAGCTTCACTTCCGGGGCGGTAGGGTTACTGAGATCCTTGATCCACAGTGTGGATACTCCCTTGTTCCTCTCCATATCCGTTGCGCGCACATTGAAGAGTGCCTTGCTACCGTTCCCATCCACACTTAGCCCGCTGATCCGGTCCAGCATCAACATGTCCTGGTAGGTGAATGCGGTGCTTTGTGCCGTGGTCGCGCCCAAGGGTAAAAAAGCGAACAGCAGTTGTGCGAAATGAGGTGCCGTCAGGTAGCGCATCTGTTCCAAACCAGTGGGGAAAAGGCACCGGCATGAGGAGCAATGTTACGCTGCCAGCAAGCTCCTTAAGGGATGCCACCGGACGATCCACATGGTTTACCGATCTTGGTCGAGCATGAAATGGCTCAACATCCTCGGCATGGTGCTGCAGTTCCTTTCCTTCTGGTGCGCCGCGCCAGAGCTGCTCGGGGAAACCACCATGAAGCGTTTGGAGCATGGCATGACCCGTTTCGTGGCGCGCATCCCGGTGATCATCGTGTTCGGTGGCATGATGGCCTATGCCTTGACGATCGGGCTTTTCGGTGCGTTCGAGGGCCTCAGTGCAGGGCGCGGTGGTGAACCTCTTGTCGGCATGTGGCAGTACTTCCTGCTCTTGGGGGCGTTGATGGTCCTGTATTTCGCCTTTATGTTCTTCCATAAGCGCATACTGTCCTTGTTGGAACGCCGCCTGGCCCAACCACTCGTACATCGGTTGGTGGAGAACCCCGATGCTCGCCGCAAGGCGCTGATGCTTGGTGCGGTGTTGCTCACAGCCGGATTCCTGATGCAACTGATCGTGGCAGTGGTCGATTGACCGATGCCTATGGATTGCAATTGGCGCAATGCTGCGGCTCTTCGGTGGACTTGCCGTCAGGTCGTGGACCCGTTGCCGTGTGCCCACAGGAATGGCACTCGCGGAGATAGGCGCGGGTGCTCGCCGTGGGCCAGCCGCATTGCTCGCAGGGCAGGCCTGGTATCGCCTTCGTGATCCGGAACCAGCAGGCGCCACAGGCAGGGCAAAGTGTGGACAGCTCCTGGGAAAAGCGTTCGGCCGCCTCTCGGATGACCTCCATGCGCGTCGGGTTCATCATGGCACGCATGTCCGTTTCCACCCAACACGACCCGTTCTGCTGGATCAATCGCGTGGTGACCTCATGGAGCTCAGCCTCCACCCTGATGCCCTTCTTCATGGCATCACCGGCATTCCATGTTTCCCTGCGCCGCACGATCAACCCATGTTCCGGGAACTTCATCCGGTCAGCAAAGGCACGCACCTGATCCCAACCGGTGCATTCCTCGCCGCCAAAGACCGTCTGCAGGGACACATGCCTGTGCTCGAAGAAGGACCCATCGCGGGCATCATACAGCACCATGACCTCTTCATCGCACGGAACGAAGGGTGCAGGCGGATACGGGAAGAACGAACCCTCGCTGGCGATCACCAGATCGAGGCCGCTCACCTCGGCGCCATGCTTCGCTTTCGCTTTGCAGGCATCGAGGGCATCGAGCGTGCGCTGGACCTCGCCACTGAACGCGCCGAAGCGGTCCGTGTCCACGTCATCGATCGCCGCGAAGCCCGCGATCGGCAGCGCTTCGGCCAACGCAGGGCCGATCACCCGTTCCTTGCCGTGGATGGTGGCCACGCCGAGGGTGCGTCCGATGAAGCGGTCTCGGCCGGCGTTCACTTCTGCGCCACGTATCGGTTCGCAAGATCAATGAGGTACGCAGCTAACTGCTTGCGGTCCTTCTTCTCGCTCAGTTCGGTGAGCGCGGGCAAGTGGTGCATGGCGAACTCCAATGAATGCGCCATCTCCACCAAGGTGGTCGCGAAGGACCGCGCGTGCTTCGCTCGTGGAGAGCAGGCCTTGACCTCTCCTGCGATATGTGCGCACAGGTCCTTGTACGGCTTGAAGAGCTTCAACTCGTTGTCGGAGTCCACGTTCTTGTGCAGGAAGGACTTCGATCCCTCGTTGATCACCAGCGCGCGCAGATCGTCCGGATCGAAGCGGTTGGCCCGGGCATTCTCAGGCCAGATTCCGCAGATGGCCTTGATATCGCCTTGCAGCCGCTCCAGTGGATCGGCCAGGTTCCTTCCCTCCTGCTTGCAATGCGTGGCCAGCCACAACCAATACACCTGGAAGTAGTACTGGAGCAAGCGCTGCTTGTTGGCGAAGTAGTGGTAAACGGTCACCTCGGTGCTGCCCATGCGCTCCGCCAGCTTTTTGAACGTGAAGGCCTCAAGGCCGATCTCGTTCATGAGCGCCAGCCCCTCGCTCAGGATCCGCGTGCCCATGGCACTGGATAGGTCGCGCAGGGCGAGGCCGGGGTCGGGGTCGATCAGGTACCGGGGCATGACGGCTGGTGCGATAAAGCGAACAAATGTAGCGCCGCTTTGTTCACATATGGTAACACACACTTGTATTATAGTATTACTATACTTGCAGCCGCGATGAACCCCATCACCCCCTGGCAACGCCTCACGCACCTCTTGAAGGTCGACAAGCGCGAGATCAGCCACATCTACCTGTATGCGCTGGTGGGTGGTGCGATCAGCTTGAGCCTGCCGCTGGGTGTGCAGGCCATCATCAACCTGATCAGCGGCGGCCAGGTGGCTACCAGTTGGGGCGTGCTCATCGCCTTCGTCACCATCGGCGTGGGCTTCACCGGCGCCTTGCAGGTGATGCAGCTCGCACTGGCCGAGAACATCCAGCAGCGCCTGTTCGCCCGCAGCGCCCTGGAGTTCGCGTACCGCCTTCCGCGCATCAAGTACGAAGCTGCCGGAGGTCGGTACTTGCCGGAACTGGTCAACCGCTTCTTTGATACGATCAGCGTGCAGAAGGGCCTTGCCAAGCTGCTGCTGGACCTTCCGCTCGCGCTGCTACAGATCGTGCTCAGCCTGATCCTGCTCGCGGTGTACCACCCGTTCTTCATCGTATTTGGCCTGCTGCTCATGTTGTTGCTCGTGCTGATCTTCCGGTACAGCGGCAAGCGTGGGTTGGCCACCAGCCTGGAAGAGAGCACCTTCAAGTACAGGGTGGCCTACTGGCTGGAAGAGCTCGGACGGAACCAGGACACCTTCAAGATGATCGGGCGCACTTCGCTGCCCATCGAACGCACCGATGAACTGGTGGACGGCTACGTGAACGCCCGGCGATCGCATTTCCGCGTGCTGCTCGGCCAGTACTCGGCCCTGGTGGTGTTCAAAGTGATCATCACCTTGAGCCTGCTGGCGCTTGGCGGCCTGCTGGTGATGAACGAGCAGATGAACATCGGCCAGTTCGTGGCGGCGGAGATCGTGATCCTGATCCTGATCAATGCCGTGGAGAAGATCATCCTGAGCATTTCAAGTGTCTATGACGTGCTCACGGCCCTGGAGAAGATCGGACAGGTCACGGACATCGAACTGGAGAGCGCCGGCGGGCTTTCCCCCTTGTCCACGGATGGCAGCACCGGATTGGAGGTCCGCCTGAGCGACGTTGGTTTCAGCACCGGCAAGAACGTTCAACGTGTGCTCGAGGGGATCGACCTTCACTTGAAGCCCGGTGAGAAGGTCTGCCTGAGCGGTACCAACGGCTCGGGCAAGACCACCCTCTTGCGCATCCTGGGTGGTGGCATGCCACCGACCACGGGCGGCATTCAGCTTGACGGCCATCCGATGGCGAGCCTGGACACGGAGCACGTGCGTTCGTTGATCGGCGACAGCCTCAGCGATGAGGACGTGTTCAGCGGAACGGTGATGGACAACATCGTCGTGGGTCGAACGTGGATCAGTGAGCATGAGGTGATCGAGGCGTGCAAGGTGACCGGCCTGATGGACCGGCTCGCGATCCTGCCCAACGGGTTGCTCACCGACCTTGACCCACAGGGCGCCCGCCTGCCGCGCAGCCTGGTGAAGCGCATCGTGCAAGCACGTACGATCGTGGGTCATCCGCGCATGATCCTCATGGAGGACAGCCTGCAGGATTGGGAGATGAAGGATCGCGAACAACTGCTGGGCTGGATCACCGCACCGGAGCGTCCATGGACCCTGGTGGTGGTGAGCAACGACCCTTGGGTTCAACAGCGCTGCGCGCGGGTGATCCATCTGCGTAACGGACGTATCGAGAACAACTGACCATGCTCAACCTCAGCCCGCACAACCCCGTGCCTGTGCTCGACCGGAGCACCTTCGGTTGCTTCCGCACCATCGGGAAGTCCAAGGCGACCGATCTATTCGGCAAGTGGCTCATCGCCATCTGTGCCGTGGTGCTTATCGGCTTGTTCCTCCCATGGACGCAGAACATCCGCGCCCGCGGCACCTTGACCAGCCTCTCGCCCGATCAGCGTCCGCAGACCATCCACGCCATCATACCCGGGCGTATCGAGGAATGGTTCGTCCAAGAAGGCCAGCTCGTGCAGAAGGGCGACACCATCCTTCGCTTGAGCGAGGTGAAGCCGGAGTACTTCGACCCGAAGCTGCTGGACCGCACGCAGGAGCAGATCACCGCCAAGGTACTCACCAGCAGGAGCTACGAGGAGAAGGTGCACGCCCTCGATGCCCAGATCGACGCGCTCTCAGGCAGCCTTCGGATCAAGCTCGAACAGGCCCAGAACAAGATCCAGCAGGCGCGCTACAAGCTGCAGAGCGACAGCATCCGCGTGGTGGCCGCCGAGCTGGAGATCAAGGTGGCCGATGAGCAGCTCTCGCGCGGCGAACAGCAGTTCAAGGAAGGGCTCGTCAGCAAGGTGGAGCTCGAGCGCAGGCAGGTGGCGCAGCAGCGGGCCAACGCCACGCTCATCGATGCGCGCAACAAGAAGCTCGATGCGCGCAACGAATTGCTCAACGCGCAACTGGAGATCAACGGCATCCGCAACGATTACCGCGACAAGCTGAGCAAGGCCGAGAGCGAGAAGTTCGCCAGCATGAGCCAGATGTACACGACCGAGGCCGAGGTGAGCAAGATGCAGGTGGACCTGGCGAACTACACCGTTCGCGCAGGCAACTACTACGTGACTGCGCCGCAACAGGGCTACATCACCAAGGCGGTGGTCACCGGCGTGGGCGAGACCGTGAAGGAGGGCGATGATCTGGTTAGCGTGATGCCCGCGCGTTTCGACCTGGCCGTGGAGATGTACGTGCGCCCCATGGACATGCCGTTGATCACCAAGGGCCAGAAGGTGCGCTTCATGTTCGACGGCTGGCCGAGCATCGTGTTCAGTGGCTGGCCCAACAACAGCTACGGCACCTTCGGCGGCGAGGTGGTGGCCATCGACAACTTCATCAGCTCCAATGGCAAGTACCGCATCCTGGTCGGTCCCGACAAGAATGACCAGCCATGGCCTGTGGCCTTGCGCGTGGGCGGCGGCGCGGTGGGCTTCGCGCTGATGAGCAACGTGCCCATCTGGTACGAGCTGTGGCGGCAGGCCAATGGCTTCCCACCGGACCTGTACACCGATGTGGAACCGGTGAGCACGAAAGACGATCAGAAGATCAGATGATCAGAGGATCAGAATATGGAATGAATGTGCTGACCAGGAACACTGGTGGCGATCCTGTGAGTGGACTCCTTGCTGCATTCGCGTTCCTTGTCGCGTCGATCACCAGCGCCCAGCTCCCTCCCACCCTCACGCGCGACGCTTTCGTGCGCATCGTGCTGGACAACCATCCCATGGCCCGCCAGGCGGCGCTCAGGCCGGAGCTCGGGGAGGCCACGGTGCGCAGCGCGCGTGGCGGCTTTGACCCGGTGGCCAGCGCGAACTATGACGAGAAGAAGTTCGATGACAAGAACTACTTCCAGCTCTTCGACGCGGGCCTCAAGGTGCCAACGTGGTACGGCATAGAACTTTTCGCGGGGTTCCAAGAGAATAGCGGTGAGCTGCTCGATCCACAATCCTTCACACCGGATGACGGCCTCCTGAAGGTGGGCGGGCAGATCAGTTTGGGACAGGGCCTCTTCATCGACCAGCGACGTGCAACGCTGAAGAGGTCGCAAGCCTACCAGCGTGCGACACAAGCCGAGCAGGAACAGATGCTGAACGACCTTCTGCTGCATGCGCTGAACGACCACACGGATTGGGTGGCGGCCTACCGCGCGGTGGAAGTAGCCGATGCCGCCGTAGGACTCGCCAGTATCCGCCTCGAGGCGGTGCGCGGATCCTGGCGCGGCGGCGACCGTCCGGCGATCGATACGTTGGAGGCCTTCCTCCAATTGCAGGATCGCCAGATGCGCCAGCAGCAGGCGGAGCTCAACTTCCGCAATGCGGGACTGCGCCTCAGCAACCACTTGTGGAACGCCGCGCAGCAACCGCTCGAACTGCAACCCGATGTGGTGCCCGACCCTCTCGACCTCGTCTCGCCCGCCACATTCCAGCTGCCCGATACCGCCATCGCATTCGCCGTGGCCAACCATCCGCTGCTCGCACAGGCCGGCGCGCGCATCGATCAGCTGGAGATCGACCGGCGCCTGCGAAGCGAGTTCCTGAAGCCCGAACTGGACCTCAGGTACCAATGGTTGGGTGATGGTGCCGCGATAACGAACGAGGGCAGCACCAGCTTGCTGGGAGAGGGCTACCAGTTCGGCGTTGGCTTTCAGGTTCCCTTGTTCCTGCGACGGGAGCGGGGCGAGCTGTCCATGGCCAAACTGCGATTGACCGACGCGAACTTCGGGCTGGAGCGCGACCGCCTGCGCATCCGCAACCGGATCGGCGAACGGGTGAACGACATCAACGTCTTCGCCGCTCAGGTCCAACTGGGTGCCGACATGGTGGTGAACAACGAGCGCCTGCTCGCCGGGGAGAACCAGCGCTTCAGCGCCGGGGAAAGCTCCCTTTTCCTGGTGAACGCACGCGAGGTGCCCTTGATCGATGCGCGCATCCGTCAGGTGGACCTGGAGGCACGCCTGCGCAAGGCGTACTTCAGTCTGGACCATGAAGCGGGAACACTTTGGCGGGTTTGGCGTTAATGAATAGGAACGAGCAGGAACGAGCATGATCCACGTCACATTCCAGACCCGCACGGTGGCGGCAGCAGAGAAACTTGCCGCCCACCTGATGGAGAAGCATCTGCTGCTGTTCCCCACGATGGACACGGACCATGAGGAACTCCTCTGGGCCGGGGGCAAATTGACCCGCACCAGCCAGTTGCTTCTGCAGGGCATGACCAAGGCGCTGCTCTACCGGGAACTCGAGCGCGAAGCGATGTCACTTCTGGGCCACGATCTGGTGCGCATGCATGCAGTACCGGTCACCAACATGGACCCCGAGGCGCAGCGCCAGCTGCTCGAGCAGACCGCCAAAGTGTGAGATCCATGCAACGCGCAGCCCTTCTGCCGCTCATACTTACGGCCGCGCTTACGGCTGTTGGACAGATCAACAATCGCCTGGAGTCCATCCAACTGATACAGCAGGGCGACATGCAAGTGCGCCTGGGCAACAGTGAACAGGCGTTGCTCTCGTACACCAATGCCATCCAGAAGGACATGGCGTTCGCTGATGCGTACATGAAACGCGGCGCTCTGCTCAGCCGGCTGGGCCAGTACACCCAGGCGTTGTCCGACATGGACCGCGCGCTGGAATTGAACCCGTACAGCGAATACATCCACGACCGGAGGGCCAAGGTGAAGATCCTGGCGAATGATGTGAAGGGCGCCGTGGACGATCTCGATCGGGCCGTTTCCATGGACCCCTACAACAACCTGCTGCGCGAAAGCCGCATCGATGCGCTCATCGCGCAAGGGGAGACGGACAAGGCGATCGCCGAACTGGATACCCTACTGAAGCGCTCGCCCGGGGATGTGCTGCTGCTTCTCAAGAAAGGGACCACGTTCCTCGAGAGCGGCGACGCGGTGATGGCGATGGGGATGTTCGATCGCGCGCTCGAGGTATCTCCCCGACTGGCCATCGTGCATGACCTGCGCGGCGTGTCCCTGATGCGCCAACAGCGCTGGACGGAAGCTCTTTCCGCATTGGACCAGGCCATCACCATCGATGAGAGCTTCGACCTGGCCTGGTACAACCGCGGCCTGGTACATCGCAAACTCGGCCACACGGAAGCATCACGGGCGGACATGGACATGGCGCTACAACTGGCCCAGGACAAGCCCCACATGTTCTTCCAACGCGCCTTGTGCCGCAAGCGGAACGGCGACCTGTCCGGAGCCAGGGACGACTACGACAAGGCCTTGGAACTCGCGCCGGATTACCTGGAGGCACAATACAACCGGGCCTTCGTTCGCAAGCAGTTGGGGGACCACGCGGGCGCCTTCGCCGATGTGGACAAGGCTCTCGCCCTATCGCCGGACGACCCTGATGCCTGGACCATGAAGGGCAGCCTGCACCTGCTGTACGGTGAGTACAATGATGCCATCGAGCACTTCGACCGGGCCATCGGACTCAGCGCCGATCATGCGAACGCGCTGTACAACCGTGGCCTCTCCTACCACATGACCTACCAGCCTTTGCGCGGGTGCGAGGATATGCGTCGCGCATCGGAGATGGGGTCGCAGAAAGCGGCCGACGCCTTGACCTACTTCTGTTCGTTCTGAACCGCGGAAGCACTTCAGAATGGAGCACTTCATTTCCACGCACGGCCCGCAGATCATTGAGACGGCGATCGCCTTGATCGTCTTCATCGCCATCCGCTATGGCGTGCGATACGCCAAGCAGGCCATGGTGGTGAAGGCCATGGCCAAGTCCAGCGAATCCAGGGAAGTCGGCCGCATCGTCGATCTGCTATTGATGCTCGTCGCGGGCGTGGTCTTCACTGCGATCTGGGGAGTGAAGCAGAGCGAGCTGCTGATCTTCGCCACCTCTGTCATCACCGTATTGGGCATCGGCTTCTTCGCCGAGATGTCGATCCTCTCGAACATCACCGCTTTCCTCGTGCTCTTCTTCCAACACCCCGTGAAGGTCGGCGACCGCATCATGATCAACGACGGCACGGCGGACATCGAGGGTGAACTGGTCGACCTCACTTACTTCTTCGCGCACATCCGCAAGGACAGCGGCAGCACGGTGACCATCCCGAATGCCGTGCTACTGAAAAGCCCGTTCACGATCACCCCTTCCGGACCACCAGGAAAATGACCCCTAGCCTACCTCCGGAGCTGACCTGATCACCAGTAAGCACTGGAGCAAATAGAGTATCGGGCGGCCGACCGCCCCACGGCAAGACCTCCATGACGAAGCCCGAGCATGGAGATCATGGTCCGAACATTCGTACCTCGTTGTTCCTTTGAACGGTCATGCGCATCATCTACCACCTCGGTACCTGCACCACCTGCCAAGCCATCCTCAAGACCATTCCGAACTTGAAGAGTTTCACCTTGCGCGAGATCAAGGGCGACCCGATCACCGCCGAGGAGTTGGACCACATGAAGAAGCTCGTGGGCAGCTATGGGGCGCTTTTTAGCCGGGTGGCACTGAAATACCGCGCGCTCGGATTGAACACGAAGAAGCTCACCGAGAAAGACTATCGCAAGTACATGCTTCAGGAGTACACCTTCCTCAAACGGCCGGTGATGATCGTCGATGAGGTGATCCTGATCGGTAATGCACCGAAGGTGCGGCAGGCCATGGTTGAGTTAGCGAGTAACTAGACCAGCCTAGAACTCCTTTCGCGCCGTCATCATCTTGCACTGGCGATACACCCCATTCGCGTTGGTCACAGTAAGCTGATAGACGTAGTTGCCAGAAGCGATGTCCAACGCATCCACGTCCACATGCACCGCATGGTCCCCTGCCTGAAGGCCCGGTCGCTGGATCGTGGCCGCCCGTTTCCCCGATGTGTCGAACAGCTCGATCATTATGTCGGCCGGGTTGGTCAATTTCACCGGTATCGCCGTGCTCCCGTAGTAAGGGTTCGGGTAGTTCTGCCCCAGCTTGAACTGGCCACCGGTCTCCGGTTCCAGAGCGAGAAGACCGGTATTCACGCTGCCGGAACCCTGTATCGTGGCTTCCAGGAACGAGTCGTACTCGCCGGTGGCCTCGTTGTAGTTGAGCGAACATTCCTGCAAGGCATAGTTGCTGCCGAAGATGCCGTCTTGCGATGGGCTCAGTGGATCGGCACCCCAAGTGGTGTATGGGTCCACTGAGGTGAGTAACGCGTTCTTCGCTGCAGTAGGATAGCAGAACTGGGAGGTCACCTGCAACATGGAGTTGAGGTAGACCTGGAAATGGATATGACAAGTGCGGCCAGGATACCAGCCCGGGAACTTGGTGAGGAACTCCACCTCGCCGTTGGCATCTGTCATCTGGATGCCTCGAAGAAAGCGAGCGTTAGTGTGGTTCTGCTGCCCGGAGTGTGCATTGGTGGTGTAGCCGCTGTAGTAGCCGTCCGCGTTGCAGTGCCAAATGTCGACCCGACAGTTCTGCATGGGCAGGCAGTTCGAGCTGCCGACGATGCGCAGCCGTACGCGATGATCGGCACCAAGCTGCTCCTCCCGGATGTCCGAACGGAAGTAGGTCTCGTTCCCGCTCAAGTCCAATGGATATGGGCCGGCCGTTTCCGAGGGGATCAATGCACACCCACCGCCCGGCATTGGCTGCGGTAACGGGCCATCGTCATGCGCCTCCAATGGGTGGCCGTGCGAAGCGCCGGGCAACATGGTGAGAAGACCGGCGGCGCCGGAGAGTCTGAGGAAGTCCTTGCGTTCCATGAGGGTTCTTGTGTTACAGATGACACGGGCCGCAGCCACTTGATCTCGTGGGTACAAGTTGCATCCGGTCCGAACCCTTGTCGCAGGAATTCGACGTACCGTAGAATGCCCCCAGCAGACCAGGGTGGAATGGCGATGGATGGCCCATGTGCGGATCATGGTTCGCAACCTAGCGTCATGCACCCCGTATTTTTACCCCACGATGCTGAAACAAGGCCTTTTCCAGAAGCTGCAGCAGAAACTGTCACCGCAGCAGATCCAATTGATGAAGCTGTTGCAGGTGCCCACCGTGGAACTGGAGCAACGCATCAAGCAAGAAATGGAGGAGAATCCTGCCTTGGAAGAGGGGGAAGATCATGCCGAAGAGCAGGAGCCAACGGAAGAGCAAGCCATCTCCGACAGTCAGGAGAGCGAGGGGAACGAGGAGAATGAGCGGGATGATTTCGATATGAGCGACTATTTCCAGGATGACGACACCCCGGACTACAAGCTGAGCGTGAAGAACAGCGGCCCCGATGAAGAGGACCGTGAAATGCCCCTTGCCGGTGGGACCACCTTCCAGGACGCGATGAAGGCACAACTTTCCCTGCGTGACACCGATGATCGCCTGGCCCTGCTTGCGGAACACCTGATCGGAAACTTGGACGAGGACGGCTACCTGCGCCGTGATCTTGATTCCATCGTCAACGACCTTGCCTTCACCCAGAACGTGATCTGCGACAAGGCCGAACTGGCCAAGGCCTTGAAAGAACTGCAATCCCTGGACCCGGCCGGAGTGGCCGCGCGCGACCTGCGGGAATGCCTGCTGCTGCAAGTGGACCGCCTCCCGCATAGCCTGGAGCAACGCGTGGCGCACGAGATCCTCGACAAGAATTTCGAGGCCTTCAGCAAAAAGCACTACGACCGCATCCTGGACCGCCTGGAGATCGATGAGGAAGCACTGAAAGGTGCGATCGATCTGATCGTCCACCTGAACCCGAAACCGGGAAACACGATGCGGGAGACCGACAAGCCCGCGCAGGAGATCATCCCTGATTTCGCCGTGATGGCCATAGACGGGCAACTGGAACTGTCCCTGAACGGACGCAATGCTCCCGAGCTCCGCATCAGCCGCACCTACCGCGAGATGATCCAGGAGTACAGCCGGAACAAGAAGGACAAGGACCAGCGTGAGGCCCTTCAATTCATCAAGCAGAAACTGGACAGCGCCAAGTGGTTCATCGACGCCATCAAGCAGCGTCAGAACACCCTGTTGGTGACCATGGAGGCCATCATGGAACACCAGCGCGAGTTCTTCCTTTCCGGCGACGAGACCAAGTTGAAGCCGATGATCCTGAAGGACATCGCCGAACGCGTGGGGCTTGACATCAGCACGATCAGCCGCGTGGCCAACAGCAAGTACGTGCAAACGAACTACGGCACCTTCCTGCTGAAGTTCTTCTTCAGCGAGAGCCTCACCAACGATGCCGGTGAGGAAGTGAGTACACGCGAGGTGAAGAAGATCCTGAAGGATGCCATCGAGGCCGAGGAAAAACGCAAGCCGCTCACCGATGACGAACTCACCGCGCTGCTCACCAGCAAGGGTTACAACATCGCGCGTCGGACCGTGGCGAAATACAGAGAGCAGCTGAACATCCCTGTGGCACGACTGCGCAAGGAACTCTGAGCGGCCGTATGCGCGCACTGGCCCGCTTCCTTTCCATTGTCCTGCATCCCCTGGTGATGCCCACCTGCACGGTCTGGCTGGCCTTGTACGTGGATCCGCAATTGGGCTATTTCCTGCCTCAGCCCTCCCGCTGGACGCTTATCGGCATGCTGGCCTTGATGACCATCCTCTTCCCCATCACCAGCGCCTTCCTTCTGCTGCGCTCAGGATCGATCACGAGCCTGGAAATGCCCACCCGGCAGGAGCGCATCGCCCCCCTGGTCATGACCTTGGTCTACTATGGCATGGCCTACTACCTCCTGCGCCAAGCACCGCTGCATCCTGCGATCAGCGGCGCGTTCATGGGGATCCTGGCCGCACTGCTGCTCACGGTGCTGATCACCCTGCGATGGAAGATCAGCGCACACATGGTGGGCATCGGTGGCCTCATCGGTGCCATCACGGGCATCGCCACCATCCACGGGATCCCCCTGCTCATCTTCATCGCTGGGCTCACGCTTCTGGCCGGTCTCCTGGCCACTGCACGCTTGCTGACCAGCGACCACACCCAGGGCCAGGTCCTCGCCGGGGCTACGCTGGGTTGGTGTTGCACCTATACGTGCATCGTACTGGGTTGGGCGATCTGAGCCCATCACGGGTCATGCGATCGTCCACGCATCGGCACTTGGGGCAAGATGGTCCCTAAGTCCGGTGAATATGGCTACAGCCCCACTGGTCCGCCTGGCATTGACCGGTCAACTGATAATGATCACCATGCACAGCGACGGCTTCTGCATGTTCGACACGAAGTCCACGGAGAACCGCTGACCGTTGCCGCCTTGCAGAAGTTCACACGTGATGGCCGCGATGCGGTGACCTCGGCGTGCCGTGGGAGAATTGCGTGCCAATGGGCAAGCTGTAGATACCCCGGTGGATGAAGATGCCCAGCTTGGTGTCCTGGAATCAGCGCAGTCCGTGCCGTGCGGCCTCTTGCGCCTGGAGGGGCGACAAGGCAGAAACCCGACCCGACAACAAGCAGTACCGCATCGCCTTCATGGTCCGTGACGCGGTCCCGGTCGATGACCTACCAACCGCAACAAAGTAGGTGCTTCCACATTTCCCGGGCAAAGCGGGATCTTCGTCCCGCTCCATGCATCTACGTCGGTCCCCTTCTTTGTTCATCGTATGGGCGATGGTCCTGATCGTCGCCATCGTTTCGATCCGCGGCGCTTGGTACGGCCAGGACGGCGAGGCTTGGAAACAGACCATACGGAGCGATGCAAAAGGGTACTACGGTTATCTGCAAGCCCTGTTCATTCGCAATGATCTGGGACACGAGGCCTTTGTATCGGAGTACACCCAGTACACCCCGACCGGCACGCTCAACAAGTATTTCTGCGGCACCAGCCTGATGATGGCCCCATGGTTCGGCATCGGTCACGCGCTCGCCATGAACGACCCTGCGCAGCCTCAGGACGGCACCAGCGCCTACGAGCAGAAGTCGATCGCCGTTGGCGCCTGGTGCTACCTGCTTCTTGGGCTGCTTGCGCTCCGCGCCTTGCTGCGCGGGCTCGGGATCCGTGACGGTGTTGTGGCCTGGACCCTTCTGGGGCTTTCGCTCGGCACCCCGTTGATCCAATACGCGGCCATGCAACCGGGTTGGTCACACGTCTATTCGTTCTGCGTGATCAGTGCGTTCCTGCTAGGGGTGCATCGGATCGATACCACTGGTTCCAGGGCCTGGCTTGTTGCCTCTGCGGCCTTGCTGGCCATCGTCATCATCATCCGACCGGTGAACGCCATGGTCCTGTTCGCTGTTCCCATTGTCGCAGGCGCGCGTACCCTGTCGATGCTGAAAGCCGTTCTCCTCCGCTGGCGCGTACTGCTCGTCGCACTGTTCGTGTTCTGCGCCCTCGTCGCACTGCAACCGCTGCTCTGGCACGCGCAAACGGGCAATTGGTTCGAATGGGGCTACCAAGGCGAGGGATTCCATTGGACCCGGCCCGAGGTCGTGAAGGTCCTGTTCGGTTTCCGACGCGGACTGTTCCTCTGGACACCCTTGATGCTGCTCGTGGCCCTGGGGACCTTCGCGATCTGGCGATCGGACCATTGGCGCAGTGCGTGGACCATCATCTATTGGACCATCTGCACCTACATCATCAGCAGTTGGTGGATCTGGTACTACGGCGGGGGCTTTGCCAGTCGTGTGTACATCGACCACTATCCTGTGTTGGTGATCCCCATGGTATTGATGCTCCAGCACTGGTCCGGTCCGAAGTGGACCATCGCGCGGGTCTTCATCCTCGGTTGCATCGCATTGAACCTGGCCCAGCTATGGCAGTACCACCATGGCCTCATCCATCACGAGTGCATGGACCGTGAGAAATATGCCTACACATTCCTCCGGTTCGACGACGCGCGCAAGGACCGGCTTGGTGGCAACTACCAAACGGCACCGTTCAATCCCAATGGTATGGACATCGTCCTGGAGGAGTCGTGCGGAATGGATGACACGTGCACGTTCTGGACCGGTGGCAAACGGGTACAATGGGAGTGGGCCTATACTCCGTCAACGGTTTGCCAGTTCGATCGATCAACGGATTTCGGCATTCTTTTCAAGGCAGGTACCGACACCTTACCAGTTGGGCGGGCACTGTTCCTGGAAGTGGGCCTACAGCGTTTCGATGCGCGTCTTGAGGGCTCCCTGCACGCGTTGGGCGTCACGCAACTGCGTAACGCCAGGGATTCGGTCTACTTCTACGAGCCCTTCCCCTTGAACCCATTGCCAGGAACACCGGGGATCTGGGAGCAACTGGAGTACCGTATCCCTGTGCCCCCGCTTTCCGAGGGGGATCAACTGAGCTTCTATTTCTGGAACAAGGATAAGCGCGCAGAGTTCCTTGTCGATGACGTGTTCATGCGCGTTTCCGCCGTAAGACCCTATTGAACCGGGTACCGGGCCTGGAGCCGTACTGGGAAGAATGGTGCGCCGTAGCCCGTACGTGTCGGGCTCGCAAGAGCACAGGCGGTAGTGGTGGGCCCAGCAGGATTTGAACCTGCGACCAAGGGATTATGAGTCCCCTGCTCTGACCGCTGAGCTATGGGCCCGATGCCCCGCAGATGACCTGCGGGAGCGCGAAAATAGCCCGGCGGACATGAAGCCTAGTTTTGCCGACCGTGCGGAACCACTACGACACCATTCTCCTCGACCTCGGCGGCGTGCTCATTGATGTGGACTATCATGCCACGGCCAAGGCCTTCCGGGATCTCGGGCATCTTGATTTCGAACGACTTTACAGCAAGGCCCGGCAAGACCATCTCTTCGATGGTTTCGAGACCGGTGCCCTTTCACCCGCACAATTCCGCGATCGTATCCGGACCCTCCTGGACCCTTCGCTGACCGATACCGTCATCGACACGAACTGGAACGCGATGCTGGGTAGCATCCCGCAGGAACGCATCCAAATGATCCATCGGCTGAAGGAACGGTACCGCGTTTTGCTCCTGAGCAATACCAACGCGATCCATGTGCCTGCGTTCGAGGCGATCATCGCCCACGGGAATGGCATCCCGGACTTCAAGGCCCTGTTCCATGGGGCTTACTACAGTTGCGAGATCGGCTTGCGGAAACCGGATCCCGGATCGTTCCTCCATGTGCTCGATCGGCACGAAGCCGCCCCGTCACGCACGCTCTTCATTGACGATAGTATCCAACATGTCATTGGAGCGCGCCAAGCGGGTTTGCACGCCGAGCATCTGGAACTTGCCCGGGAGGATGTGCTAGGCCTGGCGCAGCGCCTTGCCCTGCTCTGAACCATCAGCGCTTGATAAAGCGCGCCCGGAACACATCGCCGCCTCGATCCGCGATCAGCACGTACTGCCCTGGGGCCAGCTCGCCGACCGGTACGCGGCCCGGCGGGACCCCACCAAGCACCATGACCACACGCCCGTGGAGGTCAACGATGCGAAGATCCACGGGAGCCAAGCCCAGCGATGAGGGCACCACGACATGGTCATCCGCAATGTTCGGGCGGAGGTCGAGCGGATCGGAAGTGCGCTCGCCGATCATCGCACCATCGGTGATCGTTATGGTACGGTTGGCCGTCCGGCACAATTGGTCCGGTACGAATGCCAGCAGGTATTCGCCGGGCGGGAGGGCTTCCCAGCTCGCAGCACCACCGGTTTGCAGTTCTCCGACAGGTTCGCCGCTCGCGTTATCGAACAGACGGAAATCACCAAGTACAGGAGCTTCGATGGGCAGTGGCTCGGTGGGATCGGGTATCGCTCCAAGCACCGTAATACTGCCTGTGTTCCCACCCCCGATGGCATCGACGACCTCCATCTCCAACTCAAGGTTCGCGCAACTGTGTGCGGTGACCTCCCCCACCTGCGTGACACCCGCACACGCTTGGTCGTTGATCGACCAGGAGTACTCATGACCGTATGGCAAGCCGCTGACCATGATCAGGTTGTAGGCACATTGGATGTTGGAGCAGCCCAAGCATTGCTGGGGTGTATAGAGTACTCCATCCTGTCGCACCTCGAAGCTTGTCTGCGCCGGATCCGGCGTGCAACAGGGAGCCTCGAAGATGGCCGTCCCGCAATGTGCAACGCTCACAGGGCCGGATAACTGAATTCCATCGAAAAGGGGGAGCACTTGGATCTGCGCATCCCATCCATTCGATCCGATCTCCCGTTCCCCCTCCAGCACGACCGCTCCGTTATCGTAGATGGTGAACCCATACATTCCCGGTGGTGCGAACAACGTGGGACCCTCGTCGCCCGTGGACCAGACCACTTGATCGAAACCACTGCCCAATACGGTGATATCGCCGCCACAAACGCCCGGAAATTCATGATGGACATGCACCTCGAACTGGGCGGTGGCACGGGCTGGTAAACCAAAGGCCAGCAGCAGGCAATACCAGTAAAGCCCTTTGGGTACGATCGCTCCCATTGTAACGCTCTTATGCTGGTGAGACGCCCCGGTGACTTTGTGGTTGCGTGAACGTCTTTTCCATGGATCACTCCGCCATCAATGGGAAGGTGAACTCCGCGTGGATCCGGAGAAGCACCCACTCCTTGGAAAATCGGCCGCAGACACTCGCGAGGCCGGAGCTCCAGCGCAGCATTTCGCGTTGTGGATGTGGTCGGCTCTTTGGCCTGAACAGCCAGTAGCCCTAACGGGTCAAAACGGGGGGGATGGGCGCTGCGATAACGAGCGGGGGGGCATAATACCACCAGTCATTGAGGAAGCTGCGATCGGATGTGCCCGTTCCGAAGTACGCAGAGGTACCCGTTCCAACAAGCAGACCTCCAGCCCGGACAATACCCGGGAAGTCGGACAACTTGGACCACGTATTCGCCGTGGGTTCGTAGCACCAAGTGTTGGTGGCCGTACCCGCCCCGGTTACCAGGAATCCGCGATCGGACGTGGCGAAACCGAATGAATGAGCGGCAGGTTGGTCCGTTCGGTCCTTCTTCGCGGTCCACGCATTGGTAGTGGGATCATAGCACCAGAGGTCTTTGAAATAGGCGGGGCGTAGCGATACCGATGAACCACCGGTAAGGTAGCCCTTGGAAGAAATTGCGAAGCCTGCGGCTCTTGTGCGCGCTGCGCCGACAAGGTCTGCCTTGCGTGTCCAGGTGTTCGTAGCCGGATCGTAGCACCATAGGTCCTTCAGGGCTGCGGTCCCGCTTCCGGCGCACAGGTACGCCTTGCTCCCGAGCACGAAGGCCGACGCACCCATCCGGCCCTCTCCGTTCAGATCCGCCTTTCTTGTCCACGTGTTGGCGATGGGATCATATTCCCACAGCTCCTTGCTCACCGCGCCATCATTCCCGCACGCCAGATAGCCTTTCGCGCCGATGGCGAATCCGGTCGCTCCCTTGCGTGGACTGCCGGCTAGGTCCGCCATCTGCGTCCACGTGTTCGCTGCAGGATCGAACTGCCAGAGATCCTTGCGTAACGTGCCTTTCTCCCCGCCGCAAACGTGGACCTTGCCGTTCACATGGAAACCGGCCGCATCCACCCGTCCATTGCCCGAGTGGGCGCTTCGCTTGGTCCATTGCACCGACGATGGTGACAGTTCCCAAACATCCGCGAATACCAAGGTCGCGTTCATTCCGCCCACGACGTACGCCTTGCCGTTTGCCGCGAAACCGGCGGACCCACAGCGCGCTTCTGCGGGCATTTCACCACGGGACACCCATACGTTGGTCGCCGGATCGTAGACCCAGAGATCCTTCAACAAGGTGGATGTGGTGCCTACACGTCCTGTCATCAGATAGGCCTTGTTGGCGATCGCCAATGCGACCGCTGCGTTTCGCGCACCCGCCTGAAGATCCGCCTTCCGTGTCCATGCATTCGCCGTGGCGTCATAGGCCCACAGGTCCGCACCACCGGTACCAAGTCCCAGGTATCCCCGTGATCCGATGCTGAACGCAGCGGCCCCGGAGCGGGCGGCACCGCCGAAGTCCGCTTTCCGCGTCCATGTGTCCGAAGCGGGGTCATAGCACCACAGGTCCTTGGTTTCGCCTCCGGCAGAAATGCCCGTACCCACATAGCCCATCGTTCCCAAGGCGAAGCCTGCGGCATTGTACCGCGCATCGCCGCCAAGATCCCTCTTGCGCGTCCATGCATTGGCTGCGGGATCGTACATCCACAACTCCTTCACAGCATCGAGTGGCGCATCGCCACGGGTAAGGGTGCTGGTGTTGCCGCCACACACATAGCCTTTGTTCGAGAGCATGAAAGCAGCCATGTTCGCCCGGGGAACACTCGGAAGGTCGGCCTTCTGCGTCCACACCCTCGTCGCCGGGTCGAACGACCATGTATCGTTCAGTAGCTTCAGTTCCACGACGCCGCCAACGATGTAGCCGATGTTGTTGACGGAGAACGCAGCAGCGCCGTGGCGAGGGGTATACTCGGGAACGGTGGTCTGCGCGTGACCCACAGCGTTCTTGCGTGTCCATGATCCACCGGCCGGGCCCGGTGCGTTTCCGATGATGAGCGGGAGGATCAGTAGCCAGAGAGCCATGTGCAGGTGGATTTGGTCACAGAACTTGCGAAGTCCGTGCCATTTACCGCAACTGACGGCGTTAGCGCGGAACATGTGAATGTAGGGCATCGAACGTGATGCCGGACCGTGTGCCGACACCGGGTCCGCGCCAGGGAACTTGTTCCCCGCCGGTCGATCGGCTCAGCGTACCGGCAAGGTTCAGCGCCGCTTCGTCCTCTTCGCCTTTGGATACGGTAACAGCGCCGACATCCGGATCAGCAGATCCGGGAGCGTTCGATCTCCCGTTATTCCTCCCTCGGGTACGAGGTAGTAGTCCTTTGCCCCGGGGAACGGAGCTGCCCGTTCGCACGTACGTTCCAACGACCTGGACTCCGGCAGGACCTTCACGTACAACTGATCATCGCAGATCAACCCGACCACCTTGCCATCCGCATATAGCGCGAACTCCCCGAACATGGGTCGCACATCGAACCGCTCGGGACGGCCCAGTCGATCGAGGATGAATAGCGCTGTGTCCTTGCGCGTGGCCATGGCTAAACGCCGATCTCCTGGCACAATTCCACCAGCACGCCGTTCGCGCTCTTGGGATGCACGAAACACACCAGCTTGTTGTCCGCACCGCGCTTCGGCTCATCGTTCAGCAAGCTGAAGCCTTCGGCCTTCAAACGCGCCATTTCGGCCCGGATATCAGCGACCTCGAAAGCGATATGGTGGATCCCTTCCCCACGCTTCTCGATGGCTTTCGCAATGGGGCCATCGGGCCGGGTGCTTTCCAGCAATTCGATCTTGTTCGGACCCGTCTTGAAGAACGAGGTGATCACCCCTTCGCTCTCCACGGCCTCGCGTTTGTAGCTGCCCGTGCCCAACAATCGAGCGTACACTTCCTCCGCCTTCTCCAGGTCCTTCACGGCGATACCGATGTGTTCGATGCGGATCATGCGATGATCATTGACTGCGAAGATGCCACAAAGAAGAAAGCCTCCCGTGGTACGGAAGGCTCTCGAGGTGTTCTCGTCCGTGGATCAGCGCTTGATGAAGGTCTCACCCAGCTTGTTGTCGTAGTTGAGGTAGTACAGGTCCTTCTTCAAGGAAGCCACCTCCAAACGGTCCGCATAGCCGCGCTTCACGATGTTCCCATACTGGTCGTAGACCTCGAACAGCGTCTTGCTGGAGAATACGATCTCCTCCTTCGGTTTGACAGGGCCCCAGGTCACCGGCGCAACACTGGCATCGGTGTAGGTCACTGCTTCGCTGAAGCGTGCGCGCTTCGTCAGGTCCGTCTGCTTCACCCGGAAGGTGTTCTCCCCACTGTGCGGTGTTACCTTGAAGGTGTACGTGTGTTCTCCTGGCTTTCCGTCTCCCATGACCTCGCCCACCTTCACCCATTTGTTCCACCGCTTCTGCTCAACGATGTATGGCAACTCGCCGGTCTCGTTGGCCGTTGTCCAGGTGTAGGTGCCGTCGCTGGAGATGGCTTGTTTCACGATGTCGAACGTGCTCTTCGGCTTCAGCACCTCCGGGTTCAACACGACCGGCGTGCAACCGTCCTTGTGCTTCACCTTCACGACCACCTTATCGGACAGTTTCAATCCGAAGTTGTTCATGTCCACCTCGAAAGCACTGCTGTTGATCTCGTCGGTGGCGATCTGGTCGTTCACCGTGACTTCGAACACGCAGAAGCCGACACCCGCTTCGGAGAACGGATTCTGGATGAACAGGTTCTTGCCTTGGAAATTCCCTTCGATCACGATCACGCCGGCAAAGGCGGGAAAGGACAGGGAGGCGGCTAGGAAGAGTGGGACGGAACGCATGACGGTAGGGGGGCCTTTACAAGCTGCAAGGATAAGCGATCCTAGGCGTTTTTCCGAGGTGTTTTCGACGCCGTGTCTACGCAATTTCGACGTACGGGTTTCGCTTCCCCCGGAACGCCTCGTGCAGTCCTGTCAATCGTGGTGCTTCAGCACGCCGGCCCGGATGGCGACCTCCAGGTGGTTCTCGAGCGGTGGAATGGGGCAGGAATAGGCGCCCCCGTAAGCGCAATAGGGGTTATAGGCCCGGTTGAAGTCCAAGTCCACCTCGGTGCCCAGGGGGCCTTCAAGGTCCAGATATCGTCCGCCACCGTAGGTCGTCTCCCCATTGGTCAGGTCGGTGAAAGGGATGAACAGGTAGTTCACATAGTCCGGCAGGCGGCTAAGGTCGATGTTGCGGTAGACGGTCAATTGCTCCTCCTTCCCGTCCAGAACGAAGCGGAGGGTACCGATGCTCTGGTACTTCGGCTCCCGCTGGCTCGTGGTCTTCATGCCGAAGACAGGCCCCTCCTGCGCCGTGAAGGTTGCTTTTACACGGAACTTGGGGTCGGCCGCGAAGCGGTGCAGGGAGACGAACCCTTTGCGCTCTTCCTTCGGCAGCGGCGAATGCAAGCTGTCGCTGTAGGCGGAATCGATCTTCGCCCAGAAAGCGTCCAGGTCCTTCCTCCAGCCTGCGTCACCGATCTGGGCGCTGCCGTTGGTCCACGTGCAGCACAACGCGGCGAAAATGATCGTCCGCATCGTCAGCTTGCCGTGTTGGTTTTCACGGCTGCAGCCATGCGCTTGATGTCCGCTTCGTTGAAACGCCCCTCCGCAGCATCCTCGACCACGAAGGTGCGATCACCCACGGTGATCACCTGATGGAAATGCACGAACACCAGGTCCGCATCCGGGAACTGGGACCGGTAGATCAGTTGGTCCGGTGTTTCCTCGATCACGGTATGCTTCTGCAACATATCCCGTTCAAGATCGGCTTTCAACCGAGCGATATCCCCCGGAGCTTCGGAAATGGTGATCGCGAAGTGCTCTCCGGCGTGTACGGCCAGGTGCCCGAACTCCTCGTTCCATTTCACAATTGCGCTGTCCGCCCCAAGCGTGGCCAGATCACCAAGGTCCGCCAGCAGCGGGAGATCATGAGCCGCCAGGTCCACCACATAGGATGGCGCCGCGACGTCCGTTGAGTCGGCCATTTGTTGGGCGGCTTCTTTCTTGCCATCGCCGCAGGAGGCGAACAGCACGACTACGAACGAGAAAAGGTATTTCATGCTCGCGAAAGTAACTGTTGGTGAAGACCCTCGTGGCCAGGGTGTTCGCATCCAGTACCCTTTCTCATTGAAGGATCGTCCAAAGAGGCCGTGTTTGCAAGATGTAGTCGAACCCGCAGGTGGATCGGCCGGCTTGCCCACAAGATCCCCCCCCTACTAGCCGACCGCTGATGCCGAATTATCACCATGTCAGACCACGTGGTACTGAGAAAATACAAGGTCGTCCGTCACGGTCATGGGAACATCAAGATCACTCGGGGCGTTCGTGCCTTCTTGCTCACTGATCGATCGCCAAGACCTGGAACAAGTTGCTATAGTCGTCGGTCCACGGGCGGAAGCCGTCCGGCATCTTCGCAGCATAAGGCTCTCCGGCGCTGAAGTCCGGAGGTCTGTTCGATGCGGGGTCCGGGGTGGCCGCCACCGTTACGCGGAAGGCACGGTCATGGAAGATCGCGGTATCCTCCGTGATGAGCACCCATGTCGACGGTGAATACCACGGCGCTGTGCTGGCATCGTCGTCGATCACCATGGCCTCAAGGCCCACCGCCCGTGCGTTTCCCGCGCAAACCGGCACAAGGTCGAGATAGCGGTTCGAGATGTGGAACGCCAGGATGCCGTCCGGCGCAAGGTGACGCATGTACAGTTCGGTGGCCTCGTGCGTGAGCAGATGTACCGGAATGGCATCGCCGGAAAAAGCGTCCACAGCGATCAGATCGAAGTCCTGGTCTTGCTGTGCTTCGAGCGAGAGGCGCCCATCGCCCATGATGATGCGCTGTTCCGCAGCCGAGCCGGAGTAGAACGTGAACAACGAGCGGGCGATGGTCGCATTCAGCGGATCGAGCTCGTAGAAGGTGAAGTGATCTCCGGCACGCCCATAATGCGCGAGCACACCGGCGCCGAGGCCGATCACCCCAACGCGCACGGGACCGCGTTTCCGCTTGGCGCGCAGCGCACGGCCCACGCCAGAGAATTCACCGTAATACGATGTAGGGCTATTGCGCAAAGCGGTTTCGAGCAATTGCGATCCATGTTCCACCGTGCCGTTCACCAAGGTCCGCACCGCAATGTTCTCCATGAGCGTATCGTCCTGGACCCGCAGGGCTCCATAGAAATTCCGTACCCGGAGCACCGAGTCCTTGGTGATGGTTCGTTCCTGCTGGAACGTGTATACCGCGAGCAGCACGACCGCCAGCACACTACCGAGGCGGAGCATCTGGGCCTTCGGGCCGCTCAGGATCCTCCAGGCCGCAATCAACCCCAGCATTCCGCACATAACGAGCCCCCATGGCAGTTCGATGTAGGAAGAGAAGATGCGTGGAGCGACGAGCGCGACGAAGAACCCGCCGAGCGCACCACCGAGCGAGACCATCAGGTAGAACAACGTGAGGTGCTGCGCCGAAGGCCGGCGCCGCGCTAGTTCGCCATGGCAGACCATGCAGGCGATGAAGAGCCCCGCCGCGAAGACGGGAATGCTCCAAATGATGTTCAGGTCGTCCTCCGAAGCGTAGATCAGGTAGGCCATGCCACCCAGCGCGACCGGGAGCAGGGGTAGGAATAGCCAGCGCCGATAGAGGCGGTCGCTTTCGAACGCAACAATGAAGGTGAGCAGATAGAGGGCGAGGGGAAGCACCCATAGAAGCGGTATGGGCGCTACGTTCCGGGTGATGTGGTTGGTCACCGCCATCAGCAGCACCGAAGCACATGCGGCCAGTAGCACCCAGAAAGCGCGAACGACAAAGCCTGGGACCGTAGGTGTGACAGGCCCAGCGACGTATGCATTAACATCTGCGGTGATCACGGATCCCGGCACAGCCGCTCGACCGGCCCAAGCGGTATACGCGCACAACACGGCGAACAAGGCATAGGCGGCGCTCCACACAAGCACTTGGGAAGAGGATGCCAGCAGTGGTTCCACGAGAAAGGGAAAACTCACCAGCGCCAGCAAAGAACCGAGGTTCGAAAGCGCGAAAAGGCGGTACGGCATTCCTGCTCCGGTACGTCGCGCATACCAAGCCTGCAACAAGGGACTGGTCGCCGCAAGAAGGAAGTAGGGTAGCCCCACGGTAGTGCCAAGGATCATCAGGATGCGCACCGTGGGATCATCCTCGACCGGCGAACGCCACGACGCGGAAGGCAGGATCGGCAGCATTGCGCAACTGGCCATCAAGAGCGCAACATGTATCCTCATCTGCGCTCGGCTTCCGAGGAAACGGATGGATAGATGCGCGTACGCGTATCCGGCAAGAAGGAGCAGCTGAAAGAACAGGAGACTGGCGCTCCACACCGCCGCTGATCCACCTGACCAGGGCAGGATGATCTTGGCGATCAGTGGCTGCACCTGGAACAACAGGAACGCGCTCAGGAAGATCGTGACAGCGTATAGCCTCATCTGCAGTTGTCGGTGTGCCGATGGCGAAGGTGGAGAACAAACCGCTGTGGGACGGGTCGACCGTTCTTATCCGGTGATCCCGTTCCGCTGGGCTCCACGTGCACGAGGGGCGCAAGTAGATAGGCGTGACCAAGGCCCGTCCCGCAACAAACGGCGTTCACAAGCGAACATGTCCATAGCGGTGATGGGATCCTCCAACGGAAGCGCACACCCGATATCGACTCCGATAGGTTCAGAGAGCAACTCCTCAGACCTTAGATGCGATTGCCTTGTCTGGTGGTGACCTCCCGGGATGAAGCTCGATCTACATACCGCCCTGGAATGTCGCATTCCCGGACTTCCAGGTCGTGGTGATCCGCTTGTAGTACAAGGTGGCCCTGATCATATCCGGACTAATTATTCCAGAAGGCATGTCCGCCGAATCGAACTGGCTGTTCGGTACACCCGGACCGATCGCGGTTTGGATGCTGCCTATCGTCACGTCGGTCAAATTGATCTCGTAGTAGAGCGTTTCAACGCCTCCTGAAGTGGCCGTCTTGAAGCAGTTGATCGACACGGACGGAATGGTCCCGTTCTGGGCAAGGATTGTCAGAAGCGATGTTGTGGCGGCATCCAGATCGATCACCATGGTCATTGGTTTATGCTGGAGCTTACCTGTGGCGTTACCCGTAGCATCACGCGGGAGCAAGATCTCATGGCTCAAACTGTAGCCCTGCGTCCAGCCCTCCCGCCCTTTCTGAATAACACTTCCTCTAAGAGTCATACCCGCAGGAGCGGTCCACTGCACATAGTACTTCAGGCCCTGGGCAGAAGCACCAGAGGGAGAAAGCATGAAGCAGGACAACAAGGCTGCTCCGAGAAAATGGGCGGTGGTTCTCATGGTGGTGGTTTCGGTCTATCAAACATAGATCATGCCAGGCAAGCAAACAAGCACAGCGCGTCC
Organism: Flavobacteriales bacterium UBA3364; assembly: GCA_002360495.1. Taxonomy (GTDB): domain Bacteria; phylum Bacteroidota; class Bacteroidia; order Flavobacteriales_F; family PHOS-HE28; genus PHOS-HE28. The sequence goes on from DEQO01000055.1 coordinate 83,492, forward strand.
CTCTTTGTGGGTACACGAAAGAACCCCTGTTCCGGTGCGCCCAAGGTCACTGCTCCCCAACGACCACACGCACACCTTCACTGTGCGACGAGAACTCAGGCGCATACATGCACATCGCAGTGGTGATACCATTGCTGAAGTCGCCGGCATGGGCCACCCGCAGATCGTACTCGAACACGTAGGTGCCGGGTGCGATACGATCGAAGAAGAAGTGCATGCCCGCATCGCGGATGCTCTGGTAGTAGCCAAGTCCACCCTGCCACTTATAACCGCTGATCGCTTCAACAGGCTCCAGACCCGCCGCGCGCAGGTCCTTCAAATGCACGTAGTCCACGAAGCGGTCTGTGCGTAGTTCGATGCGGATGGTGAGCTTGTCGCCCGGCTTGAGCGCACGGGACTTGTCCAACGCGATCAGTTGTGCACCGGCATCGCTTTGTGCATGCAACATCACCTGCTTCTTGATGTTGAACGGACTTTCGTGCGGCGTCACCTTGTCCATGCGCTCCAGGTACTGCCAGTGCAACGCGCCCCACTGCACGCCGTCGCTGGCCGTGGTTACAGTGACTGCGCCCATCGCGGGCTTCACTTGCTCACCGGTCCACGACCGTACGAAGTAGCCAGTGCCGGCTTCTGCTTTGTCGGCTTTCACGCGATCGTTCCCTACCATGATGGTCGGCTCCGCCTTCGGAGCAAGCCAGTCGTCACCCGTTAGCAAAAGCGCGTAGCACGCTTCGGAAGTTGCTTTGGTCGTCTTCCAATCGGTGGTCTGTTTCAGCTTCAACAAATACTGTCGCAAGGCATCAACACTCGCTTTGTCCTTCCCTACTTCGTGGAATGCTTCGATCATGAGCGCGTGCGTCTCCGTCGGGAAACTCCACCAATCGGAACCGGCATTGAAGCCTTTCCAATACATGCCGAGCTCTTCACTTCGTGTGGCACGCTCGTTCAACGACTTCAGGATGAGATCCGCATTGGGCGTGGCGTCCAGACGAGCGAACGCCAACACCAGCATCGCTTGTTCCTGCAGGCCATTGGTGAGCCATGTCTCCTTTGCACGGCGCAGATAGAAATCCGTTGCGGTGCGTGTCGCACCATCGATCGGCCAGCGACGGAAGAAACTGCGTGCGTAGAGGAACTGGATGTCCGTTCCGTTGGGTACGTACTTCTCCAGGTCCTCCTTCTTCGTGTTCCGCTGCAACTCCATGTAGTCCTTCTCCAGTTCACTGTCCAACCAATTGACGGCGTTGCGCAGCATTTGTTCGCTGAGGCCGTCGGGGCGTGTGTCGGCCGCCTTCAACGCCTCCAGGTGACCAAAGCCCGCGAGGATGTGCTGTGTGATGTTGCGCGAGGGCTGCATGCCGCTCCACCATGGCCAAGCACCGTTGGGCAGCTGCATGTCGCGCAGCTTCTTCATCGCAGTAGCTTCTTCAGCGGCCATGCGTTGCAGGTCGAAGAACAACGCGATGCGGCGTTTGCGTTCACCTTCATCCTTGGCGTTCATCACCCACGGCGTCTCTTCCAACAAGACGCCCTTCAGTTCGGGGTTCTTCTCGAGAGCGCTTAGAAAGGCTCCCTCTTTCCCTGATCCAGTTCCGGAGGAGGAGGCGCTCCATTCCGCAAAGACCTTCTTTACTGCTGGGCGCTCTTCCACGATGTGCGTTGCGAGACGGTTCGCGTAGTAGCGACTGAACGTTTGTTCTGCGCATTCATGTGGGAACTCCATCAGGTAAGGCAATGCTTGCACGGCATACCACGCGGGGTTCGGAGTGAATTCGAGCTTGAGGTCCTTATGCCGCAAGGTCGATCCCGCAGCGGCAGAATTCACCAGCTTCGGTAGGGTGAACGTTCTGGTCCCTGCCTTGGTGATCGATAGCGGAACGCTCTCGGTGACGAGCACTTTGTCCGTGAGGATCGGCAACGGTCTTTCTTCACCGTCGCCAACGCCTGCTGCGTTCGCGGTGATCCGTACGCTCGCAACCTCGATCCCGGCGGGTACGACGATCGCCCATCCAGCAGTCGCACTCCGGCCCGGCCCAGCCGCAAAGGGCCGTGTGGTCCTCTCTTTGGTGAAGGCTGTCGTGATGTCCTTGTTCGTGGTCGGATCGTAGAGCGTGAGTTGAGCGGTGCCGGTCACCGCTGGACCTTCGGTGGCATTGATCTTCGCGGTGAGCACGATGCGGTCCCCCTCGCGCAGGAAACGCGGTAGGTTGGGAACGACCATCAACGGTTTGCTGGTGACGGTCTCCTTCGAGAAACTGGCAAGCTTCAGGTCCTTGGTGTGCGCCAAGCCCATCACCTTCCAACGTGTGAGCGCATCGGGAGTGGTGAAACGCAGAAGTAGGCTGCCATCGCGATCCGTGAGCAGATCGGGGAAGAAGAACGCCGTTTCGCGGAAGTCGGTGCGGACGGGTTGACCGCCGTTCGGTGATGGTGTTGGTGCTTGTGAAGGCGGTGGAGCAGGAACCTCTTCCATCTCCCCTCCATTCATGTCCCGTTTGCCTGCACCGGGTGAGAAGGCCACATTGCCGACCTCCGAACGTTGCAGCATTTCCGCATCACCAGCGAAGCCGGATGCAACGTAAAAGGTCCCTCGTGCTACACGGTAGAGTCTGCTATATCCGAGGCCGAGATCCAATTCCGGATAACTACGCACCGTATCCCCAGGAAAGGCAGTGCTGTAGTATATCTGTTGGCCGTGCGATGCTCCGAACGGCTCGTTCCTGTTCCAGCCGCGCTGCGCATAGTTCATGGGCCACTCGAACATGGACCATTCGTTCGCAATGAAATGATCGAGCGATGCATCATACATCACACCCAGCAGTTGCGCGGCGACCTTCTCCTTCTTAAGGCCTGTGATGCGCAAGCGCCATTCCTCCTTGGAACCCGGCAACAACTTGTCGCGGAAGGACAACCACTCCACTTGGAGTTGTTTGTTCGTCCACGGCACATCGATCCTCTGTGCCATGTTGTGCACACGCCCACGTTCCACGCATAGGAAATGCACCGTGAACCCGCCGCGATCGGTCTCCACGACAGGCAATTCTATGCGCTGTTGGCCTTTGTTCAAGGTGAAGCGTCGGCTCGCGGCAATGCGACCATCACGCTCCACTTCCATCAACACACGACCGGTCGGCAATGCACTGCTCAATAGCAGTACGGCTTTCTCTCCCGGCCCGCATTTCGCCACGATCGGTTCCAGGTGGAAGGCCTCGTTCACAAAGCCCGTGTTCTGGATCGTGGTGTCATAGACCGTCACCAGTTTGCTGGCCTTCACCTCCTTCCCATCGGCGTCCTTCGCGGAAACTTCGATGCGGTACAGGCCAACGGTCCAATCGGCAATGCCACGCACCGGTAAGGACTTGCCTTTCGACAAGTGTGCCTTGTTCTCCGATCGCGTCGCATGTGCCAGCCAGCTCATCGGATCATCGCGCCAGCTGGACACTTGGAGTTCGCCTTCCAGGATGCGGTCCGGGCGCTCCCACAGCCGTTCGCGCTGCGGAGCGTCCATTGGGACGACCAGCTCCACGATACGCACATCCATCGGCACGTCCATATCCTGACCGTTCAGGTTCTTGATGCGCACATCGATGCTGTCCGTTGTGTTCCTATCGATCGCCTCACCCACATTGATGGCGATGTCGATGCTGCGGTATCCGACGTTCAGCGAAGTGCTCGCGCTCTGCGTTTCGCCGGTGATGTCCGTTGCTTCTGCATCAACGGTGTAGAAGAAGGTCGGGTCGGCGCTTTCCGGGAACGACCGATCAGCGAGCGCTTTGAACGTTACGGTGAACTCGCCCTGTGCATCGCATTGCGCTTCTCCACTGGCGATCTCGGTCTCTTGTCCCCACGGCAATCCGCGCCAACCCCAGCCGCACCACCACGGCATGCGCGCACCACGCTTCACGGTCCACTTCACCACGGCTCCATCAAGCGGCACACCAGCATAGCTTTTCGCAACACCGCTCACGGTCGCATCCTGCTCCAACTTCGCGGCGGATGTGATCGGGTCGAAGACCACCTCGAACGTGGGCCGCTTGTATTCCTCCACCTGGAAGGATCGCCCACCGTGCTCATCATCGATGCGCATCGATCCCGTGAGACCACCTTGCGGTGCTCTGAAACTTCCGTGGAACGCTCCGAACCCGTCGGTGATCACGTTCGCGGTATCCAACTGCTCGCCGTTCACATCGAAGAAGCGGACCGTGGTCTTGAACGAGGGTTTCACCTCGGCCTGTGTGCCATGCTGCACAGTGACGATGCCTTTGTAAAAGATCTCCTGACCGGGTCGGTAGATCGCGCGATCCGTAAAGAACCAGGTGCGGATGTTCTCTTCCGGTCCTCCGTTGTTCCCGGTATACATCCACTTTGACCCGCTGATGAACGCATCTTCCTTGGCGCTCAACGACCAGATCAACTCTCCCTCGTCGCCTTTCAGGTTGGTGCGCACCATACCCTCCGCATCGGTGACGTATTCCGCCACCCCGATGAAACGACGAATGCCCGTATAGTCCCTGTTCCTGACGTAGGCCCATGCCTTGACCCCCGAAATAGGAGCTCCGGTCCAGCGATCAAGCACCAACAGGTCCAGATCGGAACCGTTGTTCCGATCGGACAACATGAAGCGCGTGACCCAGAACGGTGCATGCACGATCACGTCCTTCTCCGTTGTAAAACCCTCGGATCCGCTGACAATGAGGCTGTATCGACCGAACGAGAGGCCTTGGATGGGCAATTCGATGAGGTGTGCGTTCAGATCGCCATCGTCCGGCAGATCCACCTCCCATTCGGCAACTGCGCGCTGTGCCAACAACCATTCCGGGTGGTCGATCCGGGGTTCGGAAACGCCATTGATATCAAGGGGGTCCTTCACCACCCGCAGACGAACGTGCTTCGTGTTCGTGTAGGTCAACGCGAGTTGCGAAACCTCGTTCGGGACCACGGCCTCCTCCAGTTGCACTGCGATGGACGGCATCTCCAATGTCGCTTTCAGCGCGGCAGCGTTCTTCGCCCCGAACGAACCGGGAAAGCGTACGATCGCCTCGTCGCACAGATCACGTGCGGTGCGTTTCTCCCACTTCCATTGCTCGCCCGCAAGCCGCTGGTACCTGGCACCTTGCTCTGCATGCCAATGTGCAATGGCCACCGATACCTCAGCCCAGCACGTATGGTCCGGGATCCGGGAGCGCAGTGCTTCCAACGCCTGCACGTAGAGCGAGTCCTTGTTCGGTAGCGTGCTTGCATCACGCACGTAATTCAGCCGCTGCAACACGACATCGGTCAGGGCATCGGGCGTATTGTCGTTCAAGTGTTGACGTTCCAATGCCTGGTACAACCGCATCGCTTGGAACTCCCATGCCGCGCTATCGCGGTGCTGCAATTTGCGCGAGGTGAAAGGCTCGAAGAGATCGAAGTCCTTCGCGTCGTCCAACTCGAACCGCCATGATGGTTCGGTCAACCGTGTTTCCGAATTCGTGAAGACCGCCAATGCACGGTGTGCCAGAACATCGAATACGGTCGGCCGCAATTTCCGGGTTCCTTCATCACCGGTCAGCAGATCGCCCAATTCCCCGACGGGGATGCGTTTCAATGTATCGTCCGGAGCGAGCGAGGCCGCATACGAATCGATGACCTTTCGCATGTACGTGGCTTGCGACCATGTAGCGGGATCGGCACCGTCCTCCTGCATGTTCGTGCGCTCCAGTATGCGCCAGCGGTCCATCTGATAGCGGCTCCACCAACCGTCGGCTGCTGCCGAGTACAACAACTGTTTCAGCGGCACCGGGCTGGAGAGCGCACGCGCTTCCAACTGTTGCATGCCGCTGTCCACATCCATCCCGATGTAGCCCTGGAACCTATTGCGGTACATCCAAGCGCGGAATTCCGTACGCCATTCGCCGGAAGCCTGTGCTTCGTTCAAAAGCGCTTCCGTTCGTTCCAGTGCCGTGGCATATTGGCCCAGGTCGCTCAACGAATCCACCACGGCCCAACGCGGGTCCTTTGCTGCGGGACCGGTAGTCACGACCGTACGTTTGGAGCGGCAGGTGACGAAAAGTGTGACAACGGCAAGGAGAAGGAGCGAGGAGCGTACAAGTCGCATGCGGGAATTGTGTTCAGGAGCAAAGGTGCGGCGCACGAACGCACATCCAACGACGTGCCGGGCCCGTTCGTGCGATCTTCGCGCTCCATGCGACCGCTCGACCCTTCGGATCTTCTTCAACGGCTCTTCGCCGCCTTGCGCTATGGCGAGGTGGATGTGAGCGCGTTCGAATTGGACCATGTGTGCTATCGTGTTGCGGACATGGGACGCTATGAGGCACTAAGAACGATGCTTGGCCGGCACGGAACGTTGCTTGGAGAACATTCGATCGGTGGGCGTCCCATCGTGACGTTCCGGCTCAATGAGCCGTTCTTGTTCGCGGGTCGATCCATCGAAGTGATCGAGCTTCCCGCGCCAAAACCAGGAAGCGTGTACGCGGAAGGATTCGAGCACGCCGAGTTCGTCGTGGATGAAGAGCCGCTGGAATTCGCGAAGCGCTATCCACTGTTGAATTGGGACCTGTCCGGCGCTTCGAAAGCGATGAACGCGGATGTGCGGCTGAACTACAATGGCTTCAGCGTGAAGTTCCATCAGCGGTCGCTTGCCGACGTGATCGCGGACGAGGAACGTGCTAAGCGCTGAAGCGCGCCGGGTCAACCTCCGGGTCCAATGGCGCTCCGGTCAGCAGGTGGTCCGCCAAGTGCTGCGCTGACCACGGCGCTAGAAGTACTCCGCGTGACCCGAGCCCGTTGAACACCGCTTCGTGCGGGCCGATGCGACCAAGAATGGGCCGTCGATCCCGCGAAGCAGGTCGCACGCCGACCCAATGGTCCACCACTTCGACCGGTCGGGGGATCGAGCGTTCCAGTTGTTGCAACAACCAACGGCGCGCTTCGGCCGTGGCACCGCCCCAAACATTGTCCCACGCGAACGTGGAGCCGACCCGGTACAGATCGTTCCCGATCGGGATCACGAACACACCGCGATGCAACATGGAACCGAGGTCCAAGCCGGGGATTCGAACAGTAAGCCCTTCTCCACGAACAGGGACCATGCCTGCTCCGGTGGAGAATGGCCCAGCACAGTAAACCAGCAATGGCGCTGATCGGCCGTGTATTTCAACACCATCAGAGGAACGAACTATGTCCGCTTCTTCGACCTTCCTTTCCGCCAATGATCCGGATGCAAGGGCGCGGTCCCGGTGTATCGCCAGCATGGCACGCACATCCAACCACGCGCAACGTTTCACCTCACCGTGACCGTACGGCTGCGGCATCACCTGGATCGCTTGATCGGTGCTGGTGCCCAGGCCGAGAAAGCGCTCCATCTCGGGATCCTTCATGCGCAATTGCCAGATGCCTGCTTCTTGCGCCGTGGGGAAGAGTTCGATCAACGGCAGTGGATGCCAAAGCGATGCTTCGTATTGCAATTGGAGGTCGCGGTAGAAGGCACCGGCGATCGCAAGCATCTCGGAGGCGCGCCAACTGAGCAGCGTGCGCCGGAAGACCAATGGGTTCACCATGCCGGCCGCAACAACCGATGCGCGACCCTCCAACGGAGCATCGAACACCATGACCCGCAAACCGCGCTCGGTCAATGTCTCGAACAGCACCACCCCGGCCAATCCCTGGCCGATGATGATGACATCGTGTGTGAAAGAGGAGCGCGACACGAGGACGAAGATCGTCCATCAAGCGGCGAGCAAGCGCGCCATGCGGAGTAATAGCTCTTCAGGGTCGTACGGCTTCTGCACCAGTTCATCGGCCCCCGTGCTCCGGACCGTTGCGTGCAGGTGGGGCAGGTCGTAGGCCGTAAGCACCATTACCGGTGTGTCGATGCCCTGTGCACGAAGATCCTCGACCAGGGCGAGGCCGTCGATGTGCGGCAGACCGAGATCGACCAGGAGGATATCCGCCTTCGCGACGCGAAGGAATTCGCTCAAGCCGCGACCATCACGCATGGCTGTGACCTGCCAACCTGCGGATACCAGGCGCTTCTCCAATAGCTTGCGGACCAGCGCATCGTCCTCGACCAGCACAACATGACGCATGGTGCTGTATACGGCAACAACGGGAAGAGGTTCCCATCCACGGTCCAGTCCGTGCGTGCCGGGGCACGCCCCTCCAACCGGCTCCTACATCCTACCGGTAACCCATTTGAACAGGTCGTTGCCGTTGGCGAACAGGATCAGGCCGAAGAGCAGGGCCATGCCCACCATCTGCGCCACTTCCATCACGCGTTGGTTGGGGACACGCTTGGTCAACATTTCGTAGAGCAGGAACATCACGTGACCTCCGTCCAAGGCAGGGATCGGCAGGATGTTCATGAACGCGAGGACGATGCTGAGAAAGGCCGTCATATTCCAGAACACCTGCCAATCCCAGGAGGCCGGGAACATGCTGCCGATGGCCCCGAAGCCACCGATCTGGCCGGCTCCCGACTTCGAGAAGAGCAGTTTCAGGGAACTGACATAGCCGCCGAGCGTTTCCAGACCATAGCTGATGCCTGCCGGGACCGATGCGAGCAAGCCGTACTCCTCACGCACCGTCGAGAAGCCCTCTCCCATGGCCGCCAGCTTCGCGTAGTTCATCGGACCCACGCCGACCTTCCCGTTCCCGTCCACTTGCACACCGATATCCAAGGTGTCCATTGAGCGGACCACAGTGACGGTGATCCCCATGTCCTTCTTCGTGCCCAAGCTCTTGCGGAAATCCTCGTAGAACAAGGTGGGTTCGTGGTCCACCGCGATGATCTTATCCCCTTTTCGCAGGTCGCTCTTCGCCGCGTTCTTACCGGCTTCCAAGGTGTCCAAATAGAACGGCAGGCGCACCGCAAGGATCTCCTTCTCGCCACTGTCCAGCGCCATTTGGTTGTAGCCCGGCGCAAGATCGATCTTCACATGCTGGCCGTTGCGATCCACTTCCAAGGAACGTGCGCCACCGATCATGATCTCCTTCTGGGCATCAGCGACCGTCCTGGGCTTCACGCCGTCGACCAGGAGGATCCTATCCCCTTCCTGCACGCCTTGGGCAGCGAGCGTCCTGCTCGGATGCACACCATATGTCGCACTTTCAAGAGGCAGGTATTCACGGCCCCATACGAAGAGCACACCGATGTAGATCAGCATACCCAGCAACAGGTTCACCGTAACACCACCGACCATTACGATCAAGCGCTGCCAAGCAGGTTTGCTGCGGAACTCCCATGGCTCGGGCGGTTTGGCCATCTGTTCCTTGTCCATGCTCTCGTCCACCATGCCGCTGATCTTGACGTAACCGCCCAAGGGCAACCAGCCGATACCATATTCCGTGTCACCACGCTTGGTCTTGAAGAGCGAGAACCATGGATCGAAGAAGAGGTAGAACTTCTCCACGCGGATCTTGAACCATCGTGCGGGCAGGAAGTGCCCCATCTCGTGCAACACGACAAGGATCGACAGACTGAGAATAAGTTGCGATGCTTTGATCAGGAATTCCATGCAGTGGTGCTTTCGAGGGCCATGCGCCGGGCTTCGGCATCACTGGCTTCCAGGTCGGCGAGTTCGGGTTTCGGAATGAAAGGGACAGCTTCCAACGTGTGTGCGATCAGGTCGCTCATTTCAAGGAAGCCGATCCGTTCCTTGAGAAAAAGATCGACGGCCACTTCGTTGGCCGCGTTCAAGACGCAGGGAGCATTGCCGCCCTTGTCCATGGCCTCCAGTGCAAGCGCCAGGTTCTTGAAAGCGGCAAGGTCCGGCTGTTCGAAGGTGAACGCGGGGTACCTCGTGAAATCGAACCGGGGCCAGGTTGTTGCCAGTCGATCGGGGTATGCCATCGCGTACTGGATGGGCAACTTCATGTCGGGCAGGCCCATCTGGGCCTTCATGCTTCCATCGCAGAACTGCACGATGCTATGGATGATGCTCTGCGGATGCACGATGATCTCGATCTGCTCTTTCCGCAAGTTGAACAGCCACTTCGCTTCGATCGCTTCCAAGCCCTTGTTCATAAGGCTGGCACTGTCGATGGTGATCTTGGCACCCATGTCCCAATTGGGATGTTTGAGCGCTTGGGCTTTCGTCACTTCGGCAAGCTGGTCGCGGGACCATCCACGGAAAGGACCACCGCTCGCCGTAAGCACGATCTTCTCGATAGGGTTGTGCCATTCGCCCGCGAGGCACTGGAAGATGGCACTGTGCTCACTGTCCACCGGGTAGATGTTCACGCCCTTTGCGGCTGCGGCTTTCGTCACCAATTCACCGGCTACGACCAGTGTTTCCTTATTGGCCAGCGCGATGTGCTTCCCCGCATCTATCGCAGCCAGCGTAGGCCGTAGGCCAGCATACCCGACGAGCGCCGTCAAGACCAGTTCGATGTCCTCCATGCGCACGCATTGCTCCAGCGCTTCTGCACCGGCATAGGCCTTGATCCCGGCCGGGAAAAGGATGTCCTTCACTTCCGGCAATCGGGACGTGTCGCCAATGACGACCGCGTTCGGTTTGAACTCCAAGGCCTGCTTCAGCAGCAGGTCAACGTTGCTCCCGCAGGTGAGCAGCTCCACTTCAAAATGGTCCGGCTGCTCGCGCACCACATCCAGCGCTTGCGTGCCGATGGAGCCCGTGGAGCCCAGGATGGCGATCTTCTTCATTATGCTCATGTGACCACGTGCTCATGCGGGCATGGACGCCTGGCCGCCTTGGGGGGGCAAAGATCGCGTTTGGCGGGGGAAGCGCCGATGGTCAGCGCGATACCGACGCCCGCCGCAACCGATCGTTGATGGCCCGGCCCAATCCTTCCTCCGGAAAGCGTTCCGCCAGGATGACGTCGCAGTCGCTGGCATCCAACGAGCGCAGCGCCGCAAAAAGCCGGTGCGCGGCTTGGCCCAGATCACCGCTCGGCGAAAGCACTTCACCCTTGTGCACCGGGAACGGGGACCTGAAGGAGATCGATCCGATGCGAAGGCCGATGTGCGCTCGCATGAGCCCATTGATATCGCCCACATACACCGGTTTCCGCGGTGCATAATGGCTTTCCAGCATGCCTGGAGCAATGGGGCGTATCTGAGCCGCTTTCGTTCCAAGCGCCCCGATGACCCTCTCGATGGCCTCCACACTGACCCCTCCCGGCCGGTACAGGTACCACGCTCCCTCCAGTGTCGTCCCGTGCTTTTCCCAACCGATGATGGTGCTCTCCACACCCACTGTGCATGCTCCACCATCGAGGATGTACGGGATCCGCTCGCCCAACTGGTCGGCCACATGTTGTGCGGTAGTGGGGCTAACGTATCCGAAGGGGTTCGCACTGGGGGCAGCAAGCGGGAACGCAAGGTCACGTAGCAATTCCAAGGTCATTCGATGCGCCGGCATGCGCACCCCTACCGTATCCAGCCCGCTGGTGACGAGGTCCGGGACCGCCGTGCGCTTCGGCAGCACCAGGGTAAGAGGGCCCGGCCAGAATTCGTCCATCAACCGGTCGGCACCGGGGGGCAATTCGTGCACGAGGGGTCCAACATCCGCCTTGGCGCCGACATGCACGATCAGCGGATCGAAGGACGGGCGCTCCTTGATCCGGAAGATCTTCAGCACCGCAGACTCATCGTAGGCATTGGCGGCAAGGCCGTAAACGGTCTCCGTCGGGATCGGGACGGCTTCCCCCTTCCGCAGCAGTTCAGCGGCGAAGCGGGTATCGGAACCGATGCGCGCGATCATGCCCCAAAGGTCGTGTCTTGATGCGTGTGGAGATCTTTCCCCGATCGGGCACGATCGGACTGTTGTTATACCCTTTTCACACTTCTTAACCTGCCACGGGTATACTCGGCACGGTTTTGCGCGTCTTATGTGTGGACCAACTCCGAACGACCATGCCACGCGCAAAGAAGAAACTGGTGCTTAGCCAGCCGATCAAGGAAGGACTGAAGGCCATCAAAGTGCAGCTGGACCACCGCACGATCATCACATTGGCGAGCCTGAAGGCGCTCGAATTCTGGAAGAAGCGCTATCCGCAGGCACAGGTGATCGGTTGAACCGCCCGCACCCAACAGTGTACGGGATGGACGTTCTTCGGAACTTCGCCACCCCGACCATGCTCAAACATTCCGCCCTTACCGCCTTTTTCCTGTTCATCGGCGTCGTCAAAACCGTTGCCCAGCAATGGGAGTTGATGACGGCGATCAAGAACCGCTCGGAACTTTCTGCGGTGCAAATGACCGGCCCGCTTGTCGGTTATGCCGTAGATCGGTTGGGCGCGATCCTGAAGACCTCCAATGCCGGTGTGGATTGGGAGCGGAAGCAGAACAACCTCTCCAACGCACCCCAAACCCTTTGGATGTGGGATGAACAGCGCGGCATCGCCGCTGGAGAGAGCGGCCGCTTCTACCACACGAGCAACGGGTTCACGGACGCGACCAGCACATCGGTATTCGGTGCGGGACACTTCAGTGCGTTGTACTTCGTCAATGATATGCTGGGGTTTTCAGGGACCGAGGATGGACAGATCTACCGGACAACCGATGGCGGCGAGACCTGGTCCGAGCAGGTGGAGGAAAGCACCGGACCTGTTTTCTGCTTCTACTTCGTGGACGGATCGCTCGGCTTTGCCAGCGCCGGGGCGGATCTATATCGCACCACGGACGGGGGGCTCGAATGGGAATCGTTGCCGACACCGCAACTCGTCAACGTGCGATCGATGCACTTCTTCGATGCACTGCATGGTATCGGCGTCGGGAGCGTTGGTCTGATCATCCGCACGGACAACGGCGGGGATACCTGGGTGGTGCAGGACTCTCCCACCACCTACACCCTCAACGACCTGCAGGTGCAGGGCGATGTGCTCTTCGCTTGTGGCGCATGGGGTCATACGATCCGCAGCACGAACGGCGGCGACACCTGGGTCGAGCTTCCGCTCCTGGACGGCCGCGAGCGACATTCCGTCAGTTTCGGGAACACCGGGATCGGCCTGATGACAGCGGCCGGGGGTTATGTCTATCGCACGATGGATATGGCTGCCACGTGGGAAGTGGTCCATCGCGGTATTCCACACACCGGTTTCAACAAGGTGAGCTTCGCAAGCAATGGCATTGGCGTTGCCGTCGGGGTCGCCGGCTTGCAGGGTTTCGAGGCTGGTTTCGCACGCACAACGGACGGAGGGCGGCACTGGCAGGGATCGGCCGGGGGCGGGCTGGGCATCCACCTTCGCGATGATGGTGTCGGCGTGGTGGGCGTGAACCACACGGCGGATTACTTCGAGACGATACAAACCGGCAGCAGCGCGCCGCAAGTGACGATCCGCTGCGTTCAGGCTTTTACGCCGAGCACCTACATCGTGGCCGGGGGCAACCTTTGGGGCGGTTTCTACCGCACTACCAATGGTGGCGCCGCGTGGTCCCATACGGAGGCCAGCAATCCCTACGACATGCATTTCCCTTCGGAGACCGTGGGCTACGCGGCCGGTGAGGGTTCCAGTGTTTACAAGACCGTGGATGCGGGTGTTACCTGGACCGACCTTGGTCAGGTGGTGCCTGCTCAACAATTCACGGTGTTCTTCCTGGACGAACTTCGCGGATGGACCGGCGGTGCCGGTTCCGGCGCGCGCACGATCGACGGCGGCGAGTCCTGGGAGTTCATGGGCAGCATCCCGTCCTATACGAAGTCCATCATCTTCACGGACGCCGATACCGGATATGCTGTTGGCCAGTCCGGACAAACACTGCGTAGTGTGGACGGTGGTGTTACATGGGAACATCACATCGATGAAGTGTTCAATGCAACCTTCGGCGACGCGGCCCTGGTGGATGGTGCCTTGATCGGGGTGGCGAACAATGGCGACATCTATCGCGCACAATTATCCTGTCCTGTGAACAGGCCTGTTCCGACCGTCTTTGAAGTGGAGGGCGAACTCTGTACGGCCGATGCCAATTCCATCCAGTGGTATGTGGATGATGGCCCCATCGATGGTGCGACCGACCCATGCCATAACCCGACGAACATCGGGGCCTACCACGTGGTGACCAGCGATGCACAAGGCTGTCTCTCGGCACCTTCGGAACCGATCTCGATCGTTTCCACGGCACTGCCGGACCCAACGAATGCAACGTCACTCGCTTTGTTCCCGAGTCCGGTGGATGACCTGCTGACCCTCGTTGTCCCGGACGGAATGACGGCGGACCGAATGGCGATCCTGGATGTCCAGGGGCGTGTGGTGAAGCTCATCCCTGCCATCAGAGGTCCTGGCTCCGTTGATGTTTCCGACCTGCGATCGGGGCTCTACGTGCTGCGTTGCGATCTTGGCGGGGAATTCGTTGCGCAGCGGTTCCTTAAGAACTGACCAGGCCGGATCAAAGCCCTTCCACGTACCGCCGATCGTTCGCCAGGCGCGGCATCTTGCTCTGGGCGTCGTTCATGCCGCGAGCTTTCATCCATGCCGTGAAACCGCCACGTGGTACCGGCGTAATGATCAAGGGTCGAAGGACCTTTCCCGTGATGAGGTCCTTGTAGTACACGTTGCGCTTCTGCAGTGCATCATCCATCGCGGCTGCGAAACCACCGGGGTCGGAGGGAGCCGAGGCGAACTCGATGAACCACTCGTGGTATGGCAGGCCTTCCTTGGGCGAGAGTTGCGGTGCTACCGTGAATTCGCTGACATCGCACGGTTGCACCAGCATCGCATCCTTCAATGCTCCTTCCACTTCTTCTGCGATCACGTGCTCCCCGAAAGCGCTCGTAAAATGCTTGGTGCGACCGGTGACCACAACGCGCGGCGGAGAAAGGGACACGAACTTGACCGTGTCGCCGATCTCATACCCCCAAAGGCCCGCATTGGTGTAGAGCACGAGTGCATACTGCGTATCCAATTGCACCTCGGCGATCGATCGTGGGCGACGGTCCGGGCCATGCATCGGGACAAAGCCGAAGTAGATCCCATTGTCAAGGACCAGCAGCAAGCCTTCCTCGCCGCTCCTGTCCTGATAGGCAATGAAGCCCTCACTGGCGGGGAACAGTTCCACGCTCGGTACGGACCCGCCGATCAGGGTTTCCATCCGGCTTCGATACGGACCATAGTTCACGCCACCGTAAACGAACAACGAGAAGTTCGGGAACACCTCCTTCACGTTGGCCTTTCCGGTGCGCACGAGCAAACGCTCGAAGTACATCTGCACCCACGCCGGTATCCCGCTGATCAGTCGCATGTCCTCGCCGATGGTCTCGCTGACGATCGCTTCCACCTTCGTTTCCCAATCCGGGATGGCGTTCGTGGCGAAACTGGGCATGCGGTTCTTCAGGAGGTAGGCCGGAACATGGTTGGCCACGATCCCACTGAGACGGCCGCTGGGGATGTGCCCGCTCCTGTCCAGCACCGGGCTGCCTTGCAGGAAGATCATCCTCCCATCCACGAAAGCGGAATTCCCTGTATGGGCGATGTAGGCAAGCAATGCGCGGCGGGCGCTGCCGATGTGGTTGGGCAGGCTTTCCGTGGTGATGGGGATGTACTTCGCCCCGCTCGTGGTGCCACTGGTCTTGCACAGGTACAGCGGTGTCCCGGGCCATAGCACATCCCGCTCGCCGAACGTGATACGCTCGATGTAAGGCTTGAAGCCTTCGTAGTCCCGCAACGGAACGGATTGGACCAGATCCATATGGTCCCGGACATCGAAGAGCTTATGCTCCTTGCCAAATGCCGTGTCACTGGCGAACCGCAACAGCCCTTTCAACACGATGTTCTGCGTGTTCGCAGGGTCCATTGCGCGACGCATCACTGCGTTCGTGACGGAACGGGCATATGGTCTGGCGATCGCGGACTTCAGGCTCATGTGCAGGAGCTGGCGCAGGGGCAGGGGCGGGGCTGCCGGTATGGATGCCCTTGCCCCCGCTCCTGCCCCTGGTCTTTCATTGGAAGACCATATAAGCCTGGGGATCCACCGGCTCTCCGTTCAGCCATAGTTCAAAATGAAGGTGTGGCCCCGTGGTGAGTTCGCCGCTATCACCGACGATCGCGATCGCCTCACCGGCCTTGACCTTGTCGCCCACCTTCTTCAACAACACACTGTTGTGCTTGTAGATGCTGACAAGGTCGTTCGCGTGCTGGACGTGCAGCACATGACCAGCATCGGTGGTCCAACTGGCCAGTGTCACCGTCCCGGCCAGGCAGGCTTTCACGGCGGCATCGGCCTTGGTCACGATATCGATACCGAAATGGTCCTGCCGCCGATCGAACGTGGTGGTGATGATGCCGCGCAACGGCGGAAAGAAGAAGATCCCGGCCAATTCGCGGCGATCCGCAGCCGCACGGCCCTCGTTCAAGCTATACGCCTCTTCCCTAGCGATCCTTGCGCGCAGCAAACCGTCCGCTTCGCTGGGCGCCAGATCCTCGGCCCCGGGCCTCTCCGACAGGGGTGCGAACAGGTTCGTACTGTCGGCCTTGGCATCTCCGCTCAAGACCGATCGCAGGTTCTTGATGTAGAGGTCGCGCTGGCGCACCTTCAGTTCCAACGAGTCGGCCAGCACCAGGCTGCGGTAGGCATTGCGCTTCGTTTCCTGATCGGCGTACCCGGGGATCAGGCGCTTGAGCGGGGTGAAGACGATCACGGCGGTCACGAACGCCCCGTACAGTACAAATGCGAAAGTCGCCAACAGCAACACGTTCAGCCGGTTGAGGCGCATGCTGAACCGCTCCTCGAACGTGCTGTCGTTGATCAGCAGCAGCCGGTAGCGGTCCTTCAATTTGCGGAACCACCGCCCCTTCCGGTCCTTGACCGACGGGCTTGGAGCACGGGATGCGGCCATCGTGGACAAATATCGGGGCGAAGCCGGGTCCGCGATCCGGACATTCCGCACGAAAGCCCTGTGGTACGGATCGACCGATGAAATAACTTCGCCCGTTCGTAGTTATTCCGACCGGAACCCTTGGCAATCCACGCATCCGATCGCTTCGCAGGCCTGTTGGCCTTGGCCGTGCTGCTGTTCTCGGCATGCTCGCAGGAAAAGGATGCCTTCCTGAACCGCACCTACCACAAGCTTACAGCCCGTGACAACGGCTGGTTCAACGGGAACGAAAAGCTGAAGGAGATCATCGCCGGTATCGAGACCGCACACGTTGACAACTACGACGAGGTGCTCCCACTGTTCGTGTACGGGACCGAAGAGCAAGCGAAAAACGCCATACCCGAGCTGGAGAAGTGCATCGACAAGTGCTCGGTCGTGATCGATCGGCACACGATGAACATCGAGGGCAAGGAGAAGAACACGTGGATCGATGATGCCTGGTTCGTGATCGCCAAGAGCCAGTTCTACAAGCGCAACTATTCCGAGGCCGAGCGTGGATTCACCTATGTGAGCCGCCGGTACAAGGGGGAGAACCGCCAGACCGAGAGCCTTGTCTGGCTGGCCCGCACCGCCATCCAGTTGGAGCAGTACGGCAAGGCCCAGAGCGCACTGGACCAGGTGAAGGATGAGAAGACCCTTCCCAAGAAATTCGATCATGGGGAACTGAGCGCGGTACAGGCCGAGCTGGAGTTGAAGCGCGGCAAGGTGGACGATGCCATCATCCACCTGGAAGCCGCCATCCCCAACGCGGAGAACAAGAAGGACCGCGTGCGGTGGGCGTTCATCCTCGCGCAGCTTTACCAGCTGAAGGGCCTGGACGACAAGGCCATCAAGCAATTCGCTGCGGTAGGCCGCATGAACCCGCCCTATGAGATGGCCTTCCACACGCAGATCTTCCAAGCGCTGGCCTTCAACACAGGAGATAGCAAGGAGATCCGCCGCAAACTGAACCGCATGTTGCGGGACGACAAGCACATCGACCACTTCGATATGCTGCACTATGCGATCGCCGATATCGACCTGAAGGAGCGAAAGGACTCATCGGCGATCGACCACTTGCTCACGAGTGCCAAAGTGAGCACAACGGACCAGAAGCAGAAAGCGAAGACCTTCCTGCGTTTGGCCGATCTGTACTTTGACGACCGTGCGTACCCGGATGCGCAGAAATACTACGATTCCACACAGACGCTGATGGCCGAGACCCATCCCCGCCTGGACGAAGTGAAGACGCGGGCACGTGTACTCGGCGAGTTGGTGGAACAGCTGGCCATCATCCAGTTGGAGGACAGCCTGCAACGCCTGGCGAAGCTCGACCCCAAGGACCTGGAGAAGAAGATCAGGGGAATGATACGCGACCGGGAGGACGAAGAGGCAGCCAAACTGCTTGCTGAAGAGGAAGCGCGGGCCATCGCCGAAGCCAACCCGGACGCCGACAAACCCCCTCCCACGGCAACCGCGGGCGTGGGCCGGGGTACATGGTACTTCTATGATCCGCAACAGATCGGTCGTGGCCTCACGAGCTTCCGCAAGAAGTGGGGCAACCGCAAACTGGAGGATGATTGGCGCCGGAAGGACAAGAGCGGCAGTGCGTTGGCGGCGAACGACCCGGATCTGGAGGGCGAGGGAACCGACGAGGTCAAGGATGAAAAGGAAAAGAAGGAGAGCGAATGGAAGGACCCCGCTTTCTACACCAAGGATATCCCGAAGGACGATGCGGCGCTGGAGGCTTCCAATGCACGCGTGTGCAGCGCCTACTACGTGAGCGGGATGATCTACAAGGAACAGTTGAAGGATGCGGACAACGCCATTGAGAGCTTCGAGGTACTGAACAGCCGGTTCGAGGAATGTCGCTACACACCCGAGAGCTACTACCAGCTTTATCGCATCTATCTGGAGAAAGAACAGACCACGAACTATTTCGCCCCGGATGGCTCCGGCTCCAAGTATTACGCCGATATCATCCTGGAGCGCTGGCCCGATTCGGAATTCGCGCGCCTGGTCCGGGACCCGAACATCCTACAGGCGGACGAGGCCCGCAAGGCGGTCGAGGAGGCTGCGTACAAAGAAGTGTACGACCGCTACCGGCAGTACATGTACAACTCCGTGATCACCTCCTGCAACGGGATCATCGAGAACGAGCCACGCAACCACTTCCTGGCCAAATACCACATGCTGCGCGCCATGGCCATCGGTGGCCTTCGCGATATCAGTGGATTCCGTGCGGCCCTTGCGGAAGTGCAGTCCAAGTTCCCGGGTACGGACGAGGAACGCGCAGCAGCCGAGCTGTTGGCCGCGTTGGACCGCTCCTCCGGTGGCGCTCCCCCGCCGGAACGGAAGTCGGTCACCGCCGGTGAATACAAGGATGAAGAAGGTCAACATTTCTTCGCACTGATCGTTCCGAACGAAGGCTCGGACATGAACGCGATCAAGGTGAGCATAGCTACCTTCAATCGCGACTTCTACCCGGCCACCCCGGTGGAGATCACCAGTAGTTTCCTGGACCCGCAACACCAAGTGGTGCTCCTGAGCCCGTTCGAGTCCAAGGAGAAGGCCATGGAGTATTTTGCCCTCTTCAATAGCGGGAACGAACAGCTTGTGGGGATCAACGACCAAGGATATCCTGCGTTCGCTATCGGGGCCGAGAACTACGCCCAGTTGTTCCGGAGCAAGGACGTTGAGGGGTACAACGCGTTCTTCAGCGAGAAGTACCTTGACCATCAGTAGGATAACCGGCCGCCAAGCCTATATTTGACCCCTACTCATCTCTCCCGCAATACCAAGGGAACATGTTCCGAAGCGAGAAACCTGCGAACACCGACACCATGAACAAGACCGCAGAACCCGTCAGCCCCGGCAAGATCAACAGCATCATGGAGGGCACCTCCATTGAAGGCGAGATCAAGAGCGACAGCAACATCCGGGTTGACGGCCGGGTGAAGGGCACCGTGAATGCACGCGGCCGCGTTATCGTAGGCCAGACCGGTGTGATCGAAGGAGAGGTGGTGTGCCAGAGTTCCGATATCGAAGGAACCGTGATCGGCAAGATCAACTGCCAGGACCTCTTGAGTTTGAAGGCCACGGCCAAGCTGCAAGGCGACATCAACACCAAGAAGCTCGCCATCGAACCAGGCGCGGTCTTCACTGGCAATTGCAGCATGGGCGGTGGTGTGGTGAAGGAAATGGATCCGGTGCGGTTGCGCACGGACAATCCGGTACGCCCCGAACAGGCCCAGGCCGGTCGTTAACGATGCCCGAGGGTAGGTCTCCCGTACTCCCCGTTCTTCTTTTCAGTGCCACCTGCTGCGTGGTAACCGCCTTCGTGCTGCACCTTGTCGACCAGCCATTCACCTGGCCTTTCGCCGTTGTGCTGGCTTGGTTCACACTGATAACACTGGTCCTACTCACCTGGCAGGAAGGCTCATTGGGGGATGATGTACGCCCCTTCATTCGCCGTTTCATGGGCGGGCTGGTCATGAAACTTCTGGCCTCCTTGATGGTACTGGCCATTTTGGTAAAGGCGGTCGACGCCACACCCCTACGCGCCCTGGCCGGGACCTTTGTGCTGCTTTATTTCGCTTTCCTCATCTTTTCCACCATCCGTCTTGCCGGACAATTGCGCCGGATAAAGAAGTCGTGAAACTGGACGACGGCATCGACAAGGAGGAGTTGGACTCTGTTACCGGACCGGCGAAGAGTTATGCACGATTCGGCGCAATGGGGATCCAAATGGTGGCCTTCTTGATCATTGGTGTTCTGGGTGGCCGATGGATCGATGGAAAAGTCGTACTGAAATTCCCACTGTTCACCGTACTCGGCGTGGTACTGGGCCTCACTGGCGCCTTGTGGTTCCTGTTCAAGGAGGTCAGCAAGAAGTGATGGTATTCGATTATTCGTAGGCACCGGTCCTCCGTATGGAGGCGATGCCTACATTTGCAGCCGCAAACAGGGGTGCCCCCTGGCCCGAATGAAGTTGAGTTCCTCTCTGCGAGCCGCGCTGGTACTGGCCGGAGCCATCTTGATCGGCTCTTCGTTCGCATCCGGTGACCACCCGCAGCACGGGACCATCGACCATCCAGCGGCGTCCCCCGGGACCGCTCATGAGGAGCACGGTGATGGGCATACCAAGAAGGAGTTCAATGCCGGCGAGCTCATCATGGAGCACATCGGCGACAGCCACGACTGGCACCTTTGGGGACATACGCACCTGCCCCTGCCGGTGATCCTGAAAACGCCGGGCGGCTGGGAATTCTTCAGCAGCGGCCACTTGATGCACGGCGAGAAGCATACAGGGGGCCATGGCACCTACCAGCTCAGCCACAAGAACAAGATGCAAGTGGTGGGTGCGAACGGCGAGGTAGACGAAGCCGCCACCGCAGCCATCACCGACCTCAGCCTCACGAAGAATGCACTGGCCCTTTTGCTCTGCGTAGCACTCATGTGCTGGGTCTTCATCGGCATGGCACGTGGCTATGCCAAGCGGGGCGTGAGCGCGCCGAAGGGCCTCGCAAGCTTCCTTGAGCCCATCGTCCTCTTTGTTCGCGACGACATTGCCAAGAACAGCATCGGGGAGAAGCACTACCGTCGCTTCACTCCCTACCTGCTCACGCTTTTCTTCTTCATCTGGTTCCTCAACCTCATCGGACTTATTCCCTTGCCGATCCCACCGTTCGGAGCTAACGTGACCGGGAATATCGTGACGCCACTGGTGCTCTCTACGATAACCTTCCTGATCGTGGCCATGGTGGCCAACAAGCATTTCTGGATGCACATCCTCGCCATGCCCGGCATCCCCTGGCCAGTGCTGATCATTCTTACGCCCATCGAGATCATGGGCATCTTCATCCGCCCCTTCACACTGCTGATCCGGCTATTCGCGAACATCATGGCAGGCCACATCGTGCTACTGGTGTTCTTCTGCCTCATCTTCATCTTCAGCAAGAATGGGGAAAGTCTCGTGGGCGGATATGCCACCAGCCCTTTCGCGCTGGCCTTCACCGTGTTCATCAACTGCCTGGAGTTGCTCGTGGCCGCACTGCAGGCCTACGTCTTCACCCTGCTCACCAGCATCTACATCGGCACCGCTGTGCATGAACCGCACCACGCGCATGCCGATCATCACTAGATCAACGACAAACACCCAATACATCATTCGATGACCACCCTCAACATCCTCCTCCAGGCCGCAGGCGATATGGCCGTTGCTAAAGCAGGTGCCGTGATCGGCGCCGGTCTCGCTGCCGTTGGCGCCGGACTCGGCGTGGGCCGCATCGGTGGCAGCGCGCTGGAAAGCATCGCTCGCCAGCCTGAGGCGAAAGCCGATATCGTGAGCAACATGATCCTTGCGGCCGCTCTCGTTGAGGGTGTGGCACTGGGCGCTGTCGCTCTCGGTTTCATCGTCGGTCTCTAAGAACAACCGCCCGCGTGGACACTGGTCGGCGACACATTGTCGGCCCATAACCGCATCGACCCATGGACTTGGTAACCCCCGACCTCGGCCTCCTTTTCTGGATGTGCCTTTCGTTCGGCATCGTAGTATGGCTGCTGGGCAAGTACGCCTGGAAGCCGATCCTCAGCAGTGTACAAGCGCGTGAATCCTCCATCGAGGATGCGCTGAACGAAGCCAAGAAGATGCGCGAGGACATGGCCCGCATGAGCGCCGGGAACGAAGAGCTGATGCGCCAGGCCCGCGAGGAGCGTGAAGTGTTGTTGAAGGAGGCGCGCGACATCCGCGACAAGGAGATCGCGGAAGCCAAGGGCAAGGCGAAGAGCGAGGCCGAGGCCCTGCTTACCCGCGCTCGGGCCGACATCCAGACCGAGAAAAAGGCGGCGATGTCCGAGCTCAAGACCCTCGTTGGCGACCTGAGCGTAATGATCGCCGAGAAGATCCTGCGGGAAAAACTCGCCGATGATGCAGCACAGCGCGCATTGGTCGATCGCATGTTGAAGGATGCCGAGTCTCGGCTCTCATGAGGATACAACCCGTCGCATACCGCTACGCGAAGTCATTGCTCGAGCTGGCGCTTGAGCAGGGGCAGCTGGAACAGGTGGCCCAGGACATCGACCTGGTGGCCGATACCTGTTCTGCGAGCGATGAACTGCGGGTGATCCTCAAAAGCCCGGTGATCCGTCCCGACAGCAAGCGCAACGTGCTCGACAAGGCCCTGGCCGGCCGCATCGGTAATGTGGTCCTCACCTTCCTCCATGTGCTGTTGCGCAAAGGACGCGAGGCCCTCCTGTATGAGATCGCGCTGGCCTTCCAGCAGATCCACCGCGAACACAACGGGGTCGTGGTGTGCAAGCTCACCGTTGCGGTGGAATTCAACACTATTGAACTGCAACAAGTACAGCGCATCATCACGGCGCGCTTCCCCGGCAAGACCATCGAGATCGAACAAGTGATCGACCCCTCGATACTGGGCGGGGGCATCATCCAGGTGGGCGACCTGCAGTGGGACGCGAGCGTGCGCAACAAGCTGCACGCGATCAAGCGCACCTTCGCCGAGAATCCATACATACCGAAGCTCTAAGACAGAACAAGATGGCCGAAGTCAAAGCCGCCGAAGTATCGGCGATCATCAAACAAGAGCTCGCTGGTCTTCATACCGAAGCTCAACTGGACGAGGTCGGGACCGTCCTCCAGGTCGGTGACGGGATCGCCCGTATCTACGGCCTTCGCGGTGTGCAGAGCGGTGAGCTCGTTGAGTTCACCAGCGGCCTGCGTGGCATCGTGTTGAACCTGGAAGAGGACAATGTCGGTGTCGTATTGCTCGGCCCATCCGTGGGTGTCAAGGAAGGCGATACCGTGAAGCGCACGAAGCGCATCGCCAGCATCAAGACCGGTGAAGGCATGGTGGGTCGCGTGGTGAACACCCTCGGCGAACCCATCGATGGCAAGGGCCCGATCGGTGGCGAGCTGTTCGAAATGCCGCTGGAGCGCAAAGCGCCCGGAGTGATCTTCCGCGAGCCGGTGAAGGAGCCGTTGCAAACGGGTATCAAGGCCATCGACGCCATGATCCCCATCGGTCGTGGCCAGCGTGAATTGATCATCGGGGACCGGCAGACCGGCAAGAGCACGGTGGCGATCGACACGATCATCAACCAGAAGGAATTCTTCGATGCCGGCAAGCCGGTGTATTGCATCTACGTGGCCATCGGCCAGAAAGGCTCCACCGTTGCCGGTACCGTGAAGGTGCTGGAAGAGAACGGTGCCATGGCCTACACCACCGTGGTGGCCGCGAACGCCAGCGATCCTGCTCCGATGCAGTTCTACGCACCGTTCACCGGTGCCGCGATCGGCGAATATTTCCGCGATACCGGTCGCCCCGCTTTGATCATCTACGATGATCTCTCGAAACAAGCCGTTGCGTACCGCGAAGTGTCACTGTTGCTCCGCCGTCCTCCCGGACGTGAAGCATACCCTGGTGATGTGTTCTACCTGCACAGCCGCTTGTTGGAGCGCGCCGCGAAAGTCACCGCTGACCAAAGCGTGGCCGAGCAGATGAACGATCTGCCCGCTTCGCTGAAAGGCAAGGTGAAAGGCGGTGGCTCATTGACCGCGCTACCGATCATCGAAACACAGGCCGGTGACGTATCCGCCTACATCCCCACGAACGTGATCTCCATCACCGATGGACAGATCTTCCTGGAGAGCAATTTGTTCCTCAGCGGCGTGCGTCCCGCGATCAACGTGGGTATCAGCGTAAGCCGCGTAGGTGGTAACGCGCAGATCAAGTCCATGAAGAAAGTGGCCGGCACGCTGAAGCTCGACCAAGCTGCCTACCGCGAATTGGAGGCCTTCTCGAAGTTCGGCTCCGACCTCGACGCTGCCACGAAAGCGGTGTTGGACAAGGGCGCCCGCAACGTGGAGATCCTGAAGCAGGGCCAGAACAGCCCTGTACGTGTAGAGGAGCAGATCGCGATCATCTACTGCGGTACGAAAGGCCTGCTCGGCAAGGTCCCGGTGAAGAACATCAAGCAGTTCGAGGCAGAGTTCGTCACCATACTGCGCAACAAGCATAGCGATGTGCTGGCGGCGTTGAAGAAAGGTGACTACAACGATCAGATCACCGCGACACTTGAGAAGGTGGCTGCGGACCTGGTGAAGAGCCTGGACAACTAAGCCGCGCGATGCCAAGCCTGAAGGAAGTACGCAATAGGATCGTCTCGGTGAACAGCACCAAGCAGATCACCGCCGCCATGAAAATGGTGAGCGCGGCCAAGTTGCGTCGTGCCCAGGACGCCATCACCCGCATGCGGCCTTATGCCGAGAAATTGCAGGCCATCCTGAGCAACGTGAGCGCCAGCCTCGACAGCAACGAAGGCAAATACAGCCAGCAGCGTGATGTGAAGAACGTGCTGCTCGTGGCCATCGCGAGCAACCGTGGCCTGGCCGGTGCCTTCAACACCCAGGTGTTCCGCAGCATCCGTCGACTGGTGGTACAGATGGAGGGCGAAGGCAAGACCGTGCATGTACTGCCACTGGGCAAGAAAGCCCTTGATACGTACCGTCGCACGAAACATTTCAATGCGGAACTGCCGACCGACGGCGCGACGTTGTACGACGGTCTCAGCTTCGACAAGGCGGTACCGAAGGCCGAGCTGATCATGGAGCTGTTCGCGAACGGCACCTACGACCAGGTGGTCCTCGTCTACAACAAGTTCAAGAACGCGGCCGTACAGATCCTCGCAGAGGAACAGTACCTGCCGATCATGCCTGCAACCGCACCGGTGGCCAAAGGCGAAAAGAGCAAGGGGACCACGGTGGACTACATCATGGAACCGGATCGCAGGACGATCGTGGAGGAGATCATCCCCAAGAGCTTGAAGATCCAGTTGTACAAGGCGCTATTGGACAGCCATGCCGCCGAGCACGGTGCCCGCATGACCGCCATGCACAAGGCGACCGATAATGCCGATAGTCTTTTGAAGGACCTGAAGTTGTCCTACAACAAGGCACGTCAGGCGAGCATCACGGGCGAGATCCTGGAGATCGTGGGTGGTGCCGAGGCGTTGAAGGGGTAAGCCCTGGCGCGATCAAGCGCAACATCCGGCGGCTCGGGAAATTCCATTCGGATCGGATCGCAGGGCGGGACTCCCCCTCCTTCCAGCATCATGCCCCGGATCCCGGCCTTACGGATCGACGTTCCGTTCGCAGCACGGTGAAGCCACTGCTTCCATTCCCACAGGACCGTGGAAGCGGGCGATCGCAGCACGACGATACATCGACATCGATCGCGCCTTTGCCGTGCTGACATACGTTGGTGCCGAGGCTACTTGACGAAGGACGGGTGTCCGTGGCACCTTCCCCGGTCGCGCCCGCGAGCAAGGCGGCCTAAGGCTCCACAGTTCCCGTACTTTGGCTCGGCCCTTGCGGCTTCCGGCTTCCATGCCTCGCCCGATCCTATTCCTGCTACTGAGCGCCCTGTTCGCGGTGTTGGCTTGGTCCGTGCAGGAGCCGGATGGTGACGCCCTGTTACAGGAAGAGGCCGTTCATCTGCAACGAGCCCTGGACCGCCAGGCGAAGGACCTTGCCCAGGGATCGGCTTACTGGGCGCGCGAATTGGCCGAGTTGGGTCCTGCGGATTGGATGGTACGCCATGCAAGGGTGTTGGAGAAGGAACGCACACTGAACGGTACCGTTTACCTCGGCTTCACCGGTGACAGTCTCGTCTGCTGGTCCGGGCCTTTGCCTGCGGGGGCGGCCAATGGCGTTCACGGGGAACCGCCCGGTCAACGTAACCTTCCGGATGCCGTTTACCAGCACACGGTCACGTCGGTGGGACTGCTCAGCATGCACGCCTTCGGCCCGGTATGGAAAACACCGCCCATCGAGAACCGCCATCTGGAACGGGGATTCCATCCAGCGCTGAGGACGACGCCTGGCCTCATTGCACAGCCCGCCAATGGGTCCGGGCCACTGGTGAACGATGCGAACGGCAAACCACTCTTGCGCCTTGCCTGGCGCAATGGTGCGCTGGACGTCGGTCCGTGGATCATCCTCAAGCTCGTACTGCTCCTGGCATCCGCATTCTTCTTGTTGGCTGTGCTATGGGTGGGTTGTGCGCATTATCTCGTTCCGGGACAGCGTTGGGTCGGCATCACCGGATTCCTCGTACTTCTTTTCATCCTGCGTTGGGGCGTGCTCTCCTTCATCCCATCGGCACCGTTCGATCGGCTGCCCCTCTTCGATCCCGCCACCTATGCCGCGTCCTTCGCTTTCCCATCCCTCGGCGATCTCCTCATCAATGCAACACTGCTCGTGTTCGCTGCGGTGTTCATCCGCAAGGCCATGCGCGGTCCGGGATCGACCGCACCAAGCGCTCCCGTCCTACTCCTGCTTTGGGGAGTTCTGCTGGCCATCGCAGCGTGGGTCACCAGTACCATCATCGGGTTGGTGAACGACAGCAGTGTGGACCTCGACCTCTACCATGTGCAAAGCCTGAACGCAGCAAGTGCCGTGGCTGTGTTGAGCATCGCCATGCTCTTCATCGCCTGGCTGCTGCTGGCCGATACTTGCATACATGCCTTGCGCAGCTCACGGTCCCCGTGGCTTCCGCTAACGACCGGTTTGCTCGTCATCATCACGTTCATTGTGCTGCACCACATGAACGGAATACGGGACACCGTTCTGTTCCTCTGGCCGGTACCCCTGCTGTTCCTGCTGTTCCACGCGGACCGTACACGCCTCCGCTTCGTGCATGTGGTGATCGGACTTGGAGCACTGTCGGCCGTCACTTCGCACGTACTTACGAAATACACCCGCGCAAGGGAACAACGTGAGAGACTGGTGCTCGCCGAACGCCTCAGCGTCCGCGAAGACCCCGTCGTTGAATTGCTTTTTCGTGAAATGGCGCCCACGCTCCGCAGGGATCCTGCGGTCCACGCTTTGATCGCTTCAACAAGACCCTGCTCCGCTGGTGATCTGGACGTCGCTGTGCGCCAGGTCTACTTCGGAGGGTATTGGGAGCGGTACGCCGTGCGCGTATTCGCATTCGATGCCGCCGGGCGTCCACGTTGTTCCACGGATGGTAGCTCCCCACGAAGTCTTGATGGTCCTACGACCGCTTTCAGTGCGCCCACCGCATTGGCCGATATGCCGGACCTGTACTTTGAGCAAGGCGGAAGTGAGGGCCCTTTCTACCATGCACGCCTGGCCGTGATGCCACAGGAGACCGCGACCCCGGTCCAGCTGATCATCGAGTTGCATCCGCGCTCAGCCGCACAAAGCCTCGGTTTCCCCGATCTCCTGCTTTCGGGGGATGATCCACTCGCCCGCCGGACCGATCGGTATGCAGTGGCGCGTTATGAGAAGGGAATTCTCGTTGACCAATCCAACGCGACAGGGGTCCCGCTGCACTGGAGCCGGAAAATGGGCGAGGACGGACTGCTGTGGTATACCGAGGATGGTGTCGAATACCTCGCCAAAGGTTCCGTTCGCTCCACCCTGCTCACGCTCGGCACTCCGGTACCTTCCCTGATCGATCGGGCGACGACCTTCAGCTACCTCTTCGCACTCTTCTCCTTGCTTCTGGCAGCGGCCATGCTGGTGCGCACATTATGGTTGCATCGCGGCATACCACCGCTGGGGATAGGTGCGAAAGTGAGGGCCGCGCTGTTGCTCTTCGCTGTCGTAGGACTATTGTTCTTCGGCTTCGGTGCACAGCGCTTGCTTACACGCCAATATGTGCAACGCACCGAAGCGAACAGCCTGGAGAAAGCGCGGTCCGCGCACATGGAACTGCAGCAAAAGCTGGATGGTCAGCCCGTCCTGGACGAAGGCCGCTCCCGCTATTTGGAACACCTGCTCGCACAGCTCAGCAACGTGTTGTTCTCGGATATCACCATCTACGATCACCATGGGAACCTGCTTGCCTCTTCGCGGCCACAGGTCTTCTCCGCCGGGCTGATCGGTGAGCGCATGGATGCCGTGGCCTATGCACGACTGGTCATCGAACAGGCGAGCTCGTTCGTGCACGAGGAATCCATCGGAACGGCGACCTATCAGAGCGCATACCTGCCGTTGCGGGACCGACGCGGCGATGTCCTGGGTTACATCGCGCTGCCATCATTCGCCGATCAACGACAGCAGGAACAGGAACGTTCCGGGGTGCTGGTCGCCGTGGTGAACCTCTTCGTTCTGCTCTTCGCATTGAGCGTACTGGTCGCCCTGTTCATCAGCAATTGGACGACCCGTCCGCTTGAATTGTTGAAGCGCTCCCTTTCCGGTGTGGCATTGCAGGGTGAGAACACGCCGATCACTTACCGCGGTCGCGATGAAGTGGGCCAGCTCGTGGAGGTGTACAACCGAAAGGTGGACGAGCTACGCGAGAGCGCTGAAAAGCTGGCGCGTAGCGAACGAGAAAGCGCGTGGCGCGAAATGGCACGACAAGTGGCCCACGAGATCAAGAACCCGCTTACGCCGATGAAGCTCGGTATCCAGCACTTCGAACACACGTGGGACCCTGAAGCGCCGGATGCCAAGGAACGGCTGGAGCGCTTCAGCCATGGTATGGTACAGCAGATCGATGCGCTGAACGGAGTGGCCACAGCGTTCTCACAGTTCGCGCAAATGCCGATCGCGCAACCGCAGCCGTTGGACCTGAAGGCAGTTGTGCGTGCCGCTGTGGATGTCTTCCAAGCAACACCGGGCATCACCATCACCTTGCACGACGGGCCGTCGCTTTCCGTGAATGCCGACCGTGAACACCTCCTGCGCGTCTTCAACAACCTGCTGAAGAACGCCGTGCAAGCCATTCCCGAAGGACGCAAAGGACACGTCCATGTGCGACTGCGGAACGACCGTGGAGAAGCGATCGTGGAGGTCGCTGACAATGGCGAAGGCATTTCGGAGGATGTGCGCGAACGGATCTTCACGCCCAGCTTCACGACGAAGAACAGCGGAATGGGCTTGGGGCTGGCCCTGGTGAAGCGCATGGTGGAACAAGCCGGTGGGCGTGTGTGGTTCGACTCCATTGCCGGGAACGGCACTACGTTCCATGTCGCGCTTCCTTTGCGGGCTTAGCGGGTACATTTGCCGAAGCCGACCGGACGATCAAATGGTCGGAAAACCACCGATCCATGCCATTTGCAAACCTGCTCATCACCGACGCCGATGGTGTCCGCACCATCACCATCAACCGGCCGGACCAACTCAACGCGTTGAACCGCGTCACGATCAGCGAATTGGACCAGGCCCTGAACGAGGCGGATGGGGATCGGGGCGTTCGTGTGCTCATCATTACCGGCAGTGGGGCCAAGGCCTTTGTGGCGGGTGCCGACATCAAGGAGTTCGCCCACTTCGCTGTTCCCGAAGGCAAGGCGTTGGCCGCCGATGGGCAGAAGAAGCTCTTCGATCACGTCGAGAACATGAGCAAGCCGATGATCGCTGCCGTGAACGGCTTCGCGCTCGGCGGGGGATTGGAATTGGCCATGAGCTGTCATATCCGCGTCGCGAGCGATAACGCACGCATGGGTTTGCCGGAAGTATCGCTTGGCGTGATCCCCGGTTACGGCGGAACCCAACGGCTGGCCCGACTGGTCGGCAAAGGCAAGGCCATGGAGATGATCTTCACCGCGGGCATGATCAAGGCCGACGAAGCCCTGCAATGGGGGCTCGTGAACCACGTTGTACCCCAGGACCAACTCCTGGCCAAATGCAACGAACTGGCCGCCGCGATCATGAAGAACAGCCCGACCGCATTGGCCGCAGCGATACGCGCCGTGAACGCCGGGTACGAACCGGGTGTTGACGGCATGCAGCGAGAGATCGAAGAGTTCGGCAAATGCTTCGGCACCGCGGATTTCAAGGAAGGAACGAGTGCGTTCCTGGAGAAGAGGAAGGCGAATTTCACGGGGGCATAGAACGCGGATGACGCAGGTCGAACGCGGATCAACGCAGATCGGAAAGGACATGGAATTATCTGCGCAATCATATTCATCAGCGTCATCAGCGTTCCATCGCCCGTGAGCGCCCTCCGCAAACTCGCCGGCCAGACAGCCATCTACGGGCTCAGCAGCATCGTTGCGCGCTTCCTGAACTTCCTGTTGGTGCCGTTGTACACCAGCACCTTCGTGTTCGAGCCAGCGGAATATGGCGTTGTCACTTCGCTCTATTCGTGGACGGCCCTGCTCAACGTTGTGCTCACCTTCGGGATGGAGACCACCTACTTCCGCTTCGCGAACAAGGACCATGTGAAGGACAACCCCGATGGCGGGCGGGTCCTGTACGCCACCGCTACGTGGGGCCTCTTCTTCCCTGCCCTTGCCTTCATGTTGTTGGGTGTATCATTCTCCGACCATATCGCGGAATGGTTGCGCTTCGGTGCGTACACGAGCGCAGTATTGATGCTCGTGCTGATCATCGGCATCGATGCCATCACCGCCATTCCCATGGCCCGATTGCGCCAGGAAGGACGCCCGTGGAAGTATGCCTTCATCAACATGCTCAGCGTCGGCGTGAACATCGGGCTGAGCGTATTCTTCCTGTTGTACTGTATGAAGCGGTACAACATGGGCGAGAGCAATGCGCTGATCGATGCGGTGTACGACCCATCGCTCGGGGTGGGCTATGTGTTCGTTATCAACCTGGTGAGCACGGCCGTGAAGTTGCTCGTGCTGCTGCCCTCCTGGCCGTCGATCAAGGCGATGGACAAGGACCTGCTGCGTGCGATGATGGCGTTCGGCGCGCCGCTGATGATCGCCGGCCTCGCCGGCATGGTGAACGAGACCTTCGACCGCGTGATCCTGAAATACCTGTTGCCTGCGGACGTGGCGAACAGTGAGATCGGGATCTACGGCGCGTGCTACAAACTCGCCGTGCTGATCACGCTCTTCATCCAGGCCTTCCGCATGGGCGCGGAGCCGTTCTTCTTCAGCCATGCGAAGGAGAAGAACAGCGCGGCCACCTTCGCCCGCATCATGAACATCTTCGTGGCGGTATGCATGGCCGCATTCCTGGTCGTGATGCTCTTCCTGGACCTCTTCAAGTGGTTCATCCCCAATCCGGCCTACCATGTGGGCCTCGGCGTGGTACCCATCCTGATGCTCGCCAATGTGTTCCTCGGCGTCTACTACAACCAGAGCGTTTGGTACAAGCTCACCGACCGGCCCCGCGTGGGCAGCACCATCAGCCTCATCGGTGCGGCCATCACCATCGTACTGCTCTTCGCGCTGATCCCGAACCTCGGCTACATGGGAGCCGCATGGACCACCCTGATCTGCTATGCGAGCATGGCCACCATCAGCTATGTCTGGGGCCAGCGGAACTACCCCATCCCGTACAACGTGAGCAGAGTCCTGCTGTACATGGCCGGTGCTGTGTTCGTGTGGTGGGGCGTTGAACAGTTGTCCGTTGACGGGATGTTAGGCTATGCGGTCCGGGTGTCTGCTGTGTTACTCTTCGTTGCTTTCGTCTGGAGAACGGAGCGGCCGCTCACTGTTGTGTAGCACGCAATTGTTAGCTTGGCTAGCATGAAGTATCCGTTCGTGTTGGCCCTGACCTTGTGTTCCGGTATTGCCTCGGCACAGATCTTCACTGTTTCGATAACGGACGAGCATTCTTCGAAGGTCAAAGGCGACCCTGCCACAGAAGACCTGTATGACTTTCTTGATGTGAACCGCTATACGGCTGCATTCAAAATGCCGGACAAGAAGAAGCACGAAGTGGTCGTGGTGATGAAGTCCGTTTACAAGGACAGCATCGCATCCATCGACACACTGCTGAACACGGTGCCATGGCAGAAGAAGGTCGTTGGTGGTTTTCCATGGGACCCGAAGGAAGGTGCTTTGTTCCTGGCCCAGCGGATCGACTCTACGCACATGCGCGTCCGTTTCAAGTTCTGGATGTTAGCCGATAAGACCATCGAACTTCCATGGCCGAACCACGGATACCTGTTGGACGAGGGCATTCGTTCCGGTGGAAAATACGTGACCATGGAACTCGGGAAGCCCATGCCCATCATGGTCCTGACGCAGCCCTATCCGGACCCGCCGCCGCCGAAGGAGGCGGTGATGTATCGGTATTGCTTCGGTAGTGATGAACCTCCCGAGCAATGGCCTGCCAAGTACGGCGTAGAGCATCTGTTCGTC
This sequence comes from Flavobacteriales bacterium UBA3364, assembly GCA_002360495.1. GTDB lineage: Bacteria > Bacteroidota > Bacteroidia > Flavobacteriales_F > PHOS-HE28 > PHOS-HE28. The sequence continues at coordinate 116,410 of DEQO01000055.1, forward strand.
TTCGAGTTGACGGTGCTCCCCTGAGGGCATCTCTTGAACAGGTGTTGAAGACTTCGGTGGTCGACCGGCGAGGTGCGGCCGTTGCGTCGCGACCTTTGCCCCATGACGCTCATCGCCGCAGACCTCTCGGTCCGCATCACCAACAAGGGCCGGCACCAGCTGCCCAACTACGCCACGGAGCACAGCGCTGGCATGGACCTCCGGGCCAACCTGGACGCTTCGATCACCCTGGCCCCCGGCCAGCGCGCGCTGATCCCGACCGGGCTGTTCCTGGAACTTCCGGAAGGTACCGAAGCCCAAGTGCGACCAAGGAGTGGGCTGGCCTTCAAGCACGGTGTCACCGTTTTGAACGCGCCGGGCACGATCGACGCAGACTATCGGGGCGAAGTGGGTGTGCTGTTGATCAACCACGGCCAGGAGCCCTTCGAGGTGAAGGACGGCGAGCGTGTGGCCCAACTGGTCATCGCCCGTTATCTCAGGGTAACTTTCGAGGAAAGTGCGGACCTTCGCGCCACTGAACGAGGAGCGGGCGGCTTCGGACATACCGGCACCAACTGAAGACCTCGGCAGCAAACGAACAAAAGACCATTCGCCCCAGAGGCATACCGAAACACGGAACGACGCTTGATGGCATCGAACTCTGTGCCTCCGTGCCTCTGTGGTGAACTTCGCATCGAATGAAGATCATCGTCCCCATGGCGGGTATGGGCAAGCGGATGCGTCCGCATACCCACACCACCGCCAAGCCCCTGCTGCCCATCGCCGGCAAGCCCATTGTACAACGTCTTGTGGAGGACCTGGCCGCCGTGGCCGGTGAAGCCGTGGAGGAAGTGGCCTTCATCGTCCACCCCAGCTTCGGCAAGAAGGTGGAGGAAGAGCTGGTCGCCATCGCGAAAGCCATCGGCAGCAAAGGCACCATCCACTACCAGAAGGAAGCCCTCGGCACAGCCCACGCCATCCTCTGCGCCCAAAGCGCGCTGAACGGCCGTGTGATCGTGGCCTTCGCCGATACGCTCTTCCGCGCCCAGTTGAAACTGGACAAGGACTGCGACGGCGTGATCTGGGTGAACAAGGTCGACGACCCCAAGCCCTTCGGTGTGGTGAAGCTCGACGACAAAGGCATCATCACCGAGTTCGTGGAGAAGCCCCAGACCTTCGTGAGCGACCTCGCCATCATCGGCATCTACTACTTCGCCGACGGCGAATACCTGCGCAAGGAGATGCAGTTTTTGATCGACAACGACATCAAGGACAAAGGCGAGTACCAGCTCACCAACGCCATGGAGAACATGAAACGGAAAGGTGCTCGTTTCAAGGCCGGCAGCGTGGATGTTTGGATGGATTGCGGGAACAAGAACGCCATGGTGGACACCAACACCAAGGTGCTCGGTTTCCTCAAGGGCGACAAGAACCTCGTGAGCACTTCCTTGAAGACGGAGAACAGCGTGGTGATCGGACCTTGCTTCATCGGCGAGAACGTTTCACTGGTGAACAGCATCGTCGGTCCGAACGTTTCCATCGAGAGCGGAGCGGTCGTTTCCGGCAGCGTTGTGAAGAATTCGATCCTGCGCGGTAATACGCGTGTACAGGACTGCGTGATGGACAACAGCATGATCGGTGAGCGCGCCAGCGTGAAGGGCATGGCCCTTGATCTGAGCATCAGCGACGACAGCACCTTCGGATGAAGCAACTCCCCTCCTTTCCGGTGAGCGCGACCGCTCCACGTGGTCCGCGGATCCCGGGGGGTATGCCCTTGCTTTTCGCCCTGCCGTTGATATGGTCCATTATGGCTTGCAGCGGCGCGAAACCCGTTGCGGACAGGCCGGTGACCATCGACCCCGAATCGGGCGCGCCCATCGATCCCGCTGCCGACAAGCGTGCCGAGACGATGCGCCTCTTCATGGAAGCCACGCAAGCACGGCTTGCCGGACAAGGCGCCAAAGCGATCCAGCTCTTCCAGCAGTGCCTTAAGCTGGATCCCACGAATGCTGCGGCCATGTTCGAGGTGGCCAAGCTCTACCACCAGGCACAGGACTTCCCCAAAGCGCTGGACCATGCCAAGCGTGCCGTCGATGCGGACAAGGAGAACATCTGGTACCGTTTCCTGTTGGCCGACCTCTACCAGCAGAACGGCCAGGTGGGCGATGCCACCAAGGTGTACCAGGACATCGTGGCGAAATGGCCCGAGCGGTACGAGGTCTATTTCGATCTGGCGAACATGCTCGCCTATGGTGGGAGGGTCGATGATGCGATCAAGGTCTACGGCGAACTCGAGAAACGCTTCGGACTGAGCGAGGACCTGATCATGCAGGAGTTCGGCATGCTCAGCGAAAGCGGTCGGCACACCGAAGCCGAGGCCCTGGTGAAGCGCGCCATCGCGGCGCACCCCGGTGATCCGCAGTACGAAGGGCTCCTGGCCGAGGTGTACGACCAGCAAGGCGAGCATGAGAAAGCACTGGAGCAGTACAAGAAGACGCTGGAGCTGGACCCCGGCAACAGCATGCTGCGCATCGCCCTGGCCGAGCACTACTACTCCACCGGCAAGATGGACGAGGCGTACCATGAGCTCGGACAGGCCTTCCTGGATCCCGATCTGGACATCGATGCCAAGATGCAGGTGCTCATCGGCTTCTTCGAGATGACCGAACGCGAAGGCGAGAAGGAGACCGATCGCCCCGACCTGATCCGCCGTTCGTACGAGTTGATCGAAGCACTGGAGAAGGCGCATCCGGAGAGCGGGAAGCCGCACACCATCCATGGTGATTTCCTGCTGCGCGATGGCAAGATCGCCGAAGCACGCGACCAGTTCCGCGAAGCGTTGCGGACCGAAAAGGAACGTTTCCCGATCCACCTGCAGCTGTTGCAACTGGACCTCCAATTGCGCGACCACGCCGCATTGCACACCGACGCGGAAGAGGCCATCAGCCTGTTCCCCACCGTGCCCGAACCCTATCTCTACAACGGTATCGCGCTATCGCAACTCGGCAGACACGACGAGGCGATCGAGACCTTGATCACCGGTCGTGATGTGGTGGTGGACAATCCACAGCTGCAAGCCCAGTTCTGGAGCAGCCTGGGGGATGCTTACAACGAAGCCGAGCGCTTCACCGATTCCGACAAGGCCTATGACAAGGCCCTCTCGCTCGAACCCGACAACGCCGGCACGCTCAACAACTACGCATACTACTTGAGCCTGCGCAATGAGCAACTGGAAAAGGCCGAACGCATGAGCAAGCGCTCCCTCGAGATCTCTCCCGGGGCGGCCACATACATGGATACGTATGCCTGGGTGCTCTTCCGGATGCGCAAATACGCCGACGCACGTGTGTGGATCGAGAAAGCACTCGCCACCGGCGAGCCCGATGGCACCGTTGTGGAGCACTACGGTGATATCCTCTTCGAGTTGGGCGATAAGAGCGGTGCCACGGAACAGTGGCGCAAGGCGAAGGTGCTGGGCGGTGGAAGCGATGCGCTCGACCGCAAGATCAACGAAGGCGCCCGCGTGGAATGAACTTCGGGGGCAAAGCGTTGCTGCTGCTGGCGCTCCTTTCGGCAGCCGCGTGCAAACCACGGCGGACGACCGTCAACCCGAACCGTGAGCTGCCGGTGCGCTCCGCGGAAAAGTTGCTGGAGCGGCTGCTCGCGAACGACACCGCGACGATCCGCTATTATTCCGCAAAGGCCAATGTGGACCTTGAACTACCCGAGGGCGGCAAGAGCTTCAAGGCACAGGTGCGGTCCGTACAGGACAGCGCCGCGTGGGTGAGCATCGTGCCCGCACTTGGCATTGAAGTGGCCCGTGTTCTTTTGACCCCCGACAGCCTGAAGTTGATGGACAAGGTGAACGACCAGTACTTCGCGGGCGATACCGCCGCGGCCCGCGCCAAGTTCGGCCTGCAGCCCAGCCTTGCCCTCCTGCAGCAAGCCCTGCTGGGACGGCCGATCGGCCTGGTGCCCACCGAGAAATACAGGTCCGATCGCGAACTGGGCATGTACGTGCTCACCAGCAAGGAGAAACGCAGGTTCGTCCGCGCGGCAGAGGACATCAGCCCCGGCGATACGCTCGCACGCGACCGTGACATGAAGGAGAAGCGCCTGGAACGTACCCTGCGCAAGGCCGAGGAAAAGGAGGCGGTGGTGCTCCGGTACTGGATCGAACCGGACAGTTTCCGGGTGGCGCGCGTACAGATCTCCGACCTGGTACACGATAGGTCCGCCGATGTGCGTTATGAAATGCGCGGCGGACCCGAAGAACACCACCTGCCCACCCGCATCAGCATCACCTTGACCGAGCCCGGCAAACAAGCCACGGGGTCCCTGGAGCTCTCCCGCATCGAAGTGGAAGGCCCGCTGCAGCTGAATTTCAGGATACCGGAGAAATTCACCCCCATGCCCTGATGCCGATGACGACGCCAAGGACCGTGCTCTTCCTGCTCTGCCTCTGCGGCGCTATCGCCTCCGATGCACAAGGGAAGAAGGAACTGGAGAAGAAGCGGAACGCCCTGGACAAGCAGATCCGCACCACCACCGCGCTGATCGACCAGGCACGCAAGGAACAGCGTGTCACACAGGAACAACTGCAGTTGCTCGAAAGCCAGATCGCCGCGCGCGAGCAGCTGATCCACACCATGAACAGCGAGCTGCACCGCGTGGACCAGCGCATCGCGGAGGATGTGGAACTCGTAGCTTCCTTGAAGAACGACCTCGTGGACCTGAAGGAAGAATACGGGCGCATGCTGCAATTCGCCTACCGCAACCGGAATTCGTACGACCGTATGAGCTACCTCTTCGCGGCCACCAGTTTCCAGCAGGCCTATCGCCGCTCGCGTTACCTGGCCCAGATCGCGGAACAACGCACCCGGCAAGCCGCCTTGATCGAGGAGACGCGCGCCACCATCGACGCTCGCCTGGCCGGATTGAAGGAGCAGCGCGAGGAGAAGAACAAGCTGGTGGGTCAACAACTGGCCGAGAAGCAGCGGTTGAGCAGCGATCGCAATGGCCAGCAGACCACCCTTTCCACCTTGAAGAAGGAAGAGGGCCGCCTGAAAGAAACGCAACGCAAACAGGAGAGCCAGCGACGCGATATCGACGCTGCGATCCGCAAGGCCATCGAGAACGAGCTGAAGCCCAAGACCACGACCGGTGCCAAACCGGGCGCACCGGCCAAACTGGACCTGAGCCTGACACCCGAAGCCAAGGAGCTCAATGCCGATTTCGAGAAGAACAAGGGTAAACTTCCCTGGCCCGTCGAGAAGGGCGTGATCACCAGCCGCTTCGGCAAGCAACCGCATCCGGTGTTGAAAGGCATCGTGATCGAGAACAACGGCATCGACATAACCACCGAGAAGAACGCACAGGTGCGCGCCCTGTTCCGCGGCGAAGTGAGCGGCGTGATCGTGATCCCCGGCGCAGGCAAGGCCGTGATCGTGAGCCACGGCATTTACCGCACGGTCTACAGCAACTTGCGGGAAGTGAACGTGTCCAAAGGCCAGAAGGTGGAGACCAAAGGCGCGGTGGGAACGGTGCTTACCGACGACAACGGCTCGGTGGCCCACGTGGAGCTGTGGAAGATCACGGCGGACGGCCTGGTGAAGGTCGACCCAGGGCCCTGGTTGTTCAGGGACTAATTCGGCACCCCGCTGCGTTTCCGCAAATGTGATCCGCTGGCGCTTCGCCTGAACGATCAGCAGAAATGTCACTCATGGACGGGATCAGGAGTGTACATCCGCGCACAAGATCCGTACCACACCCATTTGTAAAACCGGGCTACATGGCGCTAAGTTCACCATCCGAACCGCCACAACATGCCCTGTGTACACACCCCCCGCCACGTCCTGCTGATCGCACTCTGCGTATGCACGGTGCATAGGAGCGTTGCCCAAACCCTCTCCGCCACGCTTACCACCTCCAACTACAACGGGTTCCATATCTCCTGTTTCGGTGCCAAGGACGGTAGCCTGCAAGCGGTAGCCACTGGGGGTACGCCACCCTACACCTACGAATGGAGTACCGCGGCTACCACAGCAAGTATCGGTTCCTTGGCCGCCGGTTACTACAAGGTGAAAGTGGGCGATGCGAATGCCAACGCCGTTGAAGTCGATATCACACTGCAGGAACCCTTGGTCCTGAAAGTGGAGGCCGAGCCGCACACCTATCCCGGCGGCACCAACATCAGCTGCTACAATTGTTACAACGGCAGCATCGCCGTCCATGTTTTCCAAGGGGTGGCTCCGTACAGCTATGAGTGGAGTGATGGCAGCACGCTGGAAGACCGCACTGGACTGGGATCGGCAAGCTATAGTGTGAAGGTGACGGATACCAACGGCTGTACCAGTACTTCCGAAAGTGTCTTCCTGCAAGAACCCGAACGCAGCGACTGGACCATGAGCGGCAACGCCGGTACAAATCCGGCCACGCAATACATCGGCACCAGCGATAACAAGGATGTGGTGTTCAAGGCCAATGGCCAGGAGGCGTTGCGGTTGAAGGCGAATGGGGATATCAGTTTGATGGGCAGTCTAAATGGAGAGGGTCCTCTTGTACGCGATGCCGATGGTGTGCTTCGTCTTGGTGGCGAAGAGCATCTTCTTACCCTCCCGAGCAATCAATGCCGGACTAGGCAAGCATTCCCATATTGGGAGACGCGAGGGAATTCATTTTCTCAACTGTGCCCTGAAGAGCCCATGCCATTGCTTGGAACCTTGAGCAACATGCCGCTCCACATCGTAACGAATGGTAGCCATCGCATGATCGTGACCGCCTCCGGAAATGTGGGGATCGGAACCGATACACCAACCAACCGTCTTGCGGTAAAGTCCGATAACGCACGCAACGGAATTGATCTGATCAATGCTAATGAAGGAGCTACGACTAGCAGCGAGATCCGGTTCTTCAAAGGCACCACACAGCGTTGGGGTTTGGGTAGCGATTTCTCCATGAACGGAGGTCAGGACTTCTATCTCTGGGATCATCTTGCTGTACGTCCTGATGAAAGTAACGAACTGGGCATGGTAAGGCTGCGCGTGGACAGCCATGGACGCGTCATCATCGGGGATAATCTACCAGCCCCCGAAGGCTATCGACTCTTCGTACAAGAGGGCATATTGACGGAGCGAGTTAAGGTTGCCGTTCACGACGAGCTTGATTGGAATGATCACGTTTTCAACGAGGATTACGCGTTAATGCCTCTGACCGAAGTTGAGCAGTTTGTCAGAGAATCAAAACACCTGCCCGGAGTGCCTTCGGCTCAGGAAATGGTTTCAAATGGACTGGATGTCGCTGTCATGGATGCTGTTCTCCTCAAGAAAATCGAGGAGCTCACGTTGCACCTGATCAACGTTGAGAAGCGAACAAGTCAGTTAGAGGGTGAGAATGAGATGCTCAGGTCGCAATTGAACAAAGTAAAACCTTAGGGAGCGGAGGGACTTGTTCGATTCCTTGTTTGTGATCGAGTTCATTCACCAGATTCGACAGAGGATGAAATATCAGGGATTAATTGACCAAATGCTAGTTGCTTTAATGTTGGCAATGTTCAGCACAGAGGCCATTGCACAACAGAGCTATCAAAGCGGAAGGCTTAAAGAAGCATTCGACTATCGCAATAGAGAGAAGATGTATGTGCAGTGGCACGACCTACTTGTCCCTTGGCAAGAATATGATGATGACACATATGGCGATGGAATCTCGTACACCTTGGAGGCATATGTTTCAATGTTTGAAGCGACGCGGGATAAGGCGTACTTGTACAAGTTCGTAGTAGAATCACTTCGGGCTTTAAGGGATCGACATGATTATGCCCAGTTGTACGGTGGAAATCCGTACTGGGCTGAGCCAACAACACTGCATTACTTGAATGGGAACATGGCCGGTGCATTAGCCAAATTTGTCCACTACGTAAAAGAAGTTCGACCAGAATTGGGCAGCCTACCGTTGAATGCCTCCTTGCTCGATTTGACGGGAACACCATACGCTGTCTGCCAAAATGAACCCGGATTTGGGGGGTGTGACACATTTGGGGAATACGCACATTGGTTAGGTTATCGTGTTGACAGAACGATTGACCAAATGATTGAAGACGATTGGATTCCGGGCGAAGGTTTACGTTATAACGTGGGAGATGAATTTCCTACAGCCATCAATTTGCAGGCTGGGTTTACGAAGGCAGTGCTTTTGAATGGACTTGCTAACGTTTTGGGGCCGGAGGGTTCCACGTGGTACACCTCAAAGGCGAATACAATTGCGTCGAAATGCAAATCACTTGTCACAATTGAGAACAATTGTCAGAACGCCGATTATTTGGACTATGCCCTAAAACCAAGTCCTGATAATACGACGTGGTGGTATCATGCAGGATGGAGAGTTAAGACTACCGCTTGCGGGTTAGCACAGAGAGGTGACTACGATAGCTTTGTGGAGTTCAAGGATGACATCAGCCACGGTGCGACCGTAAGCTTGATGTTGGACGAACTCCATCGCTATGGTACGGAACAGCACATTGTGGACAACGACATGGTCCGATTGCACAATATGTTCACCAAACGTCTCTATCGTCCTTCTTCCAATTCATTCGCGAAAGCACTTGACGGCAGTGATGAACCCATTTCACCGTCGAGCGTGCCACCAAACATTGCACTGGCCTACGCACACCTAATTCCATTCGACAATTTTGATGCAAGTTCAATCGACGATCCTCTGATTAAGGATTCTGTTTATGAGATCCTGATGGATCTCTTTTTAAGTAGCGATATTGACCATCCTTACTCCCAAGGATTCTCGTTAGATGATTATACGGGGTTGCATATGAGGGGTCATGCCGATCTTGTTGGCGCACAGTGGAAAAAGGAATGCGTTGACCTCACGTTGTTCAATCGAGATGTTAGATACGATCAGGACTTTTTCGTCAAACATGTGCTCACTATCAAACCAGAAGGTGGCTCTGGTACATCCTTCGCGGATCCGATAATCTATGATCCCTATTTTATCATTCGTTCTGGCATTCGCTCCGAAGCCCGCGCTGGTGCCGCAGTAGTTCTGGAGCGTGGCTTCCAAACGGAACCGAATTCCGTATTCCACGCTTACATCGACCCTGCGGGATGCGCTTTAGATCCTGACGGATCTTCAGCCAGCCAGCTCGCACTTCTACCGGTAAGGCATGAAACGGAACTTTCCATACCAACGGAAGAAAAGATCGCCAAGGCTCCCTCGCAATCCCTCAAAGTTGCGGTCATCCATGGTGCGCGGAACGTCCGGTTGAACGTTGCAACGTCGACGCCCGGCTTAGCATACTTCACTCTATTGGACCGCATGGGTGCTGTTGTACAACAGCCCTTCGCAGCTAACCTTGTTATAGGGTCACAGGATTTCACAATGCCCCTCCCTGACTTGGCCGCAGGCCTGTATCTGCTGCAGTCCAACGTCGGCGGTCAAGTACAGTGCACACGTATCTTCATCGACCAGCAGGGGGGCTACTGATCGGTTATCGAGGAGGCGGGCTTTTCGCAATAACGACTTTGCAGCCGAACCGCTCTCTTCGCATGATGTGGTCCAATGCTCCGTGTCCGGCGTATATCTCGCTTGTCCGTCGGTCACGCTCTTGTGTCTTTTTCCTTGCATGCTTCGCTTTGGTGCAATGTAATTTTCCAGCGGAGCCTTATAAGGTCCCAGAGTCTCGCGCGTCCTACTGCGATGATTTAGATCAGGTGGTGGAGGTGCTGGGTAAGGGCTGCAAAGCGCTGCAAATTGCGCGAAGCGGAGCAGGCTGCACACTAAGCGATGGTTATTCCATAGATCAGGCCGCCTATTATTCCGGGGGCTTCCTTGTTGGCTTGTCCGCGTTCTCGACCTACCAAGCGATAGGTGATACAAGTTTCCTGAACATCGCCCGCTGCACAGCACAGCGCTTGGATGGGCTGGTGCCCACCTCAGGTGTAGTACCTATCCTAACGGTGAAAGGGGTGGTGGATACTACGGCCAGTGTCATTCCGATGACCACCCAGGTGAACGTGCTGGCGATGTGCTCCGAATTGGCCTTGTTCGATACCTCGTTCGTACCACTCGTAAGAAAGCTCGCCCACGGTGTGCTAGGTGGTCTGGACGAACACACAGGGTTGTTATGCGTGGAGTTACCCCTGCGGTCGAACGTTCCACGGACAGCGGAGACGTCATTGGGCGCGGTCGGGGCCTTCGGTGCCCAAGCACTTGCACGTGCGTCCTTCGTGACAGGTGATACACTCTTCCGTTCCACATCGGAGAAGATCCTATCCGAGATCTGGAACCGACGCAACAAGAAGAACGACATGATCGGGGAAACGTGGGACCTGGTCACCGACAGTGCGGGCAAAGTGGCCTACCCGGGACGGATGTTCCGGTTCGACGATATGGGCGGCGCATACCTGAGGGCCCTGATGACGGCCTTGGATGTCCACCCCTCGCATGAGCTGCAGGAGATCCTTGTCCAGTACGAACGAGGTTTGATCGATGCCATCTGGGACACGCGCATCGCGAGTGATGGAGGCTTCCGTTATCTGACCGATCCGAAAGGAGAAGAGCAGGCCGCTGAAGTTGAGACCATGTACGGTCTTTTCATTGCCACCTTGCTACGAACGCTTCCTTACATCCCCGATGCTGAACTCCGTAGATCGGTGATAGACCGTTGTCGTATACACGCGAATGGTGTCTTTCTGACCGAGTACGGGCTCAAGCATTTCATGATCCCTCACAATCTGGCCGAGGGTGGCGGCTACAACAACGAACTCAACGATTCACAACTGGGGTACGCAGTACTTCAGTACCCGCTCGGCATGTGTGCCCTGGCCCACGTCACGGATGAGCCTTCCTATGCAAAGGCCACGAAAGCGGTCATCGACACGTTGCTTGTACGGCATCGCCTTGCGGATGCCGAGGGTGTACCTCCTGGCTACGCGAGCATGATAGAGACCCAGCCACCATTCGGTAGGGAAACGTCCTACTATTCGTCCAATTGGTGTCGTGAATTCCTCTTTCTCCCGGCTTATCTGCTCTTCGCTTCCATTGAACCGTCTCGGAGTGTTCAAGTGGACTGGGGCAACGGCACGATCCCGAATGTCTATGGCCTGTGTAATAGTCCTCCGTTCTGGGATCTCCATAAGGTGAACTACGATCGCTCAGCAAAGCGCTTGACCATCACAACAAGTACCGGGTCCGGGCTGGGCCTTATCCGTCTCGATGAGTTGGGCCACGAGTCCATTGCCCGCGTGATCAAGGATGGAGCGGACGGCAGGGCCTACGAGGGGAATACGCTGGCTTGTGAAGCTGGTGCTCATCGCTACGAGGTGTTCTTCAAGTGAACCCATTCGGACGGATGTAGCTGGTCCTGTGGGCTTTTGCTCATTCTGCTTTCCCGATACGTCGATCAGTGCTGGCACAGGTCGGCCACAGGCCCATAAGCGCCGATCGACCTACCTTTGCGCCTCATTACCATCGCCATGGCCGCCTTCCCGCTCCTGTTCCCCCTTACGCTGTTCGCCCCCTGGCACATCGTGCTCATCGTGCTGGCCATCCTGCTCCTGTTCGGGGGCAAGAAGATCCCCGAGCTGATGAAGGGGCTGGGCCAGGGCATCAAGGAATTCAAGGACGCCAGCAAAGGCGACGACAAGAAGGAGGACAGCAAGTAGAGCCGCACGCGCCACCCCGCGTGGCGCAAGGCTATCGTGTAGTATCGTGAGCGCGACCAAGACCTTGTCCGAGGCCCGAGCCCTGCTTTCCAAGGCAGGCGGTGTGCTGGCGGCTACCGAACAGGCGCTCGCCACCGCACAGGAGAAGAAGGACCTGAACGCCTTCCTGGAACTCTTTCCCGACAGCGCTCGCGAACAGGCCGCCCGGGTGGATGCACGGGTAAGTGCCGGCGATGCCGGGTCGCTGGCCGGCCTGGTGCTGAGCATCAAGGACAATATCTGCTACAAAGGCCACAAGGTGAGCGCGGCCTCGCGCATCCTGGAAGGCTTCACCTCCCTCTACAGCGCCACGGTGCTCGAGCGCCTGCTGGCCGCCGATGCCGTGATCCTGGGCCGCACCAATTGCGACGAGTTCGCCATGGGCAGCAGCAACGAGAACAGCGCCTTCGGCAACGTGAAGAACCCGGTGGATCCCACGAAGGTTTCCGGCGGATCCAGTGGCGGTGCTGGGGCATCCGTTGCCGCTGGCATCGTGCATGCGGCCTTGGGTTCGGACACCGGTGGCAGCATCCGCCAACCCGCATCGTTCACCGGCACCGTCGGTTTCAAACCCACCTACGGTCGCGTGAGCCGCTACGGCCTCATCGCCTTCGCCAGCAGCTTCGACCAGATCGGGCCCTTCGCCCATACGGTGGAGGATGCCGCTGCGGTCTATTCCGTCATGGCCGGCTACGACCCCAAGGACAGCACCAGTAGCCGCAAGCCGGTGGAACCCGTTACCCTGGCGCACCCCGGCAAGCTCAGCATCGGCTACTACCGCGAGGGCCTCGAACGCGCCGGCATGGACCCCGAGGTGGTGGCGCACCTGCAGGCCCAGATCGATCGCCTGAAGGCCGATGGCCATGTGGTGGAACCCATCGCGGTGCCGCTGCTGGACTACCAGGTGCCCACCTACTACATCCTGGCCACGGCGGAGGCGAGCAGCAACCTGGCCCGCTTCGATGGTATTCGCTTCGGCCACCGCAGCAAGGTGGCCAAGGGCGTTGATGAGACCTACCGTCTCAGCCGCAGCGAAGGCTTCGGCCCCGAGGTCAAACGTCGCATCCTGCTGGGCACCTTCGTCCTCAGCGCCGGCTACTACGATGCGTACTACGCCCAGGCACAACGCGTGCGCCGCATCATCCGCGACAAGACGGTGGAAACCCTCAACGACCACGACCTGATCCTGAGCCCCACCTGCCCCACCACAGCCTTCGGGCACGGCGAGATCAGTGATCCTGTGGCCATGTACCTGCAGGACATTTTCACCGTGCAGGCGAACCTCGCAGGCGTTCCGGCCATAAGCCTACCCACCGGAAAGCACAGCAACGGGCTGCCCTTCGGTGTGCAGTTGACCGCGAAGCCTTTTGATGAGGCGCGCCTGCTGGCGGCGGGCAAGCATCTTTTCGGTCGTTGAGGCGAACCTTTGCGCCGTTCGTCCACGCATTTTTCACCATCCATCGGTATTTTCACAGTTCGCTGTGGACATAACAAAGCCGTTGTTCCAACGTAATAAGGATAATTTGGGACCCATGTTCGATCTGCTCAAAGGACTCTTCCTGTTGGCTGCACTACCCACGGTGCTGGCCGCGCAGCCGGTGGCGACCACGCCCTTGCTCGCGGACGATCCCGTTGCTGCGCGGCTGGATGAGCTTGCCGCGGTGCCCTGGGTGCGCAATTCCCCCCTGCTCGCCGATACGACCAAATTGAACGTGCATGGCTTCCCGGCTACCTACATCCCGGCCTGGCCCGAAGCCACCTACCTGAGCCGCCTGCAAGCACTGGACGCCACCACGCCGTTCGACCTCACCTACAACCCCGTGGTGCAGTCGTTCATCGACCTGTACGCGGTGCGGAAACGGGAAATGAGTTCGCGCATGTTGGGCCTCGCCGACCTGTATTTCCCCGTGTTCGAGGAATACCTGGACCGCTACGACATGCCGCTGGAGATGAAATACCTGGCGGTGGTGGAGAGTGCACTGAACCCCGCCGCCCGCTCACGCGCCGGTGCCGTGGGGCTATGGCAGTTCATGCTCCCCACCGGCAAGATGTTCGGCCTGAAGGCCACCAGCTATGTGGACGAGCGCCACGATGTGTACAAGAGCACCGAGGCGGCATGCAAATACCTCACCTACCTGTACGGCCTTTACGGCAACTGGGAACTGGCGCTGGCCGCTTATAACTGTGGGCCGGGTAACGTGAACAAGGCGATCCGCCGCAGTGGTGGCGAGAAGAACTACTGGAAGATCTACGATCACCTGCCGCGTGAGACGCGCGGTTACGTGCCGGCCTTCATCGCGGTGAACTACCTCTTCGCGCACGCCGCCGACCACAACCTGTATCCCGCAGCGCCGCTTTATTGCATGCACCAGGTGGATACGGTGCAGGTGTGCTATCCCTTGGATATCGCCGGCATTGCGAAGTTCACCGGCAGCAACGCGCAGGAGATGTTGGACCTCAACCCCACCTTCAAGCTGGGTATGGTGCCGGACATCGATGAACCGGTGACGATCTACCTGCCGAAGAAGGCCGCCGGGATCTTCGTGAACAACGAGGACAGTTTGCAGTACGCCTTCTTCCAAGCCACCCCGGTAGCGAAGCCCGTTGTTGCGGAAAGCGCCAGCGAGGCCACTGCGGGATCGAAGACCGTGACCACACCGCGCATGCACACCGTGCGGCGCGGCGAATCGCTCGGAACGATCGCCAACAAGTACAAGCTGAGCGTGGCCGAACTGAAGCGTATGAACGGCCTTCGTGGCACCACGATCCATGCCGGGCAGAAACTGAAAGTGGGCAAGGTGACGAAAGAGGTCACAACGAACGCCGCTCCTGCGAAGACCGATACCGCTGACCAATACATCTACTACGAAGTGCAGGCCGGTGACACGCTGTGGAACATCGCCGAGCGCTATCCCGGTGTTACAGTGGATGATCTGCGCCGTATGAATACCGACCTCGACAACGGAGGCTTGAAGCCCGGCCGCAAGATCAAGGTCGGGGTCCAGCAAGGCTGATCACCACACCTCCTTGTTCCGCCCAGGTACGGAACGAGCATTCACGTGTCAAGCGATCTATTTTCCCTGGCTTCGCACTTCCGGTAGTGCGTTGAACATCAGCACATACGACCGCGCATGGGAGTCGATATTCCACACGCCATCGACGCTTGTTGATAATTCAGCGATCGATACATCCGGTTCGGACCATAATTTGCGTTGTCCGCATGGACGAGCAACTCGTCGATCAACCGCGCAACGATGGACCTCTCACGCATCCGCCCATATGCCCACAAACATTGCCGCTTCAAGTTGCGCAATGGTCGTGAAGTGTTCGGTGTGATCTGGGAAGTGGAGACCACCGAACAAGCTTCCACAGGCAATGATGGCGGCAAGCGGCTCTTCTTCGCCAGCGTGCACGACTACGAGCGCCTGCAAAGCGATCCCCAGAAACCGGTGGGCGTGATCGACATGCCGCCCGAGGAGATCATGCACGTGGAGAGCCTCGCGAGCTGAACGATCATTCCCGCGAAGGCGGGGATCCCGTGAAGCGATGCACCCCTCACTTCGCCAAGCCCGCGCGCATCAACAGGAAGGCATGGTTCCTGGCTACTTCCTTCAGGGCTTCGAACCTGCCGGAGGCGCCACCGTGCCCTGCTTCCATGTTCACATGTAGCAGGATCGGCGCATCGCCCTTTTGATGTTCGCGCAGGCGTTGCACCCATTTCGCCGGTTCCCAATACTGGACCTGGCTGTCATGGAAACCGGTGCCCACCAGCATGGCAGGGTAGGTATTGTCCCGCACATTGTCGTAGGGCGAATAGCTGAGCATACGGTCGTAGGCCTCCTTCTCCTTGGGATCACCCCACTCCTCGAACTCGCCGGTGGTGAGCGGGATGCTCTCATCAAGCATGGTCGTTACGACATCAACGAAAGGGACATCGGCGATAACGCCGTTCCATAGGTCGGGGCGCATGTTCACCACGGCGCCCATCAACAAGCCGCCCGCACTGCCACCCCACGCATACAAGCGCTTGGGATCGGCGTACTTCTTCTTCACCAGCGCATCGGCACAATCGATGAAATCGGTGAAGGTGTTCATCTTGTGCTCCATCTTCCCGTTGTCGTACCAATCACGACCCAGTTCCTCGCCGCCACGGATGTGTGCAATGGCGTAAACGAAGCCGCGGTCCAACAGCGAAAGCCGCGTGCTGCTGAACGTGGGTTCGATGGTGACGCCGTAACTGCCGTAGCCATAGAGCAGCAGCGGTGATGTACCGTTGAGCGCCGTGCCTTTGCGGTAGACGATGGAGACGGGGACCTTCGCGCTATCCCGCGCGTTGACCCAAATGCGTTCGCTCACATAGTTCCCGGCGCTGAACGAACCGATGACCTCCTGCTGCTTCAGCAATGTATCGGTCTTCGTGTTCAGGTCATGTTCATAGACACTGCTCGGCGTGGTGAGCGAGGTGTAGCCGTACCGCAACTTGTCCGCATTCCATTCGGGATTGGTGCCGGTGAAGCAGACATAGGCGGGATCGTTGAACTCGATCTCGTGTTCTTTGCCGTCGCTCAAGCGACGCACGACGAGGTGCGTAAGGCCATCACGCCGCTCGGTGAAGACGAGGTGGTCCTTGAAGGCATCCACATCCTCGAGCAGGACTTCCGGACGATGCGCCAGTACCTCCTTCCACTTGCGCTTGTTCGCGGTCTCGCCTTCTGCACATTCCATCAAACGGAAGTTCAACGCCTTCCAATTGGTGACGATGTACCATTTACCGGGCTTGTCGGTCGAGCCGTCCGCCGCCGGAACATGCATCACCGTGTGTTCGTGGTCCTCTTCGCGCGGTAGAAAAACGGAGAACGCACCCTTCGGTTCGTTCACCGGCAACAACAGGTGTTCGCTGCTGGTGCTGCTCTCCGTGGTGATCATCACGAAGCGCTCGCTGCGACTGCGGTACACATCACAACTGAAGGCCGAGTCCTTCTCCTCGTAGACGACGACATCCTGTGCTGCATCGGTCCCGAGTTCGTGGCGGTAGATACGGTAGCTGCGCAAGGTGCTGTCCTGGCGCGGATAGAACACCGTGCGATCATCGGCCCAGGCACAACCGCCGCCGGTGTTCGTGATCACATCGGGCAGGTCCTTGCCCGTGGTCAGATCACGGAACCGGATCTCGTATTGGCGCCGCCCCACCTTGTCCTCGCTGTACGCGACCAGCTGGTTGCCGGGACTGATCTCGAAATCGCCGAGGTCATAGTACGTGCTGCCTTCGGCCATCCTGTTCTCATCCAGGAAGTCCTCGTCCGGCGCACCGGGCTGGTCCTTCCGTCTTACCTGGACCGCATATTCCTTCCCCTCCTCGAAGCGTGAATGGTACCAGTAACCGTTCTCGCGATAGGGTACGCTAAGGTCCGCCTCCTTGATCCGCGACTTCATCTCCGCATAGAGGTCCTCCCGCAACTGCTTCACCGGTGCGAGCATGGCCTCGCAATACGCGTTCTCCGCATCCAGGTGCGTCACCACTTCGCGCGTATGGGCATCTTGTTCCGCTGACTGGCGTTGCTTTTCGGTGAGCCGCATCCAGTAGTACTCATCGTTGCGGACGTGACCGTGGGCGCTGATCTCGTGCGGCTTCTTCGCCGCTTGGGGCGGTGTGGGCGAAGCGTTTCCGTTCATCGGGGAAGGGGCGTTCTGACAACCAGCAGCCAACAATGCGGCGATGCCAAAGAAGCTGATGGAATGGTGCATGTGGGAAAAGGGGGCAAGGTAATCGCCCTCGATCGCTCAGCCCAAGGCCTGGTGCAACACGGCAGGTGAACGCAACTCCCCGAGCCCTTCGATATGCATGCGGAAGTAGAGCAGGAGATGGTCCAACAACTCCCTTCGTTGCGTTCCCGGGATCACTGGTGCGGTCATCGTACCGAACCCGACCTCGAGCAAGGAGATCAGGTGTGTGCTATGCGGGGGACCCAGTGTGTGCCCATGTGGCGCGACCCCTTTGATGAACTCCCCCTCCCGCATATCGAATGCGTCCTCCCCGTTCATCGGGGGTGCTGGGGAGAAGCCCAATTCCGCGGAAAGGCGGAGCAGGAAGATGAGCGGGTAGTTCCGGATCTCCGTACTGGTGTCCATGGCCTCCAATGCCTCCTGGATGAACCCGTACATAGCGGGATCGGCGGCCTCGCCGCGAAGCACCTTGTACAATACTTCCTGCACAAAGAGCGCGAGCGTACCTCTTACGGCATCGAACGGGACATTCTTGTACGGCCGGTCCACACGCGCTTCGCGGATCGTATGTATGTCGCGCTCGGGTTGTTCGTTCACCACCAGGTCGAGTCGATTGAGCGGTTGCAGCAACGCTTGGGGTATGCCGCCCTTCCCTCCTGCGCGCACCATGTAGGAGCGCAATCCGAACTCCTCGGTATAGGCCTTCAGCACCACGGTACGGTCCCCGTGCCTTATGACCTTGAGGACGATAGCCTTGGTGGTATGCAGCATGGACACTGACTGCGAGGCGGTCGGAGGCTCGCGCCCGTGTATCAAAGATCGGTGCTACCGGACCAGCAGGACCTTGGTGTTGCACTTGTAGGTGCCGCTCGCATCGGTCGCAAGGACCATGTACACACCGGTGCTCGCCCGCTGACCGCTCATATCGGTCCCGTTCCAAATTGCCTGGCCACCCAAGGAGGTCGTGCGGTATACGAGGTTCCCGCTCACATCGGTGATCTTCACTTCGGATTCGCGAACAAGGCCGGTTACCGCGATGGGACCCGTGTAGGTTTCGTGCACCGGGTTGGGGAAGACCTTGGCGCAATCGTTCTCGTCCCCACCTTCAGTAGCATCCCCGCGATAGCTGATGATCCCCCGATCCGTGGCCATGAAGACCTCTCCGGTGGTCCCGTCCACTGTGATGTTCGTGACGTTATTGCTCGGCAATGGGCTGTTGTCCGGCGTGAAGTGCAGGACCTCTTCGCGCCCGTCCGGGGAGATCAGGTAAGCTCCACTGCTTTGCGTGCCGATCCATTTGCGGTTGGCCCCATCCACCGCGATGGTGTTGATGGCCTCGGTCTCCAACAGGATCTGCACGTTCCCATCCTGTTCGATCAGGATCTGTTGTGCATCGAAATCGTCACCTGAAAACACCGCACCGGGCGTGTAGAATACCGCAACGCCCCGGCTTGTGCCCACCCAGATCTGCTCGTCGAGGTCCTCGGCCAACGCGAACACATCCGTCACCGGCAGGCCCCCGTTGCCTTCCTCATTGTTCAGGGTCTTGTACTGGTCATCGTCCGGGGAAGCCAGCGAATTGCCACTGTCATACACCAGTATCCCGTTCCCGCGCGGCCGTACGAACCACTTGTAACCGTTGCGCGCTGCGACAACGTCCCCCAAGAGCAGGTTCCCGTTCAACACGTTCCCCGGCGTGAACGCATGCCAATCCCCTTCCTTGGACCGGACCACGACGGGGTTCTCCGACCAGGCGTTGGACATCCACAAGTTGCCATCCCTATCGTAGTCCAGGCCCGAAACGAAGAGCCGCCCCTCAACGGAATTGATGTCCAAGCCCAAGGCACTGTTGTCCGCGTTGTAGATCTGCACGGGTACCCCGTCCCGGATCTCCAGAAGGCCTTCTTCCCAGGACCCTGCAAAGGCGTGCTTCGGATCATCGGGGTCAACGGCCACAGTGATCAGGTCGTTCAAGGCCCCGGCAAAGTCGTTGACACCGTTCATCAAGGGGTATTGGGTACGGTCGATCGTATTCCAGCGACCGTCGATGTAGTAATGCACGCCATCCTTCAAGTACGTACTGTTCCAAGTCCCTGTCACCGCTCCGGTGGCCACATAGAGCGCTCCCCCACTGCTGGCCATTCGCCAGGATGTGGCCGTCTTGGGTCCGTTGGGAAGCACCGCTGTGCCGTCATCCGGACCCGAAGACCGGATCAGTCCTTGGCGGCGGTCGGCGATCCATACGAAGCCGAGCTCCGAGCGGATCGCTTGCGAAGGCGATGAGTCGAACCCGTTGTATCCGTAGATGGTCCCGATCCCGTTCATCTGCTGGTCGTACGAATCGATCGTGCTTTCGTGCGGGATCACCAGGACCTGCCCATCGGACGACACGTTCAAGTTCCTGTTGATCCGGCCGAACAACGGCGAGAATCGCGACCAGCTCCCGTTCGGTTCCAAGATCAGCAGGCTATCGCCTTCCGTGGTGTTCCGTTGGGCGTTGAGCACCACCCTGGACCCGAACGCCGCAACGGCGTTGAAAGGGCCGGAGGCCAGCGCCGGGCCCATGTCCGTGCGCTTGCGCCAACTATCGAACGAAGCCAGGTTCGGTGCATTCCGGGATGCTGTGAACAGGCCCGTGGTACAGGCCGCATAGATCGAATCCGGGGTCATGGTGAGGCCGTTCACCCGCACCTGTGAGCCCGATGGGCCGATGAACCAGGTCTCCCGGATCTCACGTGCTGCCAGGTCCAGGACCACGATGCCGAACCCGCAACCGAGGTAAGCGATGGTGCCTTCCATATGGACACTGTAGATGCCCTTGTTGCCGATGAGCGAACTGCGTTCGATGTCACCGATATTGACGCTGCTCTCCCCCTGCAACAGGTCGATGTTGCCATTGGCATAGTACACCAACAAGGTGCGCAATGGCTCGTTCCACGCAAGACCCTGGATACCGACATCGCTCAATGCATTGATCTTGTTCAGGCGCAGGGTCTCGCCGCTCGCTGGGTCGTAACGGAAAAGGCCGGTATTCGTGGCCGAGTAGGCATGCCCTCCACCCTCGGCGACCGTCACCTGGTTCGTATAGGGAAAGTGATCGCGCCATTCGCCGATGGCACTTTGTTCCTGGGCCCGAAGACCCGTGGTGAAGAGCAGCAGGAGGGCCGCCAGACCGGTGGTAAGACGCATGGTTCCGTTCAACAACATTGCTCACAACGCGGTTCGGCCGCGATCGGTATGGCAAGGTACGGCCGGCCCGGGTTCCGGCTTGGGGTAAGTCCCGAAAAGCAGGATGGCCCGGCATCTGGATCGGGGGTCCGTTCGATCATCGGCCACCCCGGCTTTGCCGGGGTGCTTCAGCGTGGCTGGGCCCCGGCTCAAGCAAGCTTGGCCTGGACCCAGCCACATAAAAAGCGAACGCCCCGTGGCCGGGGCGTTCGCCGATCGAGGTCGCGTGCGGATGGCCCGGCATCCGGAATTGGGGGGCCGTTCGATCATCGGCCACCCCGGCTTTGCCGGGGTGCTTTGGTGGGGCTGCGTTCCGGTCCAAGCAAGCTTGGCCTGAACGCAGCCCCACCAAAGCGAACGCCCCGTGGCCGGGGCGTTCGCCGATCGAGGTCGCGTGCGGATTCGAACCGCAGTAGCAGCTTTTGCAGAGCTGTGCCTAGCCACTCGGCCACGCGACCGTTCGGGGCGGCGAAGATAGCAGGTTCGGTGGGACGAGGGGACCGCGCCGGTATGCCACTAGTACGAATAAGGCCCGTCGTACTGCTTGCCGACCTTCCCGTGACCACTTGAGGTCCAATGACGACCGGAGTTTCAGGACCTTGGAATGATCGGGCTTACTCAACCACCACCTTCTGCCCCGCCAGCCACTTCACTTCATCGCGCAGGTGCAGGTAGTACAAGCCTTGCGCTTGGCCCTCCAACGTCAACGCACCCGACACCAACGAGCCATTCGCCTGCACACGCTCCCGAGCGATCTCTTTCCCTTGTGCATCCAACAATAATGCTTGGACAGCACCCATTAGTTGGTAGCCGCTGGGCAACTCCAAATTGAACCGCACCGCCTCCGTGGCCGGGTTTGGGCTTACCTGCAACGCGCTTTGCAAGGCGCTCTCGAACTCCTGCACGCCCACGGTGTGGCAGCCGGGTACCAAGCAACCCATGCTGTCCAGTTTCACCAACCACAAGCGCGATGTGTTGGGCGGCGTGGGGCCTTGGGCCTCGCCAGTGAGTATGAAACCGCCATCGCTGGTGGGTTGTACAGCGTTGAAGACATGGTCATACCCGACCGGTAGTCCTGTATAATGGGCGTAGTAGCGCGACCAGAGAACGTTCCCATCCGCATCCAATTTGTGCAACATACCATTGTCCCAGAGTCCTGGAGTGGTCGTGTTTCGAATAGATCCACAAACCACCAACGAACCATCCACCAACTCGAAACCATCGGCCAAACCACACACGCGTAACGGGCCGTCCGAAGCCACTATGTCCCTGCTCCATGATTCAGCTCCATCTGCGGTATATTTCACAACAATTGCCTTGTTCGGTTCTTGCCCATTAGGTGAACGGTAACCCAAGGCTGCAACACCGCCATCCGCAGTAATGACAACCTGATTGTAACTGCTCGCCAAAGGCTTCGTCCTACGCCAGATCACGCTACCATCCGGGCCGCACTTGATCAGGTTGGCGTTGTTGTTATTGTTCTGCTCCACGCTCCTCCCGTATCCACACACGTACAGGTCTTGATTCGCGTCTTCAGCGACGCTCATAGCGAAGAATGCTGGCACCTCGTCGAATACCATGAAATTCAGTAGTTCGCCTGAGGCTAGCACACGGCACAGGAATGCATTTGTCGGGCGCTCGTGCAATCCGACCAATAGGTAGTCCCCATTTGAGCTCTGCATGCACTTACGGACAGCCACGGTCGTGTCCGACACGAGGTACCTCGTCCATAGTGTATCGCCTTGTTCGTTGAACCGGTACAAGTGAAGCGCAGTCATGGATTCCGCAGTGTTCAACACGCTCAACCCGCAGGCGAAGCCACCTTCAACGGACCGTGTCACTGGAGCATAACTACCTGGCCAGGTCGGGAGATCGTTGTGGCTGGCGAACTCGCTTAAGTAGTGTCCATCCCCATCGAAGGAAAGGACATGCAATTCCTGCACATCACCCGACCCATCGCCTGCCATACCCCATACCCGGTATCCATCTGAGGTCTCGAATACGGAGAGACCGACTAGGAAGCTGTTGAGCGGATTCAGCCTAACGGTATCGAATTCGATCGGCTGCTGGCCCTGCACCAGGGCAGGGACCAGCAGCGCTTGCATCGCAACTATCGTGGCCCAGGGCCTCATCGATCAGTGTTGAATGGAGAGTTTCGCGTTGAAGGAGGTGCCTGGCACAACGACTTGGTATACCCCTTCCAAGAGTTCGGTGGTGTTCAGTTCCGTGAGTCCATGACCAGCAAGTCGATGCTCGAACACACGTCCGCCTTTGGCATCGAACACCACGACGAACTGGCCGTCCAATTCGGCAGGGTAAGTTAGGTAGGTGTTCGCGTTGCCGGGGTTGGGATAGCAGGCCAAGGTGGGTTCTGCTGGGGCAACGGTGCTTCTCCGTTGTGGTAAGCGGCGCGCCTTGCTCGAATCGGGGAAGCGTACGGGTGGCAACGGGGCATCTTCCTCCAAACTGAGCAATATGGCGGCCTCGGTCGCCCGCTTACCCCTCCACCACATAGACCGCCTCCTCCACATCGCCGTTCACCGGAGGGCGCTCCTTCACCAGGCACACGCGCCATTGATGCGGCCCCGGCCATTCTCCCTTCAGGGCATCCAGGATGCGGCGTGCAGCATGTTCGATCAATGCACTGCGTTGCGCCATTTGCTCCTTTACGATGGCCGTTACACGTCCGTAATCCACCGTGCGGTCCAGATCATCGGAAGTCTCCGCCGCTGAAAAATCGCCTTGTGCCTGCACATCCACACGGTAGTGGCCGCCGATGCGTGCCTCCTCGGCCAGGCAACCGTGGTAGGCGAACACACGGATCCCGTTGACCTGGATCAGGCCCATGAGGCGCAGAGCGCTAGACCAGCGTTGAGCCTGGCGATCACCTCTTCCCTGCCCAGCAAGGCACTGACATCGAACATGCCCGGGCCCTGCATTCTGCCCGCAACGAAAAGGCGGTAGAGCGGCATCACCTGACCGACCTTGAGCCCCTTCTCCTGCAACACTTCGTTGAAGGCGGGTTCGAGGGTGGCCGGGGCGAATGGCGAGAGCCCCGACAGTTTGGCTATGTAAGCCTCCAAGGCAGGAGCGGCCTCGGGCTTCCAACGTTTCTTCAGTTCTTCGTTCGCCGCCAGGTTATCCTTCAAGGGTGAACCGGCCGTGAAGAGATAGGCGCCCTCCAACATGTCCTCCACGAAGGTCGCGCGCTCTTTGAGCAGGCCGGCGGCCTGTGTGGCAAGCTCCACCGTCGTGTCGATGCCGTTCGCTTTCAGTCTGGCTTGCAATTGCGTGCCCAACTCGGCATCCGGACGCATGCGCAGGTATTGTTGGTTGAACCACTTCGTCTTCTCCGGATCGAACTTGGCGCCGCCCTTGTGTACCCGTTCGAGATCGAACAATGCAGTGAGTTCGGCGAGGCTCATGATCTCCTGATCGGTGCCAGGGTTCCAGCCCAGCAACGCGAGCATGTTGATGAACGCTTGCGGATAATACCCGCGCTCGCGATAACCGCTGCTCTTTTCTCCGCTCGTGGGGTCGGTCCAGTTCAAGGAAAAGACCGGGAAGCCAAGACGGTCGCCATCGCGCTTGCTGAGCTTGCCGTTGCCATCGGGCTTGAGGATGAGCGGCAGGTGCGCGAACTGCGGACGATCCCAACCGAACGCTTCATAGATGAGCACATGCAAGGGAGCACTTGGCAGCCACTCCTCCCCGCGGATCACGTGGGTGATGCGCATCAAATGGTCGTCCACGATGTTGGCCAAGTGGTACGTGGGCATTCCATCGCTCTTGAACAGGACCTTATCGTCGATGTTGGCGCTGTGTACCACCACCCAACCCCGAATGATGTCCTCGAACCGCACCTCGGCATGGCGCGGCACCTTCAGGCGGATCACGAATTCATCACCACGCGCCAGGCGTTCCTTCGTTTCATCAGCGCTCAGCGTGAGGCTGTTCTTCATGTGCTCGCGGGTCACCGCGTTGTACGCTGGCGCCGCGACACCCGCCGCTTTCAGCCGTTCGCGCATGGCCTCCAGTTCCTCCGGTGTGTCGAACGCGTAGTACGCCTTGTCCTTCGCGATCAGCTCATCGGCGTATTGCCTGTAAAGGTCCTTGCGGTCGCTCTGGCGGTAAGGGCCGTCGGGGCCTCCCACCCAAGGGCTTTCGTCGGGGATGAGGCCGCACCACTCCAAGCTTTCCTTGATGTAGTCCTCTGCTCCGGGAACGAAGCGTGTCTGGTCGGTGTCCTCGATACGCAACAGGAACTGGCCGCCATGCTTGCGGGCAAAGAGGTAGTTGTACAGCGCGGTGCGTACACCACCCATGTGCAATGGGCCTGTGGGACTGGGGGCGAAGCGAACTCTAACGGACATCGAAGGCACTATGGAAAGGTGAAAAGCGGGGCGAGGACCGCCCATTATCTTCCTTTGAAAAGGACAGCGAAGATACCCGCCTGCCCGACCGGAAGACCGAAGGAGGCCACCTAGATCTGCACTCCCTTCAGCAACAGGCGCTGCCACGCTGTATGCCGACGGAGATAGGTTTTCACGTATGGGCAGTAAGGAACCAGCTTCATACCCCTGGATTCGACCCACGCGAGGACCTTTTCCGTGAGCACCGCTGCAACATCGTGGCCTTCGATGGCTGGTGGGACTAGCAAGTGGGTCAGGAATATCCGGTCGCTGCTCCGGTCGTATTCCATTCGGGCCCGGTGGCCGTCGACGACCAGCACGAATTGGCGGGATTCTTCCTCGTCGATCAGCTGCAGGGTGCTGAGGTCGACCAGCGTGGGGGTTTCCTTGGTAGCCATAAAGGGTTGGCAAAGGTACGCTGGATCGTGCCATTGGAATACCTTCACCCTACGTCCCCAGCCCTGACCCATCGCCATGTCCCACGACCCACTTTTCGAACGCCGCATTTCAGAGGCGCTTCTGGCCCGCACTGTAAAGGCCGAGGCCAAGAGGATGTTCGGCGGGGTGGCCTTCATGGTACGGGGGCACATGACCGTGGGGATCACCAACAAGGGCGACCTCATGGTCCGCTTCGAAGGGACACGGCACGCCGAGATCTCGAAGTGGCCGGGCGCCAAACCGATGACCTTCGGCAAAGGGGACATGAAAGGTTTCCTCTTCGTGGATGCGGGAGCGGTGGGCACGGCGGCTTCCCTGGGGCGTTGGCTCGACCTGGCGCTTGCCCACAATGCCACGCAGCCAGCGAAAAAGGCGGCCGCGAAAGCGACCGGTAAGAAGAAGCGCTGATCTCTAGAAATTCAGGGTGGCGCTCAGGAACGGGAGCCCGACGGGGGTGATCTTCACGCTATATTCCTTGTCGTAGATCAGGCCCACATCGATGGCGAGATCGTTCCCAATGACACGGATACCGAAGCTGTGGGTCATGAAGGACTTGTCCGGATCGGAGAAGATCCAATGCTCCGTGACGACCAGGACGTTGGTGAACGCGCGTACGGAGCCACCGATGTTGAGCACCGGCCCCCTGCTCCAGTTTTCGCCATCATAGGTCATGCCACCCGCCAGTGTGACCTGGTTGTCCTTGTTGCCAATGGTCATCAAGCCCATGCCCGCTGCAAAGCCGGGGGGGACCTCAACACCCTCGGGCACCTCAACACCCGTGGGTACACGCGCATTGACATAGTTCACTGCCGCACCGATGTGGAAATTGTCCGACACGCTGCCGCACACTTGGATCCGTCCGCTGTAGATCGGACCACCCTCCCGGGCCTTCGAACGGATCACCGAAACGAGGTCCACCGATCCGGAAACGGAGAGATTGCTGGTCAAGCCATAGGAAACCGAGCTCAGGGAGACCATGGTGTTCTTGTAGAACCCCGTGCGTTTCTTCAGCGGGATCGCGGTAGGCGAAAGGAAGTAGTGCGACCCATAGGTATTGTTCGAACGCTTCAGCCGCGACGTGCGGCGGGGATATCCGGTCAACAAGGAATAGCCCGCACCGACCGGATCTGTCGGTGGTGCAGCGTGCACCGGTGCACTCTCGATCAGGAGGCCGAGGACCGCGACGAACAGCAGGGCGAACGAGCCGTGGCGACGGGAACTTGGTGAACGAGGCATCCGCGGTAAGACGAGCCGCCCGCGCGGGGGATGCCTTGAAGCAGGCGGCCCGGGGGGCGGATGAAGATACCGTTCCGATCGATCCAACGGACCTTGTCGGCCGGACTTGCTAGCTTTCCTCCATCCTAATGGAGGCTCTCCTATTCCTTCTCGCGCTTGTTCCGATCGCGCTGTTGATCCTGATGATCCGGCTCATCAGCAAGATCTCCGACCTCTCCCGTGACCTTCAGTTGATGCGTGAACAACTGGCTGAACGCGGGCCTGGACCGGCCAGCTTGCAGGATGCGCCCGCAGCTACAATACCAGTTCCGGGACCGCCCCCGATCGTGACACCACCGCCAGCTGCCCCCCCACCGCCGCCGCCTGTGCAGGAGGAAGCATCCACAGTGGAGCGGATGCGCGAGTTGTTCCCGAGCGATGCGCCCGTGCCGAGGAGTTCCGAGGTCTTCGAGCAACCTGTTGAACAGCGTGCCACGCGACCCAGCGCTGTCGTCGCGGTCGAACCGCCGTCGGTTACCCCTCCGTTCCCTCCTCCTCCACCGCGCCCTTCCTTCTTCGAACGCCACCCCGATCTGGAGAAGTTCATCGGCGAGAACCTGATCAACAAGATCGGTATCGCGGTCCTGGTGCTGGGCCTCGGCCTTCTGATGCAGTATGCGATCGGCAAGGACATGATCAGCGAGACGGGGCAGATCCTCATCGGCCTCGCCTCCGGTGGGCTCCTCGTGTTCTTCGCGCACCGCTTGCGGAAGTCCTTCCGTGCCTTCAGCTCCGTTCTGGTGGCCGGCGGGGTCGTCGTGTTCTACTTCAGCATTGCGATCGCATTCCATAAGTACCAGTTGATCGGCCAGACCGCCGCCTTCGCGATCATGGTCGCGATCACCGGCCTCGCGGTGCTGCTCACCCTCGCTTACGACCGGAAAGAGCTTGCCGTGATCGCCCTGCTCGGTGGCTTTGCGGCGCCTTTCCTGGTGAGCACCGGCGAAGGGAATTTCCGCGTGCTCTTCACCTATCTCTTGATCCTGGACGTGGGCATGCTGGTGCTGGCCAACTTCAAGAAATGGCACATCATCAACGTGCTCTCCTTCCTGCTCACCGCGCTCATCTTCGGGGCCTGGGCGGTGGTAACGTATCCGGGGTCGGACCCGCGCCCATCACTGCTCGGCTTCGCTTTCGCATCGGCCTTCTTCGTGGTGTTCTTCAGCATGAACCTGCGTTACAACCTGCGCCACAAGCAGGCCTTCGGCGCACTGGACCACTCGCTGTTGCTCGTGAATACGGCTGCGTATTACGCCGCTGGCATGCACTTGCTCAGCGATCTCACGGCACGCGTCACCGGCTTGTTCACTGTGCTGCTGGGCCTGTTCTACCTCGTGTTCGCGGTGTACTTCAACAAGAAGGAAGGCGTTCCGCGCACACTGAAACTGCTGTTGATCGGGTTGGTGCTCACCTTCATCAGCCTGGCCGTGCCCGTGCAGTTGGAGGGCAACCACATCACACTGTTCTGGGCGGCCGAGGCCGTGCTGCTGCTGTGGTTCGCACAACGTACCGGCATCCGCTTGATCGAGCGCGCGAGCGTATTGGTGGCGGGGCTCATGGGCCTCAGCCTGTGGATGGACCTCAATACCATCTACGGCTGGGGTGCTGCGGAAACCATGCGGCCATTGCTGAACAAGGGCTGGATCACCGGCATGGCGGCCGTTGCATCTTCCGGTGCGATGACGGTCTTGCTGCGCCGCCGTGATCCGGCGCATGAGATCCTGCCGGGCCTTTCCGCACGATCGCTCTCCCCGGTGACGGCGACCGTGGGCGTGGTCCTCTTGTACCTGATCAATTTCCTGGAGCTGCGCTACCAGCTCGGACACCTGTTCGATCCGCAGGTGGTCGCCCTGGCGTTGATGGCCTACTCGCTGCTCTTCGTATTGGTGCTGGACCGCGCCACGCGAACGGCCGCGTCACTGTTCCGCGTGGCGGTCACCCTGCTCCTGGTGATCTGCGGGGTGATCTACATCTCCGGGTTCTACATGAACAGCCGATATGCCTTGTGGCTTGTTTTGAATGCACGTGGCGGTGAGGGCTTCGGGCCTTTCCACTACATCGCCTGCGCGTTGATGGTGGTGGCCGTGGTGCGCATTGCACAGCTTGTACGCGAACACATCGCACGGTCCTCTTCCGCGTGGAACGTTTACCTCTGGGCGATGTGCGCCTTCGTGGTGGTGTTCGCGAGCCAGGAGCTGGACCATGCCATGTTGTTGTTGGGGACGAACACGGGTACTGTGGAGGCCGACCTTTCCGATGCGCGCCGCGTCGGTTATCCGATCCTCTGGGGCATCGGTTCGTTCCTCTTCATGTGGTACGGTATGCGCCAGCGGATGCGCATGGTGCGCGTGATCGCCCTGTGCCTGTTCGCCATCACCCTGGTGAAATTGTTCCTCTTCGACCTCGGCGAATTGAGTGAGGGCGGTCGCGTGGCCGCGTTCATCTTCCTCGGCGCGTTGTTGCTGGTGATCTCCTTCATGTACCAGAAGTTGAAAGTGCTGCTGCAGGATGATGCACCCACTTCCGGAACGACCAACGATGCGCCGACGACTTGAACTGCTCTCCTTCGGCGCGTTGGTCGCGCACGCCGTAATGGCCCAGCCGCAGTGGCGCGCGGCGGTGCCACGTGTTGAGCGCTCCGGGCTCCACGCCATCGTTCTGGCACCCGAGCTCATCGGCGTGTCGCGTACCGATCTAGGCGACCTGCGCTTGATGGACAGCCTCGGCCACATCGTTCCGTTCGTGCTGCAGCGATCATCGGCAGGTCCGCTGGGTCCGCATTTCGTGCCGTACACGGTGTTGCGGAATGAGGTGTTACCCAAGAGCACGGTGGTGGAATTGGAGCGTCCCGCGGACCGGCAGCTGGACGACCTGCATATCTGGATCCGCCCGGTGGACGTGGAGAAACATGTGCGCATCACAGGAAGCGATGATGGCGAGCGATGGTACATGGTGAAGGACGATCATGTGGTGACTCAGGGCGCACGTGGTGACCCGCCGCACCAGGTCCTCCTCGTGGATCTGCCACGCAGCGATTACCGCTTTTTCCGGATCACCTTGAACGATTCATTGACCGACCCGATGCAGATCCTGGGTGTCGGGCACTTCACCGAGGAAGCCGTGCCCGCACGCTACACGTCGGCGATCATCACGTGGGAACAACGCGACTCGGCGTCAACAACCCGTCTGCGCATCACATCGGCGCATCCCGTCCCCGTGGAGCGCATCGTATACACCGTGCGGGACACGGCGCCGTTCCATCGCGCAGGTCGTTTGCAGGCGCCCCGCACCGAGATCCGGCGCCATGGCCGAAAGGAACGAACGGAACACAGCGAGGAGACCATCGCATCGTTCACGTTGACCTCGGAAGACCACTTTGCACTAGAGCTTCCCGGAACACGCGAGGACACGTTCGACCTCACCATAGACAATGGTGACGATCGGCCACTGCACTTTTCCGCCGTGCAGGTCTTCAATACCGAGCGGACCCTCCTGGCCAATTTGGAACCGGGGATGCGCTACTCCCTGACCTCCGGCGACGCGGCACTATCACCTCCCGATTTCGACATGGCGCATTTCGCGGATGACCTTCCCGCGCCGGTGGATACGCTGAGCACAGGTCCGCTGGAGCTCTTGCCGCAGAAAGCAAAGGCTGCCCCGCTCTTCGATCCATCGCATTGGTGGATCTGGGCCATCATCATTGCCTTGATGGCCGGTATGGGCCTTATGGCCGTGCGGATGTTGCGGAAGGAAGCATGATCCATCTGCCGACGGCAGACCTACGAACAACACGCATTGTTCGTTGACCGGGCCACCTTCCCGTCACACCATACGTCCCTCGTGTGCCGAACACATACCTTCCGCACATGATCCAACAGTACGGTCCGCGTATCGCGATCGCTCTTTCAGCCTTCGCGTTCGTCCTCGCACTCAACGCGCAGAACTTCACCATTGTCGAACCCCAGATAAATTCCTGTTCGGGCACACTGTTCGACAGTGGTGGTCCGCAAGGGCCGGGATACGGGGTCAACGAGAACTTCACCACGACGATCTGCGGCGACGATCCCGAGTACGCTGTGTACCTCACCTTCATCGGGTTCGACCTGGACCAAAGCGGGACGGACGACCAGTTGGTGGTGTATGATGGGAACAGCACGAGCGCGCCGCTGATCGGCACCTTCTATGGAACCGACCTCGCGGACCTTACCGTTGGCGCTTCGGCGAACAACTCTTCCGGCTGTCTCACGCTGGTCTTCACCTCCAGCAGTTCCGGGACCGGATTCTTCGTGGCCGAGATCGGCTGCACCGGCACCTGCCCCACACCCACCGCTGTATTCACCGTCCCCGAAAGCGATCCCGTCCAGATCTGCAGCGGTGATGTGGTGAGCGTGAACGGGTCCACCAGTAGCGCCGCCCCTGGAAGGGAGATCGAACAATGGATCTGGGACCGCGGTCTGAACGGCATTGACACCACGAACACCCCTGAAGCGACCTTTTCCTTCGATATCGGCGGTTTGCACAGGATCCTTCTGCATGTCGTGGATAACTTCGGTTGTGCCAGTGCCGTTGCGGATTCGGCGATCGTGCTGGTGAGCCCGGTGCCTTCGTTCTCGGGCACCACGACATTGACGGTCGCCTGTGAAGGTTCCCCCGTTGAATTGACGGGCGTGGCGACCCAAACACCCATGGTCGGAAATCCCCAAGGCTGCTCGAATGCTTCCAACGGACTGCCACTGCCCGATCAACAGGTGACCCAATCAGCCCTCGCGGTGAGCGCTGGCGGAAATGCGACCATCACCGACCTGGCACAACTCGGTGACATCTGTCTGGAGATCGAGCACACGTTCATGAGCGACATCGTCCTCACCGTTACGTGCCCGAACGGGTCGGCACTGGTCCTGCACAACCGAGGTGGTGGTGGCACCTGGTTGGGCGATGCGAACAACAGCGATGCAGAGCCCATCATCCCCGGAGCTTGTTTCCAATATTGCTTCGGGACGGATCCGGACTATGGCACACTTGCGCAGTCCGTGGCCAATGGGATCACCCCGAACGTGGTCCAAACCTCCCAAGGTGGCACAGCTGTCGGGCCAGGCCGCTATGCGCCGGTCGGCGCACTGGAACAGCTCCTTGGATGTCCGATGTCCGGCACCTGGACACTGACCTCCAGCGACCTTGCTGGCGGCGACAACGGCTATCTCTGCGGCTGGTGCATTTCCTTCGGTAACGGCCCGGACAGTTCGTACATCGACCATGGGCCGGTCCTTGGGACGAGCGCCGATTCCTCTTTCTGGAGCGCCCCTGCCGTGAACGACCCGCAGAACCCAGGTAGCGCCACATATGACCCCCAAGAAGGCGTGCAAACACTCACCTACAGTGTTGTCGATAGCTACGGGTGTGCTTACGACACTACCCTGGTCGTGTCCGTGGGTGTACCGCCCACGGTAAGCATCGAGGAATTACCTGATCTGGGCCTGGTCTGTGCTGAGACCTCGGAGTCCGGAGCCTTCCAATGGAGTTACGCCGGGGAGGAGGTGGAAGGTGCTGCGGGGTCGTGTTTCACCCCGCCCGGGTCCGGTGTGATCGGCGTTACCGTCACCACGCTCGAGGGTTGCAGCGGCGAGGCGACCTACCTTTCAACTGGACTGGCTACCGGACAAACCGATGCTCCGTCCATGGTGGTGTATCCGTCACCCAACAACGGGACCTTTTCCGTTCTTACCGCAGGTGTTTCGACCAAGAACGCGCACCTCCAAATACTGGACATGACCGGACGAACGGTCCTGGACCGGCGCATTGCGCCAACCCCGGCGAGCATTCCGGTCAGCGCCGATCTGGCACCCGGTACTTATTTCGTACAATTGACAACGGCCGAACGAACCCTATCACAACGGATCGTGGTGCGCTGATCGTCGGGCCGTGGACCATAGATGACCAACCGGACCTCCTCCACTGCGGCTGTGGCATTCGCCATCGCAGCATCCTGTGCATCCTTTCTCGATCTCCACGCTCAAGGGGGGTGCCTGCCTCCGACCGCGATCTTCACTGCCGCGCAGACCAGCCCTGTGCAACTCTGCGAAGGAGAGTCGCTCACCTTCGATGGATCGGCCAGTTATGCATCGCCGGGGCAAACCGTCGACCAGTGGATATGGGTGCGCGGGGTCAATGGGGTCGACACCACAACGGGCCCCATTGCTTCTTTCCCTTTCGAGGTGGGCGGAGTGCATAAGGTCTACTTGATCGTGGTGGACGATATCGGTTGTGCAAGTCTTGTTTCCGATACGACCGTCGTACTCGTCAGTCCCACGCCTTCCTTCGCCGGGACAACGGCTCCCCAATTGGCCTGCGAAGGGAACCCGGTGGCCTTGACAGGTATGGCAACCCAAGCACCCATGGTGGGCAGTCCCGTTGGCTGTTCGTCAGAGGACAACGGGGTTGACCTGCTCGATTACCCGGCCACATCCATTTCCCCATTGCAGATCGTCGCAAGTCCGGCTGCCGTGCTCACGGACATTGCCCAATTGGGTGACATCTGCCTCGATATGGAGCACTCCTATTTGGGTGATCTTGTACTCGTGGTCTCTTGTCCCAATGGCAATAGTGTTGCCCTGCATCAACAGGGTGGTGGCAGCACTTTCCTTGGTGATGCGAACGACTCCGACGATGCCAATAATATCGTTCCCGGGACCTGTTTCCAGTACTGCTTCGGACTCGATCCGGAATTCGCAACACTTGCCGAATCCACGGAAGGAGGTCTTACACCGAACGTAATACCGACCAGCCAGGGCGTGGCCATCGCCCCAGGTCGGTATGCCAGCGTGGAACCCTTGGCCCAACTGCTGGGCTGCCCACTGAACGGAACATGGACCTTTTCCTCCATTGACAATGCCGGGGTGGACAATGGCTACCTCTGCGGTTGGTGCATTTCCTTCGGTGACGGGTCGGACAGTTCATACATCGATCAGGGTCCCGTCCTCGGCTCCAGTGCCGATTCCTCCTATTGGAGCGGACCCGGCATAACGAACGATCCGTCGCATCCCGGACTGGCCACCTACGCACCGGGCGTCGGCATCCAGACCCTCGGATATACGGTACTGGACAGCTATGGGTGCGTACACGACACCACTTTCACGGTTTCCGTGGGCATCGATCCGGTGGTGACCATCACCAACCAACCCGAACTTGGTCTGGTATGCGCTTCGGCCAACGGCACCGTCGACTACCAGTGGAGCTTCAACGGAGAGGTCATCCCTGGCGCCGCCGGGTCATGCGTCACCCCTCCCTTTGGTGGGCTCTTGAGCGTTACCGCGACCAATGAACAGGGTTGTTCGGGGGAGGCCTCTTTGATCATCACGGGGATCACCCCTGCCGATGATCCGACCGGCCCTTTGCTTCATGTGTCCCCCATCCCGAACGACGGCACCTTCACCATCCACATCAAGAACGTCGATGCCCCGAACGCCTTGCTGCGCGTTCTGGACATGACCGGTCGTGCCGCACATACCCAACAGCTCGGGCACGTGCGGGGAGAAGTGAGCATCCCTGTTTCCATGGATGTCGCACCCGGTGCGTACTTGGTCGAGCTGATCGGCGACGGCCGGAAGATGGCACGGCGGATCATCGTTCGCTAGCGACTCCGTCGCCACCGGCTGAACCATGCGCCACCGGCAGGTGTACTTGACGGAGCGGCCCCATCGCTTGACTTAGCTTTGCTGTGCAACATGCGTTGCGGCACGGCCGTTGAGGCCCATTGAAGGATGCGTACCGATACCGACCTGCTGATCACCAAATTGGATGCCTTCATCCGGAAGTTCTACAAGGACCGGCTGATCCGTGGGGTACTCTATAGTGTTGGTCTGCTGGTCGCCTTTTTCCTGATCGCCGCCCTGCTGGAATACGCCGGTCGTTTCGGCACAGGTGCGCGCACCGCCCTGTTCTGGGGGTCCTTGACCGCTGCGGCCGTGGTGATCGTGCGCTTCATCGCCATCCCCCTCGTGAAGCTCTTCCACCTCGGCAAGGTGATATCGCACGAGGAAGCCGCCAGCATCGTGGGTACGCATTTCAGCGAGGTGAAGGACAAGTTGCTGAACACACTGCAGCTTCGTGATATGGCATCCGCGCAGCCGCAGCAACGCGAGCTGATCGAAGCGGCCATCGCGCAACGCAGCCGGGAACTGGGACCTATTCCCTTCGCCAATGCGATCGACCTGAGGCGCAACACACGCTACCTCCGGTATGCACTGCCACCATTGGCCGTGCTGGTCGTGTTGCTCTTCGCTGCACCCAGCTTGATCACCGGACCTACGAAGCGCTTGATCGACCATGGCAGCGAATTCCTGCCAGAAGCACCTTTCCGGTTCGTGTTGCTGAACGACACGCTGGAAGTGCCCGAGGACCAGGACTACGAAGTGACCGTGGAGATCCAGGGACAGGCGATCCCGCAGCAGGTGGACCTGGACATCGATGGCCAGCGCATCCCGCTGGTGAAGAAGGATGCAGTGCGTTTCACCCACCGCTTTCGCAACGTACAGGAGACCGTGGACTTCCGCTTTTCCGCAGAGGGCTTCAACTCCGAGACCTATACACTGCGCACGATTCCCGATCCGCTGTTGCTCGATTTCAGCATGGCTTTGGAATTTCCGGGCTACCTCGGCAGACCGAACGAAACGGCGAGCAATACCGGCGACCTCACCGTACCCGCCGGTACACGCATCACCTGGAGCGTGAACGCCCGCAGCGCCGACGCGTTGGACATGGCCTTCGACGATACAACGTTCACACTACAGCCGACCGCAAGCGATGCCGGCCGTGGCAGTTTCCGAAGCAGCCGTCGTTTCCTGCAAAGCCGCACCTACCGCATGGCACCGCGCAACGGCGATCGGACCGCACGCGATCCGCTACAGTACCGTGTTGAAGTGGTACCCGACCTCTACCCCACGATCAACGTGGAAACGAAGACGGACAGCACCGCGCTCAAGCGCCTCTTCTACCGCGGCGAACTGGGCGATGACCATGGCTTCAAACGCCTGCTTTTCCACTACCGGTTCGTGGCCGGCGGCGACAGCGTGCCTTCGGAACAGCGCAGTGGAGTGAAGGAACTGCCTATCGATCCGCGCAATACGCGACAGGAGTTCTTCCACAGTTGGGACCTCTACGGTTTCACGATCGCACCCGGAGACAAGATCGAGCACTGGTTCGAGGTATGGGACAACGATGGTGTGAACGGCAGCAAGAGCGCCCGCAGCACCCCTCAGGTCTTCGCCGCCCCAACGTTGACCGAGCTGGCCAGGCAGGAGGAACAACAAAGCGAGGCGATCAAGAGCAGCTTGAAGGAGAACATCAAGGAAGCGCAGGACCTGCAGAAGGAATTGGACAAGCTGCGCCGCGAACTGTTGGAGAAGAAAGAGGTGAACTTCCAGGACAAGCAGAAGCTGGAGAACGTCATGCAACGTCAACAGCAGCTGCAACAGGAGATCGAGAAGAGCACCGAACAGTTGCGCGAGAGCCAGCAGCAACAGCAGGAATTCCGCCCGAACGACGAGCGTCTGCTGGAGAAGCAGAAACAGGTGCAGGAGCTGTTCGAGAACGTGTTGAGCGAGGAAATGAAGGAGCTCTACCGCCAAGTGCAGGAGCTGATGGAAAAGCTGGACAAGGACAAACTGCAAGAGCAATTGCAGGAGATGAAAATGGACCAGGAGGACATCGAGAAGGAGCTGGACCGCGCGCTTGAGACCTTCAAACGGCTGGAAGTGGAGCAGAAGGCCGAAGACATCGTGAAGCAGTTGGAGGACCTTGCCGACAAGCAGGAGAAGCTGAGCGAGGAGACCAAGGAGGGAAAGACCGACCAGGAGGAACTCAAGAAGGAACAAGAGGAATTGAACAAGGAGATGGAGGAACTGCGCAAGCAGATGGACGAGCTGGAGAAGAAGAACAGCGAGTTGGAGGAACCTATGGACATCCCCAAGACCGACGAGAAGGAACAGGGCATCCAGGACGAGCAGAAGAAGAGCAGCGAGCAGCTGGACAAGAAGCAGAACCAGAAAGCAGGGGAGTCCCAAAAGAAGGCCGCCGAGGAGATGGAGCAGCTCGCCTTCGAAATGAAGAGCGCCATGGAGAGCAACGCCCAGGAGCAGCAGGAGGAGGACATGGATGCCCTGCGCCAACTTCTGGAGAACATCGTGCAACTGAGCTTCGATCAGGAGGGCGTGATGGCGGAACTCACCACCACCACCACCAAAGACCCACGCTTTATCGAGCACGGCCGCACCCAGCGCAAACTGCGAGATGATGCCAAGGTGATCGAGGATTCGCTCTTCGCGCTGAGCAAACGCGTGCCGCAATTGGAGAGCATCGTGAACCGTGAGATGAACGCCGTGAACGGGAACATGGACGAAGCCCTGCGCTTCCTTGGCGATGCACGGGCCAATGAACGGTACAAGCCCATGGCCGCCGACAAACAGCAGCACGCCATGACCAGCCTGAACAATCTGGCCCTGCTGCTGGACGAGGCCTTGCAACAGATGATGGCGCAGATGAACGCACAGGGCAAGCCCGGGAGTGGGTCGTGCAGCAAACCCGGTGGTTCCGGCAGCAAGCCCGGGGACAAGGCCAAGATGGCCAAGATGAAGGCCAACCAGGAGGCGTTGCAGAAACAACTGGAGCAGATGCGCAAAGCCATGCAGGAGGGAAAGAAACCGGGTGAGAAACCCGGCGAAAAGAACCCCGGTGGCATGGGCATGCCCGGCATGAGCCAGCAACTGGCCACCCTCGCCGCACAACAGGCCGCGATCCGAAAGGAGATGCAGAAGCTGGCCCAGGAACTGAACAAGGACGGCTCCGGTGCCGGAAATCCCTTGAACAAGCTGGCCGAGCAGATGGAACAGCAGGAGAAGGACATCGTGAACAAGCAGATCACCCCGGAGACGCTGCGCCGCCAACAGGAGATCATGACACGGCTGCTCGAGCATGAAAAAGCGGAGCGCGAACGTGAATTGGACCAGCAGCGCACCAGCAACGAGGGGAAGAACACACCGGCCGCCGATCCGGCCCGCTATTTCGACTACCAACGGCGCAAGGCCCGCGAGGCCGAACTTTTACGAACAGTGCCCCCGGGATTGAAGCCCTACTACCGCGATCGGGTCAATGCCTATTTCGGTACTTTTGACCGACCCTGAACGCCCATGGGAGCATTGACCGAAGAGTTGGAATTCACCCAGCGTATCGACTTTCCTGCAAAGGCAGAGAACATCGCCTTGGCCGAAAAGCTGATCGATGAGGCCTGTACGAAGTACAATGTCCACGAGAGCCACTACGGGGAGATCCTCATCGCCCTGACCGAGGCCGTGAACAACGCCATCCACCACGGCAACGCCCTGGACCCCTCCAAGACCGTGACCCTGGGCTATGAGGTGAAGGACGATCGCATCATCTTCATGGTGCAGGACCAGGGGCCCGGCTTCGACTTCGAGCACCTGCCCGACCCCACCGACCCGCAGAACATCGAGAAGCCCCACGGCCGAGGTGTTTTCCTGATGCGTGCCCTCGCGAAGAGCGTGGAGTTCAGCGACAACGGAGCCACGGTGACCATGGCCTTCGGCCTGAAGCCCGTCCAGGAATAACCACCGATGCCGACCATCGCGTTCAAGGCCGAGGAAGTTCCCAACGCCTTCCGCGACCGCGCCACCATGAAGCGCTGGCTCCAACGTGTAGCACAGGACCACGGCACACGGATCGATCTGGTGTGCTACGTGCTCATGAGCGACAAGGCCCTGCTGCATTACAACCGCACCTTCCTGCAACACGACGAGTTCACCGATGTGATCACGTTCCCGGTGGAAAGCAACAACGGTGTGGCCGGTGATATCCTGATCAGTTACGATCGCATCCGGGAGAATGCCGCCACCTTCGGCGTTAGCGCCCAACTGGAGCTCCGGCGCGTGATGGTACACGGCCTGTTGCACCTCTTGGGGCACAAGGACAAGACCAAGGCCCAGCGCGCTACCATGCGCCAGTTGGAGGATCGTTACCTGGCGAAGCTCGGTCGTTCCTGAAATAGCGAACGGGCCACCGCCTCCCGGCGATGGCCCGTTCACGAATTCAGCCAGTGCTTACTTGGTCTCCACCGGTGTTTCAGGCTTGGTATCCGTCGTGCTGCCCACTGTCGGCTTGGTGGAGGGCAACTCGCCTTTCAGGCGCTCCAGGGTGCGGATAGAGGTTGCATTCACCTCCTTGGCCTTGGACATCACTGCCGGGGCCGTTTTCTCCGTTGCCCCATTCACCAGACCAAGCTGGGTGTTGAGGTCCTTCTTAACGACCTTGATGCCTTCGGCCACCTTCAAGATCAGGTCCCTGCGCTCCCCTTCGGCACCCTCGGCCATCTTGTTGGCGGAGCCCAGCAGGTTGTCGGCGGAGGCCATGGTGTTCTTCAACTCCGCAGACATGCTCTTCTTCTGTTCGGCGAGCTTGTCGGTCGGGGCCGGCTTCTGGGTGGTCGACGGTTTCGTCTGGACCGGTGTGGTGGTGGTGCCGCCGCCTTGGGCGCGCACATCCGTTGCGCAGAATGCGAGAACTGCAGCAGCGGCGAGAATGAAAGTACGCATGATGTTGATTGGTGTTTGGGGTGTTGATGTTTTGAAAGTCCTTGTGTCCACGACAGCCAAAGACCGTGCCGTGAAGATAGACACCGGCCCGATCCCGCAATACTCCCGGCGCCCACACGTGAAAATGCCCGCTCTCCGACCTTGTCCTTGAATGCAAAAGGGCCGCCTCGATGTGAGGCGGCCCTTCCATGGGATCTGGAACGAAGCCCTACTTGGTCTGGGCCGGAATGGTCGGTTTGGTGTCAGCGGGGGTGCTGGTGGATGTATCGGCCTTGGGCAATTCCGCCTTCAGGCTGGTCAGTTTGCGCACCGAGGCGGCATTCACCTCTTTGGCCTTGTTCAGCACGCCACTGATCGTCTTGTCCGTGGCTTTTTCAACCAGGCCGATCTGGTTCTTCAGATCGGTCTGGACGATCTTGGTGGCATCGGCAACGCGCATGATGGTGTTCAGCCGATCGCCTTCGCTGCCCTGGGCCATCTTGGTGGCCGTGGCGAACAGGTCGTCCGCACTGCCCAAGGTCTTGGTCAGTTCAGCGGTCATGTTCTTCTTCTGCTCGGCGAGCGAACTGGTCGGGGCCGGTTTCGGGGTCGGGTTAGACATCGGCTTCGTCTGGACCGGTGTGGTGGTGCCGCCTTGGGCGAGCACGTCCGTTGCGCAGAACAGAACAGCTGCAGCAGCGGTGAGGATGAGGGTACGCATTATTGGTTGGTGTTTGGGGTTAGGTGTGGATGTCCTTGTTGCGGTCCGGTTTCCAAAGACCGTGCCGTGAAGGTAGTGGCTGTTCCCATTCCGGCTGTCACCAAGGAACAACTCCTCGCTTGAGCATGCAATATCTTCGACCAAACCCCTCGAATATGACCCGCACCGCAGCACTTCTTCCCGCCTGCCTTATCGCCCTGTCCATGATGGCACAACCCGGCACATTCACCCTTCGCAGCGCGGATATCGGTGGCCAGGCTACCATGAAGCAGGTCTTCAATGGGTTCGGTTGCACCGGCGAGAACCAGAGCCCACAGTTGAACTGGTCCAATGCCCCGGAAGGGACCAAGAGCTTCGCCATCACGCTGTACGATCCCGATGCGCCCACCGGCAGCGGCTGGTGGCATTGGGTGGCGTTCGATATCCCGGCCGATACGAAGGAGTTGATCACCGGAGCGGGAACGCCCGGGCAGCCCGGCATGCCTACTGGTGCGGTGCAAAGCATGACCGATTTCGGCGGAACGGGCTACGGCGGACCGTGCCCCCCACCCGGCCACGGCGCGCACCAATACATCTTGACCATCCACGCCCTGAAGGTGGAGAAGCTCGGCCTGGACGCCAAAGCCAGCGCACCCATGGTGGGCTTCAACCTCGGCCAGAACACCCTGGCCAAGGCCAGCATCGTGTTCTACTACGAACGCTGATCAAGGTACCACGAAGCGACCCCTGGCAGCTGGGGCTGCGATGCCATCCGGCACGCGCTCATCGACACGCCAGAGATATAGGCCGGATGACCAACCGGTGACGTCGTGGACAATGGACCCGCGATCCATCGACCGCCAGACCAAGCCGCCACGCGCATTGTAGACCTCCACTTGTCCAACCGTGGAGAAGGGGAAGGTCCATTGTGCCCGGCTGTTGACCAGCGTGAACCATTCGTCGGACATCATCCGTTGATCCCCGATGCCAGTGGCCAGCTCCGTTGCATCGATACCTACCAACACAGGGTCGTGATCACTGCAACGGAACGCGTTCGGTTGGTAGCGCGATAGGTTGTCGTCCGCGTAATCCAGTGCCTCGGGCTCATCACTGTTGATGTTCCACACCGCCGTGCCGGTGATACTTCCCGTGAGCGCCGACGTGGCCCAGGCATGGTCAAGCGCACCGAACAGGCCTTCGTAGGCGTAGCTATGGTCTTCGACCGACCCGAGGTGCTGCAGTCCGCTCGCCCGCAGAATGTCCAGTGGATCCTCTTCGCCATAGCTATTGAAGTCCCCCATGATCAGGTGCGCCTCGATGCCCGTGGAGGCGCGCAGACCGGCCCAGTGCGAGACCAATGCGGTGGCCTGTTCACGGCGGTTGCTGTTGAAACAGCCCTGGCCATCGCCCTGGTCCTGGTTGTTCCCGGTCGCATTGTCGCAGAGCTTGCTGCGCATATGTGCCGTGCTGAACAGGAAGCGCCCACCCGTGGCGTTCACGACAAAGGCCTGGGACAGGTGCGGACGTTGGAATGGGCTCCCGTTCAACGCGTCCAAGGCACCCAATGGAGAAAGGGCCGCCGTCCTGTAGAAGATCACGCTCTTGGTGCCGCCGCTGCCGAAGGCATTCTCTTCACGGCAGGCATAGGTGCCCGCTCCCACGGCGGCGTTCAATGCTGCGAGCAGATCGGCCCACGCCACGTCGTTGTTCTCCAGT
Organism: Flavobacteriales bacterium UBA3364; assembly: GCA_002360495.1. Classification (GTDB taxonomy): domain Bacteria; phylum Bacteroidota; class Bacteroidia; order Flavobacteriales_F; family PHOS-HE28; genus PHOS-HE28. The sequence goes on from DEQO01000055.1 coordinate 158,171, forward strand.
TCGTGCAGGGCGTAAACGTCCGCATCAAGCGCTTGCAATGCAGCTAGCAATTTGGTGCGTTGCCGTGTGAGTTCACCATTGGTCTGCGCGCCCCATTCGCCCAAGGTGGTCCAGTAGTTCAATACGTTCAACGAGGCCGCCCTGACCGTGCCTTCCACTGCCGGGACCGATGGGCGCTGTGCATGTACAATGGGTACTGGACCCACTGGCTGCATCCGGTACTCCCCAAAACTGTAATGCAATACGCCGCGCAGATCGGTGATCGTACTGCCGGTACGCAGCGTACCATCGCTCCCGATCCATGGCAGCGGCGTGGGGTATGTGTTCGTGCGGCCGTCGTCCAATACCACATAGTTCCGATCGATGAGCGCATAGGCCGCGTTCACGGCGGCGACATTGCTCACTCCCGTGCTGGTGGTGCCGCTCGGCACCACGTCGTTGGGGTCGATGGTCTGTGTCGGGGTGAGCGATAGTTCCGGGGCCAGCGTCAACTGGCCATATTCCACCCATCCCTGGTTGTCCGCAACGGTCAACGTCGCTGGGAAGCGCAAGTACATCCCTTCATAGTGCTCCCATGCCGGATACGAGGCGAGCGGCAGGGTGATCTCCGTCGGAGCCACCGTACCGGAACCTGTTACCGTGGCCGAGGTGGGCGTGATCTCCGTAACGCCGTTGAATTCCTCCACGATTCCAACGACCTGCACGCGCTGGCCGATCGAGATACCGCCCGGCGAGGGGTCGTACACGAAAATGCCGTTGCTCGTGTTCGCGTCGGCATCGCAATCGGGCTGTTCCAGGAAGTACCCGCCCAGCGATCCGGAGCCCGTGTACACCGCGGTAACAATGCCCTGGATGGTCACGGTCTGCCCATCATACGGACTGCTGGTGCCCGCACCCTGCACCGCACAGATGGGTGTTTGGGCTTGGGCGACCCCGAGGATCGCATGCAACAGGGCAAGGCTCGTGAAGCGCAGTGAGGAACACATGATGGCCCGAAGGTAGATGCCCCAACACTGGCACCGGCCCTTCAGTTGATCGCTCCTTCGCGACACCGGTAATGGTGCGGTTCACCAGAGACCTACTCGCGCACCACCGGCGTTGCCGACCAGTGGTTCGCGTCGCCTACCTGGATCACGTACTGACCTGGGGTGAGGTCCGCGAATTCGATCATGACATAGTCCACTCCGTTCGTGGTGCCGCTGCGCTGAACGCGCCCTTGGGCATCGATCAACCGCCAGGTGGTGGCCCCGTTCAGTCCTTCGACCCGCACCCGATCCCGACCCGGGTTCGGCCACACGCGCACGATGGTCGAGGTGGTGAGCTTTTCAAGACCCACCGTGTTCTGCACCCACACCACTGCACCACCATCCTCATCTCCCACCGCTTCTCGACCGTGCGCCACGCCGACCGCATCTGCGTCGTCGAACACGGCCGCGTGGTCGAACTGGGCACGCACGACGAGCTCATGGCCCTGGAAGGCCTCTACAAGCGCCTCGTCGAGCGCCAGCTCGAAGCAGCTTGATCGAGTGATCGAGCCGCGGGCTCGGTCACACGTCGACGATCACGACTCGCTCGCCGCTCGCGGCGACCAGACGCTCGATGTCGTCGCGGTCCCCCGTCACGATGTCCGCACCCCGCTCCACCGCCACGGCGACGAGCGTGGCGTCGACCACCTCCGTCGTCTTGGCCCGACCGAGCAGGGCTCCCGCCCGGTGCGCCGCTCCTTCGACCAGC